>CATVTM010000079.1 GCA_958346935.1 uncultured Collinsella sp.
TGTTATTTCTATTTAAATAGATACACTTAACTTATAAGTTAAGTGTATCTAGAAATGGGAGGTGGCCTTTGGTTGAAGGATATGATCTTGTCGAATATGGGGATTCCAAGGGCCGACCGTTTTGGGGCTGACGACTTCTCCTGACAACTCTCAATTTCAGAAAATGATGTCAGACACTATCGTAAAATTGACGCCCGTAAAATGATCGACCTGATTTCAAAAATCTATGATTATGGATTAAAGGTTGCGAGTGGGACCTCGAAGCTAAGATGCATTGATTCTAAGATTGGCCTCCATGATCTTAAGGGGTTTAACGGGGTTAATCGAGAAATGATTTATGCCATACGTCAAGGCGTAGACAAAATCGTTCTTCTATTTTGGTTTAAAGGGCATCAGGGATCGGGAAATATCAGTAAGGAAATCGAGCGGGCCAAGCGACTGGCCGTAATAGCGCGTCAGCTTCTGGAGCCTGGGCGCTGACTTTTATGCCTGGCTTCTGAAACGGAGAATACAATGAATAAAGTAGATCTATCTGATTTTTATGCCGAAACAGAAAGTAGCGAAACGCGCGCTTATGAACATGCACTAGATATTGAGTTTATTGTTCATCGCGAAATGAAACGTTTGGGATTGAGCAAAAGTGAGCTGGCAAATCGTATGGGCATAAGCCTTCAGTCGCTTTCTAAGCTCTTGAATTCTCAACCTAATATGACTCTAAAGACCATTGCTAAGTTCGAACTTGCTCTGGGCATTAAGATCGTTCCACAGGTTGTCGTCAGCTATTCCAAAGAACTGCCGTTTCTTTCATCTAACTATTCCGCGCGAGAGCAATGTACATTGCCTGGCATTTTCCTCGCAGAGCTGTCAGCAGATTGCGATGTGCCTTTTCAGAGCGAATAGCAGCTTCTCAATGAGCCTGGGTCGGACGAGTTGCCACTCCCACATCCTCTAAAAAAGTTCTTAAAACAGCCTTAAAGGCGCTCCAGCTCGCGTTGACAGCGTACAATACGCATGTTTGACTATGACAAATGTGGAATTAAGGGGAGGGGTGCGCTATGGAAGTGCTGGTTGTTGGCAACACCGCATATGTTGACGATGACTTTTGTGCCAAGGCGTTCCCCGGGGACCATGTGCAGGTCGTCGCTGCCGCGGAAGCGCGACGCGACGAGTCATCGCCCCATGCCTCGTGGAAAGAGCTTCTGCAACACCTGGATCAGGCCTATGAGTTCGACCGCGTGGTCTACCTTTCTAATTACCTTACCCCGCATATCGATAGCGTGGGCGATATCGAGCTGCTGCGTTCGGTCTTTCGCGCGTGCATGGATCGCCGGATCCAGCTGTTGTATATAGCAGGTCCCGCAGGTGCCGAGGGTGCCGCCGATGCCGCGGGGCGAACGGGCAAGGGCATTATCGCGCGCGCAGCCAACGATCTGTGCCGCTACTACGCTGCTCGCGAGGGCGTTCAGACCAAAATCCTGCGCGTGCCGTTCCTGTATACCGCGTCTGCCGCGCTGGAGGACCCGTTTTTGGTGCCGCTGTTCGACGCGTGCTCAACAGGATCGGTCGCTCTGCAGGGCGCGCAGGATGCAGCGTTTCCCCTGCTGTGCGCCGAGGAACTCGCGGTGCTGGTGCGCCGCATCTTTGATAGCTGGGATGCCTCCTTTGAGACGCTCGACGTAGCTGATACCTTCCATCACACGGCGGGTGAGGTGGGCGACGCCCTCAAGGCGCTGTCCCCCAGCCTTTCCGTTGCCTATGGCGATTCTGCCGGCTATGCCCTGCCCGCCAGCGACGTCGCTCGCGTGCGCTATGGCTGGTTTCAGCGCTACGACTTGCTGCGCGATCTTTCGACCATTCATGCGCGTTGGGATGCTGGCCGCGAAAAGAAGGTCAACCCCTTGCGCGCCGCCATCGACCGCATCCAAATGCGCACGTTGCCTATTAAATGCCTGGAGACGGGCGTTGCCTGGGTCCTGTTCGAGGTGCTGGAGCATCTGTTCTCCCAATCGGCCCAGCTCAACGTGCTCGATTATCGCCTGCTCTACGTGGTGCTGATCGGCACGCTGTATGGCTTGGACTTTGGCCTGGTTGCGGCGCTGCTGGCGTCGGTGGGTTTGGCCGCGAGCTACTTTACTCAGTACGGCTATACCTTCCAGGGTCTCTTTTACGAGCCGTCCAACTGGCTGCCGTTTATTGCGTACTTTGTGGTGGGTGCCGTGTGCGGCTATGTGCAGCTGCGCAACAGCGAAGCCATTAGGGCGGAGCGCGATCAAAACGAGCTCGTGCGTAATCGCAATACGTTCCTCACACAGCTTTACCACGACGCGATCGAGGACAAGCGCGCGTACAGGCGCCAGATTGTGGGTCGCCACGACAGCTTTGGCAAGATCTTTGCCGTGACGCAGGAGCTCGACGTGCTCAACCCACGCGACATCTATCGCAAGTGCTGCGAGCTTTTGGGCGAGATCCTCGAGAACGATTCGGTGGCGATCTACCATGTTTCGGGAGGGGCATTTGCTCGCCTGGTGGCAGCAAGTCCCGCGATTGCCGAAGATGCCGCACGTTCGCTCACGCTTGAGCAGCTTGCACCTCTTTTGGGCGACGGGGGCCGTTCGAACCTGTGGGTGAACCGCGAGCTGACGCCGGGGCTTCCCATGTTTGGATACGCGATCGAGCGCGACGGGGCACCCGCCGTGTTGATCTTTGTGCGTCGTGCTGCCGAAAATCAAATGACCCTCTATTATCAAAACCTGTTCCGCATCTTGTGCGGCCTGGTCGAAAGCGCGCTGGGCCGTGCCTTTGACTATGAGGCGGTGGCGCAGGATAAACGCTGCGTTGACGGCACTTGCGTGCTCAAGCAGGCTGCCTTTGGCCAAGAGCTCGCGGCGGCGCAGGCGCTGGCAGATAGCAAGATGGGGAGTTTTTTGCTCCTGCGCGTGGTACCGGGCATGGAGCCTGTCGGCGAGCTGGTGGGCGCAATTGGGTCGGTAATCCGCGAGAGCGACGCGGCGGGCTTGGTCGACGGCGACGTGCTCTACCTGCTTATGCGCCAGGCAAAGGCGTGCGATCTGCCCATTATCCGCGAGCGCCTGAGCGCAAAGCAGATTGCGGTGGAGCCCGTCGACGGCGAGGACATCGTGGAGCTGCTGCAGCACATCTCTTACACCGGTGACGGTGAGGGGGGTGCCGCTTGATCTCGCTTGTCGTTGCTGCCGTCTTGCTGCTGATTCATGCGCTGGTTTGCCTGATGCTGTGGACGCTCATGAAGCTGGGCCTGCTGCCGGTGCGCGGGCACATGCTGGCTGTGATAGTGCTGGTGCCGCTGTGGGGCCCGTTGCTGGTGGTTCTGCTATCGGTCCGCAGCGCGGTGTTTGGCGAGGGGCTGAAAGAGTCTGCGCTGGAGTCGCTGCGCTTCAACGACGACCTGCATCGCAGTATGTCGGTACCGAGTGGTGAGGACGATGCAGGCGTAGTGCCGCTCGAGGAGGCGCTCATCGTCAACGACCCGGCATACCGGCGTCGCCTAATGCTCTCCATGCTCACCGAGGAGCCCGACGCGTACCTGGCGCAGCTGCAGGCGGCTAAGCTTAACGACGACGTTGAGGTGGCGCACTATGCCGCGACGGCGGTGGCGCAGATCTCCAAAGAGTCCGACCTTAAACTGCAGCAGCTGGAGCGTGCCTTTAAGACGGACCCGAGCACGCAAAAACTCAACGAATACTGCGATTTTCTTGGTGAATACTTGGTCTCGGGCTTGGCCGAGGGACGCGTGGCTCAGATTCAGCGCCAACAGTATGCGCTCCTGCTTGCGCGTCGCTGCGAGCGTGAGGATACCCTTGAGCTGCGCATTCGATACGCGACGGCGCTGGCCGATGTCGGACAGATCGACGAGGCGCAGGCCGTGATCGACCAGCTGGTGCTCGACGTGCCCGAGGAGCAGGAGGTTTGGATGCTTTGCCTGCGCCTGGCCGTGATGCGCTGCGACGGTGACGAGGTCCACCGTGTGATCGATGCGATTGACAAGCAACATGTGTATTTGAGCGCCGACAACCGCGAAAAGTTGGCGTTTTGGCGCGACGGGGAGGAGGCCAGATGAGCGTGGCGCAACATATCCGCGACCGTGCAGGCCGCTTTCGCTGGATGGGACTGCTCGTGGTGTGGGCGGTCTTTATTGCCATGGCCGCCGTGCTGCTGGTGGAGCGTGCCGGCGTGCAGTACAGTGCGGGTCAGCATAAGCTGGGGATGCTTGCTGCCAACGATGCGGTGCCGGCCTCCTCGGCAATCTTTGGTCAAAAGCCCACGTGCCTGGTCATTACCGATTCCGATCAAGCTGGCGTCGAGGACGTAAAGGAGCAGTTCGACCAGATTTTGCTGGACATGAAGATCGCGCACCGCGACGTTGACCTTGCCCTGGATGGCGCGGATGCCATTCCCTCACTGACCTCCTTCGATCGCGTGATTTTGCTCATGCCGTCGCTCGATGGGCTCAGTACGCACCTGAGCGACATTATGAGTTGGGTGAGTGCCGGCGGTTCGCTTATGCTCGCCATGCCGCCGGATAACTCGAGCTATCTGCAAGTGATTGCCTCCAAGCTTGGCATTGAATCGGCCGGATATGACTATGTAAAAGCCGAAAGCATTGTGCCGAGTGAGGACTTTATGCTGGGCGGGGGAGAGCGCTACGAGCTCTCGGACCCTTTTGATTCGTCGCTTTCGGTATCGCTGCGCGAGACGGCTCGTGTGTGGGCTAAGACCGGCGATGCGGGCGCCCCACTCATTTGGTCGAATGACTGCGGTAGCGGGCGCACCGTGGTTTGCAATATCGGTATCTATGACAAGGTCATGCGCGGCTTTTACGCCGCGGCGACCAGCCTCCTGGGCGATGCAACGGCCTATCCGGTCATCAACAGCGCCGTGTTCTTTTTGGACGACTTTCCTAGCCCCGTGCCCTCGGGCGATGGTACTTATATCAAGCGTGACTACGGGCTTTCCATTGCCGATTTTTACACCAAGGTTTGGTGGCCCGATCTGCAAAAGCTCGCGCAAAAATATGGCATTCGCTTTACCGGCGTGATGATCGAAAACTACGAGGACGCGGTCAACCAGACCGAGCCCGCGCGCCAGGCCGATACCACGCAGTTCCGCTACTTTGGCGGCATGCTGCTGCAGATGGGCGGAGAGCTGGGCTTTCACGGCTACAACCATCAGCCTCTGGCGCTCTGGGATACCGACTATGGCAAGCTGTACGACTACAAGACGTGGAAGAACGAGGAAACGCTCGTCGCGTCGCTCAACGAGCTCATCGCCTTTCAGGACGAGGCGCTGCCCAACGCGCACGGCTCGGTCTATGTGCCACCGTCGAACATCCTTTCGGCCCGTGCGCGCAAGCTTATTGGCACCGACGTTCCGCGCATTAAGACCATCGCCAGTACGTATTTTGAGGATGGCACCGACTTGCCCTATGTGCAGGAGTTTGGCGTGGCGAGCGATGGCATTGTGGAGCAGCCACGTATTGTCTCGGGCGGCATGGTCAACGATTCCTATATGCGTCTGGCAGCCGTGTCCGAGCTCAACATGCACTACGTGAGTACGCACTTTATGCACCCGGATGATCTGCTCGATCCCGATCGCGGCGCTAAGGAGGGCTGGGAGGTCTACAAGGGCGGTCTGACCAACTACCTGGAGTGGCTTACCAAGTCTGCGCCCGACCTGCGGCGCCAGTCCGGTTCGGAATGCTCGGGCGCCATCCAGCGCTTTTCGTCCGTGACGGTGAGCGTGGATACAAGTGCGGATGCCTGGACGCTCAGCCTGGGCAATTTCCACGACGAGGCGTGGCTCATGTTCCGCGCCAACAACGGTGAGCCGGGTGCAGTCACGGGTGGCGAGATTACGCATCTGACGGGCGACCTGTACCTGGTCAAAGCCACGGACAAGACGGTGACCATTGCACGCAAGGAGGGTGGCGACAAATGAGAATCTGCTTGGTACTCGAGGGTTGCTACCCCTATGTGCACGGCGGCGTGTCCACCTGGATGCACGGCTACATACAGGCCATGCCCGAGCACGAGTTTGTGCTGTGGGTGATTGGCGCGCATGCTGTCGACCGCGGCAAGTTTGTCTACGAGCTGCCCGGCAACGTGGTCGAGGTGCACGAGGTGTTTCTGGACGACGCCCTGCGCCTATCGGGCGAGCAACATGAAGCCAGTTTTAACGCCCGCGAGCGCGAGGCGCTGCGCCGCCTGGTGTCGCTCTCCAATCCGGACTGGGACGTGCTATTCGATATCTTCCAGCGCCGTCGCGTGCATCCGCTCTCGTTTTTGCAGAGTCGCGCCTTTATGGATATCTTTCGCGACGTGTGCCTGGCCGAGTACCCATACACGCCCTTTGCCGATGCATTCCACACCATGCGCTCCATGCTGCTGCCCGTGCTTTACCTTCTGGGCAGCGAGGTGCCGGTGGCCGATGTGTACCACGCCATCTCGACCGGCTACGGTGGCCTGCTCGCCTGCCTGGGCTCAAGCGTTCACCAGGCTCCGGTGCTGCTGACCGAGCATGGCATCTATACTCGCGAACGCGAGGAAGAGATCATTCGCGCTGACTGGGTGGTGCCGTCGTTTAAGGACCGCTGGATCCGCTTTTTCTACCTGCTTTCGGAGGAGATCTACCGTCGCGCCTTCCGCGTGACCAGTTTGTTCCATAACGCCCGTAAGACGCAGATCGACATGGGCTGCGATGCGGACAAGTGCCTGGTCATCCCCAACGGCATCCAGTTCGACTGCTTTAAGGACATTCCCTTAAAGCCCGATGACGGCTGGGTGGATATTGGCGCGGTGGTGCGCCTGGCGCCCATCAAGGACGTCAAGACCATGATCTATGCCTTCTTTGAACTGCACGAGCGCCTGCCTAAGGTGCGCCTGCACATTATGGGCGGCGTGGACGACGAGGAGTACGGTGCCGAGTGCCACGCGCTGGTCGATACCCTGGGCGTGCGCGATCTGATCTTTACCGGGCGCGTCAACGTGGTCGAGTACATGGAAAAGCTCGACTTTACCATTTTGACGAGCATCTCCGAGGGCCAGCCGCTCAGCGTGCTGGAGTCGCTTGCAGCGCGCCGTCCCTGCGTGACGACCGAGGTGGGCTGCTGCCGCGAGCTGCTCGAAGGTGCCCCGGGCGATGACTTTGGCGTGGCGGGTTTTGTGACGCCGCCCATGTATCGCAAGGGCTTGGCCGATGCCATAGAGCGCATGTGCACAAGCCGCGCCCGTCGCATTGAGATGGGGGAGCGTGGCCAGCGTCGCGTTGCCACGTACTTTTTGCACGAGCAGATGCTCGCCAACTATCGCGCGCTGTACGACGTGACGGCGCGTGCGTTTGACCTGCCCAGAGAGGGGGAGTAGCCGGTGGCCGGAATCGGTTTTGAGCTCAAACGCCTGTTTAGGCGCAAGGGTCTGTTTGCCACGATGCGCGCTTACGGCTACGCCGGCATTGTATGCACGGGCCCCATGCTGCTGGGTGTGCTGCTCCAGGTGGGTATCTTGGTGCTGTGCGGTCTGTGGGGCGTGGGGCGCGCCAACCAGGACCTGCTGGTGTGCATGGTGACCTATACGCTGCTGGCATCGCTCACGCTCACAAGCTTTTTCTCCATGCCGGTCACGCGCTTTTTGGCCGACATGCTCTTTGCCGAGCGCGAGGATGAGATCCTGCCTTCGTTTTGGGGGTCTAATGCCATCATGCTCGTTGCGGGCACGGTGCTCTACGGCGTCTTTTTGCTGTTCTCGGGGGCCACGCTGCTGCAGGGGCTGCTGTGCCTGTGGCTCTTCAACATCATGATCGTCAACTGGAACGGCATGAGCTATCTCACGGCCATCAAAGATTATCGTGGCATTCTGTGCAGCTTTGCGGCCGCCATTGGCGTGGCGTGCCTGTGCGCCCTGGCAGCGCTGACGTTGGGACTGCCGCCGGTCGAGGGCCTGTTGGCGTCAATCGCCCTAGGCTACGGCGTCATGCTTGCCTGGGATGTGGTACTGCTGTACCGGTATTTTCCACAGAGTGATCGGAGTCCCTGGTGTTTTTTGCGCTGGCTCGACCAATTTATGCCGCTTGCGCTTACGGGGCTGTTTACCAACTTGGGGCTTTTCGTACACCTGGTTATTATCTGGGCGGGCCCTATTGGCGTGCAGATCAAAGGCCTGTTTTACGGGGCTCCTTACCATGACGTTCCGGCACTCATTGCGTTTTTGACCACACTCGTCACGACCGTCAACTTTGTGGTGTCGGTCGAGGTCAATTTCTATCCGCGCTACCGTGACTACTACAGCCTGTTTAACGACGGCGGCGTGGTGGGCGATATTGTGGTGGCCGAGGAGGAGATGCTCTCCACACTCAACAG
>CATVTM010000080.1 GCA_958346935.1 uncultured Collinsella sp.
AACTTGTAGAGAATAAAAACGAGTAGCAATACAGCTGGAATTAAAAGGGCAATTAAATTCCATTTAGAATACTCGGGGTTCTTTAGGCGAAAGACCAGGTACACCGATGGTAAAGCAATGAGAATAATCCACGCGCTACGACTCTTTGTCAGAAGCAGAGCGACCAAAAGAACTACAGAGCATAAGAGACGTTTCATCCTGCCCGTCTCCAATTTATAGTTAATTACCACAGCAATAACTATCATTTGGCCAAATACGATTGCATGACCGAAAAAACTACGCAGTCGATACAAGGATGGATTATCAATCGTTACAGTTTGCAGAAAAGAAAAGGAACCATTTGTAACTAGTCGTTGACCTAAAACAATTTCAAGGACAAAGCTAAATAGGCAGGCGAACACCATAACGTTGCGAAGCATAAGCAATGCAGACTCAACCCAGTCATCATTCTTTGCTTTACCGTAAATATAACCAAGAAGAATGCAAAAGAAATACGAGCAGACCGTAAGGAGGGATTCGTTAATGCTTCGGGACGTAAACGCAATAGCAGAAAAGAAAACTATCGCGCCCATAACGACAATGGGAATGGCGTTATTTAAAAACACTTTGTAGAGACGCCCAGAAAGAACTTCTTTGAAAACGAGCAATCCTAGAACAGAAAAAAATAGTCCTTTAACGGGAGAAATGACACTTAAGATTGCGGCGAAAATCAAAATAGTGAATTCATTAGTAAATAGCTCAAGCATTCTAAACACCTACTTACTGTCACAGGAACTGATTAAGGCCTTAAAGTCACCAAGCAGGGAACGATTTGACAGTTCATACTTACGGTATTTTAGAATGGTGCCTAAATCACTTATTTTTAGGCCACCTACGAGCAAGTGCAAACGGGCATTTAAAACAGAACCGTAATGCTCTATATGCGCAGAAGATATACGATAATCGCCAGGATTACTACTGCAGTATTCTTCTAAAACCTTAGAAAATCTCAAGCACATCCCTATCTCAGCAACACGAGATTTCCTGTCAATATGTCGCATCTCAGTTGCATTAGAGTCATGCCTACGGAACCGAATCAAGGGCTGATTTAGAAGTCTGAGGGTCCCCTTCAGTAATGAGAAGCGCCATAACATACCGTCATGAGCAAAATCATCCTGCCAATATGGCATGATTTCCCTTATAAAACTCGATTTTACGGCATACGAACATCCAGGGCGCCGTACCGACATAAACTTGCTATCGAAAACCGGGGCCTCCAAATCGTCCAGAGGTTTGGAATCATCGACAGCACCATAGACTGTTACTTTTTTACCGCCGCTCTCATAAAACGGCTCGACGGCGCAGCTGAGAACGTCGATAGAGGGGTCCTTCTCGAGGATTGAGGACATCACAGCGATTTTATCGGGTTCCCAGATATCATCCTGGTCGCACGGGAAGACGATTCCATCGTCTATGGATGCAAGGTCGAGAAGCCGCTTAAAGCTCTTGCGCCAGCCGAAATTAGAGCGATTCTTGTTGATGGTCCAATTACCGAGTCCGTGTTCCTCGATATATTTGACAATGTGATCGAACGACCCGTCTGTCGAGCAATCATCCGCAATCAGCACTCGGTCCGGAGACACTGTCTGAAGTCTTAAGCTATCTAGCTGCTCAGTAAGATATCGCGTGCCGTTGTAAACTGACATCACAACCGTAACCATTAAAAACCTTCATCCAATTAAAGCTTAGCCATTAGCTGATCGTAAATACCGATAAGACGTTCTACATACGCGGTCTTTTCGAGGCAGCTGAAGTCCGCCTTCTCAACCGCCCCCCTGTAACGCGAGTAAACATCGGGATCGAGCATATTGACCATTGCGGCGGATAGCGACTCGGCATTGCCCGCGCTGAAGACCTCGCCGAGACCTTTCGACCTCACAAAGGAGGCAGCGTCGCCGACATCAGAGACGATGCACGGCAGACCGGCAGCGATCATGGCCTCATAGGCGACAAGCCCGAACGTCTCTCGGCAAACCGAGGGCATAACGATTGCACGTGACCGCGTCATGACGGAAAGTACCTTGTCATGGGGCAGCGCGCCCATGAATTTGATATCCGGATAACTGTCCGACAGCCTCTTCAATTCGGTACCGTCACCGATGACGATAGCGTCCACACCGGCCCTACTGGCGGCTTCGCAAAATAAATCGCAGCCCTTTTCAGGGCTCAGGCGACCAACGAATAGGTAAGCCTCGCAATCTGCATCAAACCCATGCTGGAATTTGTCCGCATCGACGTAATTTAAACAGTCGAATCGCTCGGCATCCCATGTTAGATAGGGCTCAATCAACCGACGACTGGAATCTGAAACGAAGGCGACAGCCGGGCGCAGCGCTCTCAAAACATATCCCTGCACGGAAAAGCGAACGGATCGATACAGTTTTTGGATATATGAGCGCTTGTCACAGTTGTGCAGCAGGCACTTCGGAGAACCGGGGGCAATTCCGCAGTTGCAATGATTAACATAATCGTAGAGTCCACCGTTGGAACAAACGAGGAAGTACTCATGGGCTGTGATCAGGCACTTGAACCCCCGTCGCCCTATGGCCGTGAATATCGAGGGAGAAAGGGAGTGCGTCCAAGAGTGAACGTGGACGACCGTCGTCTTCGGATCGAGCTGCTTCAGTAGATCATCCAGCGCCGTTTCCGAGCGCCTGTTCCAGATACCCTGAGCAGCGCCGGAGACGCCCCCGTTCAGGACGTCGTTCTGCCCGCAATTGACACAAACAACGCCCGATTCGATTAAGGAGGGATCGGGGTCACCCAACGCTGAAAAGAAATAGCTGTTGACACCTATCCTCGCCAGAGCAGCTGCTGTTTCGATTGCGATTTTTGAAGCTCCGCCCCCGATATGGGGACGGTCGCAAATCGTTATCACTGTGGTGAAGTTACTCATGCACGGTCCTAGGTTTAATAGATCGGACAAACCGCTTTACACGCAGGCGCATCGACGGGGGGAGCAGCATTTTCAGACGGTCGAAAAGAGTCGCATTCGGCGCCAGGACGGAATCAAAGACTTGTAATCCTGTAGCCTCGAACTGCTCGATAACGGCATCGCGCCTCTCCTCAAGATCAGAGCGCTTATTAGGATCTTCATGCAGCAGCACATCATCCGGAGCAAGGCCGTTGTTAGAGTAGGCGACGTAATCGCCTATTTCATCGATCAATTTTGCCCCGCGCTCGGTCTTCACGATAACGGCCGAAACACCCTTCTCGGGATGTCCGCAGTCTTGGACAGACTCAGAACGCCAGGAATCACCGAGGATGATGTCGGCAGGACTGTCGCACCCTCTGAAAGGACAGCCGTAGCAAGACGATCTGCTGATCAGGCCTTTGATGTAGGAACCATAAAAGGGATCGAATGCAGCGGGTCTCTTTATAATCCTGCCGTCGGATAACTCGATTTTTATGTTATGGCCCCATCCGAATTTCGATTTATCTCTAAAAGTCAGTGCGGTGACATCGGACTTCTCCCGAAGCTCGAGCCAGCCAACATAGGAACGAAACATGGAAGAGCTTGGTACACCGTGGCAAACAACGCTGACGGTTGTCAGCCCATCCATCGGTTTACCCAAATAGAGACGCAGCGCGGAAACCTGACAAGGAGTACCGCTGAAGAGGACTCGCTTGCCGGATTTGAGATCGCTGAGCACTTCGGGATACGATTCGCTAGCATCGCTCTGGACATATTTGGACTTTTGCAGGAGCGCGATTTCGGCAAGCTCGGATATACCGATATGCCTGACGTGATCGACGCCATCCCAGGCGGCGCCGTAAACGCGCCCGCCGTCCGATAGTATACGTTTCGCAAGAAGGGAGAAGACGCCGCCGGACGAACTTTGCGCGAGCTCGTCCGGGTCATCGCTCTGCAAGACAGCGGCGCGAATGGCCTCCGAGTCCGCGTCGACTTGGTTTTCGGCCGGACAGGTACGCAGGCAAAGACCGCAGGAGGTGCATCTCGCTGCGTCCACCACGGGATATTCGAAACCGTCGGGCGAGGTACGCATAGTAATAGCGGAAAAAGGGCATTTGGCCGCGCAAGCTCCGCAACCAAAGCAGGCCCGGTGAGAAACTGTGTCGATGTTCTTGCTCAAGCTAACTTTCCCCCTATTGCTCAAGAGCATCCAAGAGCCATTTTTTCGAAAACGTGATGAGCGACTCCACGTCGGACAGTCGCTTCTCATAGCCCTCGATTTCCGTAGCGTTCATGTGACTGTCATAGCCATCTAGCAGACGATCCTCGGTATTCGAAAGCCTCGAGAGGCTCTCGACTCGAGAGTTTTGAGAGCGCTTGTCGGTCTCCTCAAATCTCTTGAAGCAGTAATAGTCTTTGCGGAAAATTTGAGAAAACAGCGTACCGTGCAGCGAATCGGTTAACACGAACCGCGCGCTCGCCAGATAAGCGAGCCATTCATCGGGACCAAGCCCGTAACGCGGATTAAGCTGCTCGTCGACAGCATTTTTACCTGAACCGACAAGCGTCACGACCTCGCAGCCGAGCTCTTTTGAAATCGAATCGACAGCTTTCCTGTAAAACGGCCTATTCCCAAGGAAATAGCAGACGATTTTCCCGGGCTCAGGACATTTACCGTTGATGAGCGGGGCCCAGTCCTCTTTCGACAGGAGCAGGACAGGGTCCACAACCTGTGAAGGGCGCTCGAGACCGAGGGATTCGACAAAATCCGCGCCCGCATCTTCACGAACAGACACAGAGCTGAACGTTTTAATCAGATCGGTAATGATCTTTTTCTTCCTCTGCGTGGTGCTCGTGACACCGAAGCTGGGTGCATACGCGATTCTCTTATCGCTGTCGCTTAGAAAGGAGAGATAGAAATTCCTATTCAAAAGATAAGGGGACCAGATTTGATCAGATCCGCAGACGTATGCATCGTATTTTCCCCGTAAATCGACCAGTCCGTCTGTATCGACAATCCGATCAGTGGTCTCGATGTTCTGGCTCAAAAAGCGATTGAATACGTCAGCCGTCGAGGATCCGAAGTCATCATGTTCCTTCTTGCGATTGAATAGCTCGCGTGCTTTGCCAGCAAATAAATCGAAGGAGTTCCGGTTGATCGCCCAGTTCAGTAGCTTTTCTTTAACGCAGGGAAGATAGTCGGCGTCGACAACGTCATGCCCTTCTGCCTTCAAAAACTGCTGTAGGGCATAAGCCTGAAGCAACGTACCGAAATTTTGATTATGGAGCCACGTTAAAATACAAATTTTCATTAATTCACCGTTTCAAATAACTTCAGGTAGTACTCTTCGAGCTTGGGCGCTGCCCTAAAGATGTCATAAGATTCAAGCCCCAGAGATGCTTGGGGATCGGAACGATTAACGACATCTGTGCGTGTGGTAAGGATCGCATTGGACCAGCCCTCAATGCCCGCACTCAACGGAACGAAGCTGCACCGACCGGATAGCGCGACCTCGTTGGGGACCCTCTCAGAGCAGATGCACGGGAGACCGGAGACCTGGGCCTCAATCGCGACCATTCCGAGGCCCTCGTACAGACTAGGGAGAACGAATAAATCAAGCGCCTGATAGACGTCCTGTACATTGGAAATCTGACCGAGAAAACGCACCGCTGACGCAATTCCCAGCGAGCGCGCCTTTTCCTCCGCCTGCGGTCTCAACTTTCCATCGCCGCAGATAACAAGGATGGAATCAGGATTCTGAGCATAAACCGCCTTGAAAACATCAAGCAAAAACAGCTGATTCTTCTGGGGGATGAACCTACCGATATTCCCCAATACCAGCGTATCGTCCTGCGCTCCAAGCCCAGCACGTTGCTCATCCCTAATCGATCGATTGAAAGAAAAACAGCTCAAATCGATAGCATTATTAAAGACGGTAAAATGGGATGAGCCGAACAGCCATTTACCGGCATACTCAGTACAGGCCGCCAAATCAGTTGGATACCTTGTCGAAAACAGTTTCAAAAAGCCTTTAAGGGCATTTTTTGCAAACTCGCCTTTGCCGCTCGTCGAGTGGCTGTGGGCGATACGCACGGGTACCCCTGCCTTCTTCGCGGCGCGAAGCGGAAAGACGGAAAGCGCGTTGATATGGCTGTGCACTATCTTCCAGCCCTCTTGCGTAAAGAGGCTTTGAAGCTCTCGCTGATATTCAATCGCATGCTGGTAGGGCGGAATCTCAAAGATTCGACCACCAAGCGATTCGATCTCTTCACGTGGCACGAGCGTCGAATCTGAATCGACAAGAAAATCGAACTGGACTTTACTTCGGTCAATATGGCGATAATAGTTCATGACAACGGCCTCGACGCCGCCGCCAACCATCTTGCCAACAATCTGGGCTACCCTAATCGGTTCAGTCATCTAGCAAGCACCGCCACCGGTAAAGACCTCAACGACTGTGAGGAGAACAATCTTTAAATCGGTGACCACGCCGCGTTTGGCGATGTACTCCAGGTCGCGTCGGACCATGCCGTCGAAATCGGTGTCGTTGCGGTCCGTCACCTGCCACCAGCCGGTGATCCCGGGCTTCACGGCCAGGCGCTGCAGGTCGAATTCTGTGTACTCGGCCACCTCGTTGGGCAGCGGCGGACGCGGGCCCACGACGGACATCTGGCCCAGGAACACGTTGAGGAACTGCGGGAACTCGTCGATGGAGTGCTTGCGGATGAACTTGCCGATCTTGGTGACGCGGGGGTCGTCCTTCATCTTGAACATGGCACCGGCGATCTCGTTCTGTTCCTTGAGCTCGGCGAGGCGCTCGTCGGCGTCTTTGTACATGGAGCGAAACTTCCACATGCGGAAGGTGGAAAGGCTGCCGTCACGGTGGGTCTGGCCCACGCGGATCTGGCTGTAGAACGGGTTGCCCTCGCTCTCCAGGCGGATGGCCGCGGCGAGCACCAAGCTCGGAATGGCAATGACGGCCAGCACGCAGCCGCTGAACACGATGTCGAAGGCGCGCTTGACGGCGCGGTATGCCAGGCGCGTGCGGTCCCAGTCCTTCACGGCCTGAATGGCCTTGTAGCGCATCCTCGCGTCGCCGCCATTCATGGCCTGCGCAACAAGCGCGGCCCCTACCGGCGCGTTTTGCCCTGTCACTTCTTTACTAGTCAAGTTCAAATCTACGTCCCTGTCCTCAGGGATCCCCCAATCGATGAATTCAAATTGCGAATGAATTTCCAGTGCGACGTCTCCTTACGTCTTACTGGGCACGTCCAACGGAAGCAGCTCCCTAAAAGCGGAGTCGCCTTCGCCCACGTCTACCAGGCACCAGCGCTTATGACGGTCGATCTTCTTTACTCGGGCCTCTTGCCCCACCAAGGGCCCTTGCTCTATATGCAGCACGCCGTCTTCTATGCGGGCCACGCTGTTGCGAACCACGCCGTCGTCGTCGAGCACGCTGCGGTACCAGTCCTGCGCATCGTCCGGCATGGGCGCATAGGCCCGCTCCCTGCTGCCGGCAATGCGGCAGCCAAAGCTCAACTGGGCCAAAGCCTTGTCCAGCAGGGCGGCATCGCGCGTGGCGACGAAGAAGTATTCCTTGTACATGGGTTTGGTTTGGAGCGACCAAGCGCCGTCCCGCTTAAACCAGAACTCCTTTTGCATCACAAAAGCGTCCTGCATCAGCTCGTGCGGGATAATGCGGCGGACCTTTTCGCAGGTCTCGCGCTCTTTACCGTTGGGGGTGTGGACCAGATACCAGCGGACGCGGCCGTGCTGACAGTTGGTAGTGGAGCCGCTAAAGGCACCGGGCAGCTGCTCTTGGCGCCGCATTGTCTGTTCCATCTCTCGCCCCCTTTTCTTGTCTCCGCGACACACGCGGATGCAAGGGCGTTAAGAACAGGCTTCTCGCTCGCAGCTAGGCGCAGTCGCAAAAGTACAGGTTTTTGTATCTTTCGACGGAGTTCATTATACGAGCAAACTGCTCGCGTTTTCCCAGATTGCACAAAATGCGCCGCGAATGGGTGCATCTCCATACCCCTCTACAAAAACCTGTACCTTTTTGCACAACAAAAAAGCCGCTCTAACCAGCGGCTTTTCTTCTTTAGACAATCAAAACCACCCCTAAAAGGGGTGGTTTGCTCTTAGGGTATAACCCTTGGGTT
>CATVTM010000081.1 GCA_958346935.1 uncultured Collinsella sp.
CCTCGGGCAACGCGGGCGCGTGGTCGACGCTGTTGTGCATGCCGGCGCCAAAGACGTGGCCGTGCGTCAGGAACAGCTCGCGGCCGGCCTCATCGAACAGCGTGGCGTAGTCGGCCATGACGGGAAAGTCGAGGACCATCTGGTCGACCTCGGCGTCACAGTTGCCGCGCACCGCAATGATGCGGTCGGCTAGGGCGTTGAGCAGCGGAATCACACGCTTGGGGGCATAGTCGCGCGGCAGGTCGTTGCGCGGGCCGTGGTAGAGCAGGTCGCCTAGCAGCACAATACGGTCGGGCTGCTCGGATTCGATGGCAGCGCAGAGGCGCTCGGCCCAGTATGCCGAGCCGTGAATGTCGGAAGCGATGAGGTATTTCATGGGGAGTCCTTTCGACGTGGGGTTGATGGGGCTGGGCGCGGCGTGCCACCGGCCGCGTTACTCAAATCGAAGCGCCGCGCTCTGAGCCGCCTGCATCACGCGCTGGAGCGGCACGTTGTGCATGCGGGCGAGACGGGCGCAGTCTTCGTACTCGGGAGCCGCGCGCTCGCTGCCGTCGGGCAGGGTGGCCACCTTGACGGACACCTCGCCCCAAGGCGTCGCCACCTGCTCAAAGCGACGTGGCAAGCAAACACGCTCCATGACTTGGCGACGAATGCCGTTGGTCGTGGTTTCCAAAAAGATAATCGTCTGCAGGCGTTCGATATCCTCATGCGAGCAGATCACCTGCAGCTGCCAGCCGGGGCGGCCTATTTTGCAGTAGAGAGGCAGCCAGTGCACCTCGCGGGCGCCTGCCTCGCGCAGGCGGTCGGCGGCGTAGGCGAGTACCTCGGGCGACGCGTCGTCAATATCGCACTCCAGCTTGACGATGGTTTCGGGCGCATCGGTCTCGCGGGACAGCGGAGATGTACTTCCACGTTGCATACGGTCCGGATCCTTTCCGCACGGGCTCGTTTTGTTCATCCAAACGCTAGCACATCGGACGTGGTACAGGCGTGACTTTCGTCCGTCGTCACCCTCGCCCCCGCCCAAACGTGTACGTCAGCCTCCAAACATGTCATTTTTTACAGCTTTTGGAGGCTGACGTACACGTTTTGGAGCGGGGCCGCACACGATCAGAATTGCGCCCGCACTCCGTCCACAACAAAGTTCGCCACACTCAACAATTTTGAACTTTCTACGCAGTTCATCGGCCAAAAATTACCCTCGGCATACTTACCCGCTGCACGATGTTACTCTAGTTGCATTTGGCTAACTAAGCGGCTGCCGAGGACCCCGCCCGGCACCGTTACGGCATAGGAGGTTTCATGTTCGAGAAGCGGCTCTTCTCCCTGGTTCCGCAGGCAACGCCCTACATTATGGCAAGCGTCCTGTTTAAGTGGATCGCGCTCATGGCAAACATCACGGTGATGTGGGTGCTTGCGCGCATCTTGGGCGGCATCGTCACGGACGGTCTTTCCGCCGCGCTCGCCGTCGATGCCCTCGCACAGGCGGCCTTGCCGCTCGCCGCCGCCATCATCGTGCGCGCCGCCTCCATCTACCTGGCCCAACGCGCCGGCGACAAGGCCGCGTTCGAGGCCGTCCGCCGCGTGCGCTCGCTCGTCTACGACAAGCTCACCGCACTCGGCCCCTCCTACACCGAGACCGTCCCCACCGCCGAGGCCGTCCAGACCAGCGTCGAGGGCGCCACGCAACTCCAGGTGTACTTTGGCGGTTACCTGCCGCAGCTCTTCTTTGCCGGCTTGGCACCCATCACGCTGTTTGTACTGCTCGTGGGCCAGGCGGGTCTTCCCGCCGCGCTGCTGCTCGCCTGCGTTCCGGTCATCCCCGTCTCCATCATGATGGTCATGCGCAACGCCAAAAAGATCGGTGCCGAGTACTGGGGCAGCTATGTCGATCTGGGCGGCATGTTCCTGGAGGCCGTGCAGGGTCTCACCACCCTTAAGGTCTACCAGGCCGATCGCAGCTGGCACGAGCGCATCAACGCCGAGTCCGAGCGTTTCCGCACAGCGACCATGCGCCTGCTGGTGATGCAGCTGCGCTCCATTTGCGTTATGGACCTGGTCGTCTATATGGGCGCCGCGCTCGGCATTATCGTAGCCACGCTGCAGCTCGCCACGGGCAAGATTGGCTTTGAGGCCGCCTTCCTCATCGTCTTTCTTTCGCAGGAGTTCTTTTTGCCTATGCGCCGCCTAGGATCGCTGTTCCACACAGCCATGAACGGCATGGCCGCCTCGCGCCGCATGTTTGGCATTTTGGATACGCCCGCGCCCGAGCGCGGCGATGTTGAGCTTGACGGTCGCGGCGATATCGAGCTCGCGGGCGTGAGCTATGCCTACGGCGACCGCACCGTGCTGGATGAAGCCCGCGCCACCATCGCGAGCGGCACGCTCGTGGCACTCGTGGGCGAAAGCGGCGGCGGCAAGTCCACGCTCGCGGGGATTATCTCGGGCCGCAAGGACGCCTACCGCGGCAGCGTGCGCATTGGCGGCGTTGAACTGCGCGATGCCACGGCCACCTCACTCATGCGCGCCGTCACGCTGGTGCCCACCAACGGCTACCTGTTTGCCGGCACCCTGCGCGACAACCTGCTGCTCGCCCAGCCCAACGCCACCGACGCCGAGCTTTTGCGCGCGCTCGGCCGCACGCGCGTGGCGGCCTTTGTGCAGGCCAACGGCGGGCTCGACATGGTGATTAACGAGGGCGGCACCAACCTTTCGGGTGGCCAGCGCCAGCGCGTGTGCATGGCACGCGCCCTGCTGCACGACTCGCCGATCTATGTGTTTGACGAGGCTACGAGCAACGTCGATGCCGCAAGCGAAGCCGCAATCGGCGAGGTCATTGCATCGCTCGCCGGCGAGCACACCGTAATCGTGGTGGCGCATCGCCTGTCGACAATCGTGGACGCCGATCAGATTCTGGTGCTGGAGCGCGGTCGCATTGCCGAGCGCGGCACCCATGATGAGCTCCTGTCGGGCGCGGGCGCCTATGCGCGCATGTGGAACAGCCAGGAGCAGCTCTCGGCATATGCGTATGCGGAGGATGATGCCGAGGATGCCGGCGCGGTTGAGGCTGTTGGCGGCAGTACTGCCTGTACCGATGGCCTCAACGGTGCCGGCTCGTCTTCCGCTGCCGCGGCGCCTGACTCCGGCCGCGCCCGTCGCTCGGCGCCGTCCATCATGTGGCGCATGATGGGGCTTGTCCGACCGCTTGCCGGCTGGCTTGTGCTAGCCGTCGCGCTGGGCAGCATTGGCATGCTCACCGCCGCGTTCGTGCCGGCCTTTGGCGCCCTCGGCCTTATGGCGGCCCTGGGCCACAATGCCCTGGGCCTGGGCCTTATCGTCACATGCGCGGCCTGTGCCGCCTGCGGCATCGCACGCGGGCCGCTCCACTACGGCGAGCAGCTCTGCAACCATTACATCGCATTCCGTCTGCTCGCACACATTCGCGACCTGGTGTTTGGCGCCCTGCGCCAGCTCGCCCCCGCTAAGCTCGAGGGCCGCGGCAAGGGCGAGCTCGTGAGTCTGGTCACCTCGGATATCGAGCTGCTCGAAGTCTTCTACGCGCACACCATCTCGCCCATTGCCATCGCTCTGGTCTGCACCGTTGTGTTTGAGGGCTTTTTGCTGGCTGTGAGCCCCGAGCTCGCGGGCATCGCGCTCGTGGCCTACGCGGTCCTGGGCGTGCTGCTGCCCCTGACCTCGGCCAAGGCATGCGGCACCACCGGCCGCCAGAGCCGCGAGGGCGCCGGTAAGCTGGGTGCCTTTGTGCTCGACAGTCTACGCGGCGCGTCCGAGACTATCCAGTTTGCCGGTGGCACCGATCGCAGCCGTGCCCTGGGCAATCTGACCGAGCAAGTCGGCGCCGTGGACGCGCGCCTCAAGCGCCGCCAGGCGGTCAGCGAGGCCGTAGCCGATGCGCTTATTCTTGCGGCCAATCTGGTGATGCTCGGGCGTGCGCTGCAGCTGGTGTCTGCGGGAACGATTGATTTTGCCGCAGCGTTTGTCGCCGTCTTTACCTTTGTGTCGTCGTTTGGCTCGGTGATGGCCGTGAGCCGCCTGGGCGCCTCACTGCAGGAGACGCTCGCCTCGGGCGTACGCGTGCTCGATTTGCTCGACGAGCGGCCCCAGTGCGCCGAGGTCGCCGATGGACAGGACGTTGAGTTTGCCGGCGCCGCAGCCGAGCATGTGAGCTTTAGCTATGCGAGCGGCGTGGACGCGAGCGGTGCGGACGCCACAGAGCAGGTCGCGAACGACACCGCCGCGAGTCTCATCCTCGACGACGTGACCTGTACCTTTGCGCCCGGCACCATGACCTGCATCATGGGGCGCTCGGGCTCGGGCAAGTCGACGCTGCTTAAGCTGCTCATGCGCTTTTGGGACCCCGCAGCCGGCACCATCACGGTGAGCGGCGTCGATGCCCGCCACATCAACACGGCGAGCCTGCGCAGCCACGAGGCCTATATGACCCAGGACACACATCTGTTCTGTGGCACCGTACGCGAGAATCTGCTGGTCGCGCACGCCAGCGCCACCGATGCCGAGCTGCTCGACGCTTGCCGCTCCGCTTCGCTTACCGCCCTCATCGACCGCCTGCCGCAGGGTCTCGACACCCCGGTTGCCGAGCTGGGCGACTCGCTCTCGGGCGGCGAGCGCCAGCGCATCGGCCTTGCGCGCATTTTCCTCAACGACGCGCCTTTCATCTTGCTCGACGAGCCCACCAGCGCGCTCGATGCCCTCAACGAGGCGTCCGTGATGCAGGCGATCGACGAGCTCAAGCGCCGCGGCAAGACCATTGTGCTCGTAAGCCACCGTGCCAGCACCTGCGCCTTTGCCGATTGCTCGCTTTCGGTCGAGCACGGGAGGCTGAGCTAATGGCGCGCCCGATCGACACACCGGAGCTGGCACGCAAACGTGAGCGCGAGGCCCAGATGGTGTCGCAGATGATTGCGCTGTGGTGCCGCGGGCATCATGGAGGCGGGCATGCGATCGAGCAGGCTGGCGACGATGGGCCCGTGCGCGTGAAGCTCGGCCTTCGGACCATTACGCTCTGCCCTGAATGCGCCGATCTGCAGAAATACGCCATCGCGCGCATTAAGCACTGCCCGCACATGGGCACCAAGACATTTTGCTCGGCCTGTCCTTCGCATTGTTACCGGCCTGCCATGCGCGAGAAGATCCGCGAGGTCATGCGCTGGTCGGGACCGCGTATGATCCGCTATCGCCCCATCACCGCCGTGCGGCACGCGATTATAACCGTGCAGTCCAAACGAGCGGCGGCACGAAGCAAGTAGTCGCCGGCGCCGGCACGCGCCGCCTGCCCTTTCCAGTCGGTTTCGACTTGCAGCGTTCCCGCCGCGCCGAGGCTGCGCCATTACAATGGAACGGATTCGCCAAATGCAAAGGAGCCGCCATGTCTGCTTGCCCGCTGGTCGATTGTCACACCCACACCTCGTTTTCGGACGGCCATGCCTTGTTTGATGACAACGTCCGTGCCGCTGCTGTGGCAGGCTGCCGCGTCATGGTCTCGACCGACCACCTCGCCCTGCCTGCCAGTATGGATGCTAACTGCGAGGTGCAGGTCGTCGAGGGCGACTTGCCGGCACATCGTCTGGCCTTTGAGGACGCCCGCAGGCTTGCCGCGCAAATCGCGCCGGAGCTCGAGCTTATCTATGGCTTTGAATGCGATTGGTACGAGGGCTGCGAACCCTTGGTTGAGCGCTGGTCCCAGGGCGCCGTGGTGCGCTTGGGCAGCGTGCATTGGATTGGCGACCCGGGCGATATCATGGCCGGCGCCGCGGGCACGGCGGGAACGGAGAGCGTCGCTCGTCCCGATACGCCCGATTCGCTTTGTGGCTGGATCGACGACGATACCAACCTGCATGTTTGGGAAAACTTAGGCGTGCGCGGCGTGTGGGAGTGCTACGTCGACGACTGGTGCCGTGCTTGCGAAAGCTCACTCAACTTTGACGCGATGGCCCATCCCGACCTGGTCATGCGCTTTTCGAAGGACGGCTTTGCACCCGACTTTGACCCCGCGCCGTTTTGGGAGCAGATGGCCGAATGCGCCCACGATACGGGTCGCCGCGTTGAGGTCTCGACCGCCGCACCGCGCAAGGGGCTCGACGATTACTACCCCGCGACCGGGCTGTTGCGCCGCTTCGCCCATGCCGAGGTGCCCATCACCTTTGGCTCGGACGCGCACCGCGCCTGCGACATCTGCTGGAACATCCGCGAGGCCCAGGCCCACGCCTACGACTGCGGCTACCGGGCCTTCGATATCCCCCACCCCACCGGCGAATGGGAATCCACGCCCCTCGCCTAACTAGTCGTTTAAGAACGTCCCCAATGACTAGTGGCGGCGGGCGTTGAGTTCGCCGGCCAGTTCGTCGAGGGTGATGCCGTAGCGCTCGAGCGTCACGAGCAGGTGGTAGATCAGGTCGCCGGCCTCGTAGCGGATGTGATCGTGGTCGTTATCCTTGCAGGCCATGATCACCTCGCTCGCCTCCTCGGCAAGCTTCTTGAGAAGCTCGTCCTCGACGTCGGTCAGCAGACGCGCGGTATAGCTCTCCTGCGGCGATGCGTCGCGACGACCGTGAATCACCTCGGCCAGTCCCGTCAGCGTCTCACCGATGTTTCCCGGCTGCACGTTAGCTGTTCTGACTCCCATGGTTATTTCCTCTCGTTACTGCAGCGTAAAGTAGGTACCGGTCTCATCGAACCGAGGCTTTGCGCCCTTTTTCTCAAAGAACTCGACGATGACGGCATGGGCCTCATTGAGCCTTTCCTTCTCGGCCTCGAGCCAAAGCGACTGCGCCCCGCAGGCATCAGTCAGGTGCACGCGGCATGGCACGCCCGCGCGGAGGAGCTCGGTGTTGCATTCGGCGACCTCGAACGGCGTCACGACTTTCATCGCACTCCCCCTTCCACGCGCTTAAAGAAGCAGGTACGGTTGCCGGTATGGCAGGCCGGGCCCGGTGAGTCCACCTTGACCAGCAGCGTATCGCTATCGCAGTCGGCCCAGAGCTCCTTGACCTCCTGCATGTTGCCACTCGTCGCGCCCTTGTTCCAGAGCTCCTGACGGCTGCGACTCCAAAACCACGTGGTCCCGGTCTTGAGCGTCAGCCCCACCGATTCCTCGTTCATCCAAGCAACCATAAGCACCTCGCCGGTGTCATATTGCTGAACCACACAAGGAATCAGCCCCTTGGCGTCGTATTTGAGCTCGGTAGCATTTACCACCTCAGTCATCATTTCTCCCAAGTAATAAACGAAATCCCACAGGTCGGCGAGGGTTGTCCAGGTGCCGCAGGTTGTCGCGAAAGAGGAGCGACGCGTACTTTGGTACGCGAGCGACGGTTTGAGCGACAAGATGCGGTGCCTGGGCAAGCCGCAGCGCAGCCCGCAGCATTAGAAGTCCAATCTCACAGGGATGCCCTGCGACGCCATATACTCCTTCACCTGGCGAATGCTGAAGGTTCCAAAGTGAAAGACGCTTGCCGCCAGCACGGCATCGGCCTCGCCCTCGATCACGCCCTCGGCAAAATGCTCGAGCGTGCCCACACCGCCGCTCGCGATCACCGGAATCGGCACCGCGCGCGCCACGGCGCGGGTGAGCGCCAGGTCAAATCCGGCCTTGGTGCCGTCGCGGTCCATACTGGTGAGCAAGATCTCGCCGGCGCCGCGACGGGCCGCCTCCTCGGCCCACGCCACCGCGTCGATACCCGTGGCGTTGCGGCCGCCTGCGGTAAAGACCTCCCACTTGTCGGCACCAGATGCGCCGGGCAAACCGACGCGCTTGGCATCGATCGCCACGACCACGGCCTGGCTGCCAAACGCCGCGGCAGCCTGGCTAATCAACGACGGATCGCGCACGGCGGCAGAGTTAAGCGACACCTTGTCGGCGCCGGCTGCAACCATGGTGCGCATGCCCGCCAGGTCGCGAAAGCCGCCGCCCACGGTATAGGGAATAGCGAGCTCCTCGGCCGCATGCGCCGCCATCTCGATGGTCGTCGCGCGGTTGTCGCTCGTGGCGGTAATGTCCAGGAAGACAACCTCGTCCGCACCCTCGCGGTCGTAGGCGCG
>CATVTM010000082.1 GCA_958346935.1 uncultured Collinsella sp.
TGAACGGTATGGAAACGCCCGGTGAGATGATCCACCGGGCGTCTCCATTCGCAATGTCCTAGATGTCAAAAACGTAGCGAGACCCAACGATCCGCTGACGACCGATGATAAACGGCCGCCGCTGCTCATCAAAGAAGAAGGCTTCCATATAAAACAAGGGTTCGCCAACGGGAACCGCCAGCAACCGAGCGACCTCGGGCGATGTGCACGCGATCTCGAGCGTGCACGGGTCGGTAAACGCAGGCGTCCGCCCCGTCCGGTTGCGCACGAACTCAAAAATGGATTGGTTAGATAGAGGCGCCGTTGATAGATAGGCGTTGTCCTCGTAAACGTATATGTTGTTCTCAAGCATGACAGGGACGCCATCGGCAGTACGCACGCGCTCAACGCAAATCAAGTCAGTTCCAACGGGAACACCAAAGAACTGTGCTTCGGTGGAATCCGCCGGCAGTATCTTTCTCGAAATGACACACGCCCCCGGTTCCATTCCGTTAGCGCGGCATGCGTCCGAAAAACTCTGGACGTCATCCTTCTGGCGAATCTTGCGCTTGAGCTTGGGGGCATTGACAAACGTGCCTTTCCCCTGCCGCTTCGTTAGATAGCCCTGCTGGACGAGCTCCTCAATAGCGCGTCGCACGGTAACGCGGCCAACTTTATAGCTCTCAGCCAATTCGAATTCGTTGGGTATCCGCGCACCTGCCTTGTAGGCACCGGAGTTGATTTCGTTTTTAATGATATCAATGACCTGTTGGTACAGCGGTATCGCTGCTTTACCGTCAGTTAGCCCTTCAGTCGGTGGCATATACCCTCTCCCAGCGCAATTACGTCTAAAACGGGCTTAAGGGCATTCAACAAGTCCTTAAGCCCGCATTAGCTTAAAGTATGCTAGGTGTCGCACCAAAATGTCGGGTATTTACTCATCGGACCCGAAAAACGCGCAACTAACGCGCTCTTACGCGAGTTCCAGCAGGTCCGGCAGCTGATCGATAATCTTATCCGCGGCGTCCTGACTAAAGCCAAAGCGCTCCTCACGCTTGGCGATGACTGTCAGACCGGCGCGCTTGCCGGCAGTGATGCCAGGCACCGAATCCTCAACGCAGCAGCAGCGATTCGCGGGCAGCCCCAGCAGGTCCAACGCATGCAGGTAGATGTCGGGCTCGGGCTTACTCTCCTTAAACTGCTCGCCGCTCACCACATACTCAAAGGCATCCGACAGCCCGCACGCGTTGAGCACTTCCTCGATGCTATCCATGGGAGACGAGCTGGCAAGCGCCACGCGAACGCCACGGCGTGGCAGCTCTCGAATCGTATCCACGGCGCCTGGGTTAATCAAAGCCTGATAGTCGCGCGGACGCTTATGCGCCCACTCGTCCCAACGGACCAACGCTTCCTCGCCAGTGAAATGCCCCTTACCGGCGCGCTCAAACCAATCGACCAGCATATGCAGGAAGAACTGATGCGAGGTACCGACTTGCCCATTCAACTCCTCTTGAGTCAGGTTAAGCCCAAGCTCCTTGGCAAACGCGGCAGTCTCGCCCAGGTAGTAATACTCGGTATCGACAATGACACCGTCCATGTCAAAGATAACGGCGTCGAACGGAAATGCGGACACGGCACCCTCCCTAACAAAAGGGCGCCCGCAAGCAGGCGCCCAAACCATGCATTAATCGGCGATTCTAACCCAGCAGCTTATCCAGCGCCACTGCAATACCGTCTTCGTTGTTATTGGCGGTTACCATCTGGGCAACTGCCTTAACCTCACCGACGGCGTTGCCCATGGCAACACCGGTGCCGGCCCACTCAATCATGGACTTGTCGTTCTGGCCGTCGCCAAACGAGACGACCTCGCTGGCATCGATACCGAGCTTGGGCAGGGCACCCTCGAGCGCACGGGCTTTGTCGATACCGGGCGCCGTGTACTCAAAGTACCAGTCGGCCGTAAACATGCCCGAAAGCGTCTGGGTAAAGGGCGCATACATCTCCTCGTAATGCGCCTGCAGGTAGGTCGGATCACCCGCCGTCAGCAGCTTGTCCACGGGATAAGTGTCCACGACCTCATGCAGGCTCTCGACCTCGCGAATCTTAAGATCGCACGCATCGCGCTCATACTTGACGATATTCTTCCGCAAGCCGTCAGGCAGCGTGATCATGCAATGGTACGAGTCCTCGACGTGCAAATCGCGACCGAGCGAAATCATAGGAATCACGTCGAAATTGCGCAGATGATCAATCAGACGGTGCAGTTCGTCAGCCGGCATGGCCTGATCAAAAAGGACCTCATCGGTCTGAGCGTCGACCACGTGCGCGCCATTAAAGGCAACTAGCAGACCATCATGGTTTTGAAGGTCGAGCTCCTGCGCCAAGGCGTGCAGCCCCCATGCAGGACGACCCGAAGCCAAGATGAGCTTAATGCCCGACTCCTGCGCAGCGAGCAGCTTCTCGCACGTACGCGGGCTGATGACCTTTTGGTCGTTGGTGAGCGTACCGTCGATATCCATTGCGATGGCTTTGATTGCCATATATGCCTCCCTGTCATTGAACAACCTTGCCTGAGTCATCATACAGAACACCCACGGCGACGCTGTTTGCAACGGGAAAAATGTCATATTGTCCCAAACATGAACGGCGCGCCTTCGACGATTGCGATGCCCGTCGAGGCGCCTCCCGATACATTCCATCCTATCCAAATAGCAAGGGGCCCGTATCCCAACGGATACGGGCCCCTTTCAGCCATAAGCCAACTCGGCCGTAAAAACTACTTGCGATGAGCGCGGTAGAACTCGATGAGCGCCTGGGTCGAAGCGTCCTGCTCGGCCTTGGCGGCGTCGTCGTGGAAGGCCGGGGTGATCTGCTTGGCAAGCTGCTTGCCCAGCTCGACGCCCCACTGGTCGTAGGAGTCGATGCCCCAGACCGTGCCCTCGACAAACGTGATGTGCTCGTACAGGGCGATGAGCTCGCCGAGTGCGAACGGGGTCAGCGTGTCGCCGAAGATCGAGGTCGTCGGACGGTTGCCCTCAAAGCAGCGGGCCGGGACGATCTGCTCGGGCGTGCCCTCGGCACGAACCTCGTCGGCCGTCTTACCAAAGGCGAGCGCCTTGGTCTGGGCCAGGAAGTTGCCCAGGAACAGCTCGTGGACGTCCTGGCCGCTGTCGGTTGCGGGGTTGGCAGTGTTGGCGAAAGCGATAAAGTCGGCCGGGACCACCACGGTGCCCTGGTGCAGCAGCTGGTAGAAGGCGTGCTGACCGTTGGTACCGGGCTCGCCCCAGAAGATCTCACCGGTATCGGAGGTCACAGCGCTGCCGTCCCAGCGGACGTGCTTGCCGTTGGACTCCATGGTGAGCTGTTGCAGATAGGCCGGGAAGCGGTGCAGATACTGGCAGTACGGCAGCACGGCGTGGCTCTTGGAACCGAAGAAGTTGACGTACCAGACGTTGAGCAGGCCCATCAGCGCGACGGCGTTGTTCTCGAGCGGGGTGTTGCAGAAGTACTCGTCGATGGCGTGGAAGCCCTCAAGGAACTGCTGGAAGCGCTCGGGGCCGAGCACGACGGTCAGCGACAGGCCCACGGCGGAGTCGACAGAGTAGCGGCCGCCGACCCAGTTCCAGAAACCAAAAGCGTTGGCGGGGTCGATGCCGAAGGCCTCGACCTTCTCGAGTGCGGTGGAAACGGCGACAAAGTGCTTGGCCACGGCCTCGGCGTTCTGCTCATCGGAGCCGTCGATGGCACCCTGAGCCTTGAGCTGCTCGAGCATCCAGGTCTTGACCTCACGAGCGTTGGTGAGGGTCTCGAGCGTGGTGAAAGTCTTGGAGACGATAATCACGAGCGTGGTCTCGGGATCGAGGCCCTTGAGCTTCTCTGCCTGATCGTTGGGGTCGATGTTGGAGATGTAGCGGCAGTCAATACCGGCGTCGGCGTAGGGACGCAGGGCCTCGTAGGCCATGACCGGGCCCAGATCGGAGCCGCCGATGCCGATGGACACCAGGTGCTCGATCTTTTTGCCGGTAACACCCTTCCACTCACCGGAGCGCACGCGCTCGGCGAAGGCATACATGCGGTCGAGAACCTCGTGCACGTCGGCGACGACGTCCTGGCCGTCGACGATGAGCTGGCCCTTCTCGCTTGCCGGGCGACGAAGCGCGGTGTGCAGGACGGCGCGGTCCTCGGTGGTGTTGATGTGCTCGCCGGAGAACATGGCGCCGCGGCGCTCCTCGAGCTTCACCTCGCGGGCAAGATCGCACAGCAGCTTGACGGTCTCATCGGTCACCAGGTTCTTGGACAGGTCGAAGTGCAGGTCACCGGCGTCAAAGCTCAGTTTGTTCACGCGCTCCGCATCGGCAGCGAACCAGGCCTTGAGGTCGATACCCTCGGCCTCGAGCTTCTCCTGATGAGCCTCGAGTGCCTTCCAAGCGGCAGTCGACGTAGCATCGATAGGTGCGGCAACAGTTGCCATAGAGTCCTCCTCAGCATACGGGCGCACGCCTCCATGCGCCCGGACATTCAGATGCCACTATTCTAGCGCAGGTCAAGACTACAATCAGCGAGCGTTGCCAATCGGCCCCCAAACGGCAACCGATCAAAAAGGGACAGGCTTATTTTGGCAGGTCAAACGCTTTACCAACCAAAAATAACCCGTCCTTTTATGGCAAATAGTAGGCCGCGGCGCAGACGCTACCGAGTAACTCACGCAGAGGAGACCCGATGCCCTCCAGCAGTTCGGGCGCGATAATGGCAAAAACGGGAACCTCGCCGGTGCCCACGACAGCAGGCACCTTGCCCTCCGAGACAATGCATCCATAAGGCACAAAGCCGTCTTCGCCGGCATCGAGCGCCGCCATGCGACGCGCGAGCTCGCGCGCAAAGCCAGCAGTATCGGCATCGCCAATCGCCAGGACAAAGTCCACGCCTTCGTCGGTCGCCAGGGCCACGGCTTCGTCGATCAGCTCGTCTCCCCCGTCGCCCTCAAACGAGCCGCAGCGGAAAAGCACACGCTCGAGTAGGGCTCGATCAAGCGAGCCAAGTGCCGCCGAGACAAGCTCATCGCGCGTATGCTTGTCACCGCCCAGCACAACCAGCGCCTTGGTGCCACCGTAGTGAGCGACCAATCGTCCGCACCAGCGAGCCACGTCTCCATCCGCAACAAGGCGCGTCGGCATACCAAACCCATAGTTGACCATTATCCCCACAACCCTTCCGTGCTTTATGGTGGTATCGATCGTTAGGCTCATGCTACGAAGCGAGGTTTTCCGAGCTGTTTCGCGCTCTTTAGGGCTGCGTTAAAAACCGACCAAAAAGGGACAGGTTTGTTTTGGCAGGTCAAGCGTTTTACCGACCAAAATAAACCTGTCCCTTTTTGGCGGGTTTTGACGGTGTCCGGTCGAGCGGGTATTATCGAACAGGTATTCGATAGGAACATGTGTTTGATGGAGGGGTACGGATGGCGCACGGGCAGCACACCTATATCTGCATCGACCTCAAGACGTTTTACGCCAGCGTCGAGTGCGTCGACCGTGGACTCGATCCGCTCACCACCAACCTGGTCGTTGCCGACGAATCGCGCGGGCGCACGACCATCTGCCTCGCCATCACACAGGCCATGAAGGACCTCGGTATCCACAATCGCTGCCGCCTGTTTGAGATCCCCGATGGTATCGACTACATCAAGGCCGTGCCGCGCATGCAGCACTACATGGAGGTATCGGCGCAAATCTACGGTATCTATCTGGAATACGTGAGCCCGCAAGACGTTCACGTCTATTCAATTGACGAGTGCTTTATCGACGTGACGCCCTATCTGGATCTCTACCATACCGATGCCGAAGGGTTCGCTTGTATGCTGCGCGACGAGGTCCTGGGGCGCACCGGCATCACGGCAACGGTCGGCATCGGCCCCAACCTATTCCAGGCCAAGGTGGCGCTCGACATCACCGCCAAGCACGCACCCAGCCGCATCGGCGTACTCGACGACGAGACCTTCCGCAAGGAGATCTGGCCTCACCGCCCTATCACCGACATCTGGGGTATCGGCCCCGGCGTGGCGGCGCGGCTCGAGAAGTACGGTGTCTACGACCTGATGGGGGTCGCCGCACTCGACGAAAGCCTGCTCTACGACGAGCTCGGCGTCAATGCCGAGTATCTCATCGATCACGCCTTTGGACGCGAGCCGACAACCATCGCCGACATCCAAGCCTATCGCCCGCAAGCGACCTCGACCACCACGGGGCAGGTACTCTCGAAAGGCTATGCCTACGAGCAGGCCTACACCGTCTTGCGCGAGATGGTCGATGCCGCCGTGCTGGACTTAATCGACAAGCACGTGGTGTGCGACAGCATCTCGCTCTTTGTAGGCTATGCGAGCGAACGTGCCGACATACGCCGACTCGACGCCAGCGGCACCGCGCAGTACATAGACGGCTGCGGGCACCTGTGCTCGAGCACCTCGGGCATCGAGCCTGCAGCTACCGACGGTCCCGAGCTCGCGCCCCGCGCGCCCAAACCCGTCCAGCGCGATGACGAACGCCGACGTTTGGTGCGAGAGGCGCAGGCGATCGACGGCATCTTTGTGGGAGAGCACGGCGGCAAGCCGCGCGGTGGCTACGCCGCGCTCTTTGCACACTCCAATGCCTCGCGCAAGCTACCCGAGCGCACCAATTCGTTTAAGAAGATCATGGGGTATTTCGATGACCTCTGGGCGCAAACGGTCGACCCCAAGCGACCGGTCAAGCGCATCAATCTGGGCTTTGGCAACCTCATGCCCGAGGAGTTCGCCACCATCGATCTGTTTAGCGACGTCGAGGCCGATGAGCGCGAACGCGACCTGGCGCGCGCCGTCTTGGCCGTTAAAGGCAAATACGGCAAGAACGCCCTGGTCAAGGGATTGAGCTTTACCGCCGGCGCCACCGCGCGCGAACGCAACGATCAGGTTGGAGGACATCGTGCCTAAACCAAAACAGCAGCCCGTGAGACCGCCGACCGCCTTCGAGCGTTTGGCGGACCCCGAGGGAAGACGCCGCGCCGCCGACCCCAACCTCACCGCCAACGGCGCCGTGCGCGCCAACTGCGCTGCGCAGTTTATGCCCTTTGCCGCGTTGACGGGATACTACGAACTCGTACGCAAGCAAGAGATCACCGTTGAGCCCAAGTGCGAATTGACGGAAGAAAAAGCCCTCGAGCTTTCACACAAGCTCGAGGGCCTCAAACGTGGCGATTTAGTTCGAGTCACCTATTACGATACGTACGGTTATCGCGCCCGCACCGGCATCCTCGACGAGGTACTCCCCGCTTTCAAGTTGCTCAAGCTCAAAGACATCGCCATCGACTTCGACGATATCCAAGACGTTGAGCTGCGCGGTCGAGCCTAGCGACGCTTCCCGCACCAAACACGCGCCCTACAGTTTCATGACGTAGTAGCCCGCGTCCTTCACGGCCGCCTCGAGGACGCCGCGATCGATCGGCTGCTTAGAGCGCACGCGTGCCGTGTGATCCGCATACGCCACCGTTGCCCACACGCCATCCAGTGCATTCAGGGCATTGGCCACGTTCTGAGCGCAGCCGTCGCAGCTCATGCCGCCGATGAGTAGCTCATCGCCATAGGGATAGTGCGACGCATCGGTGTCCGTCACAACAACCTTTTTGGCCTTCTTGGCGCACGCACCATCGCTGCAGCAACTTTTCCCACGCGTCGAGGCAGCAATGCGACGCAGTCCAAAAAACATGCCGATGGCAATTGCAGCCAGCACGACAAGATTCGCAGGGTTGAGCAAGTCGCCCATGCGCTCCCCTTTCCAAATAGCCTTATCTAGATACCCCCATGGGGTGTTCCCATCTTACTCCAAAATCATGTCAGTTCGGTCAATTAGTTTCCCTCTTCAAACATTTTTGTTGACCGTGGCTTACTTTCGTGTATAAGTTTTCCTAGGCTAACAGTTTAGGATCCGTAGGGGGCACCGTGACTCGAACCATAGACATCCCAACGTTTCAGGCGGCAGTCGTGCGCAACTGC
>CATVTM010000083.1 GCA_958346935.1 uncultured Collinsella sp.
TGGTCAACGAGCGCCTCAAGAAGCTCGGTCCAGGCAAGGGCATACTGTTTGCGATCGACGAGGCGCAATCGGCGTCTATCGAGGAACTGGCGGCTCTTGCCGTTCTCTATCAGCAGGTGCTCGGAGACCAGGATGCCACGGGATTGCCCGATAGCGACCAGCGCGGTCTTGCGCTGGTTTTTGCCGGCTTGCCCAGTATGGTTGATGACTTGCTTGAAGAGCCGAGCGTGACGTTTTTGCGGCGTGCCCAGCAGCGTACGTTGGGGGCGATATCTTTGCCCAAGGTGCGCGATTCGTATATCCAGACGGTCAAAGACGCTGGTCTTTACGTTGACGCGGAGACGGCGGACCTTGCGGCACACAAGAGTATGGGGCATCCCTATATGGTTCAGCTGGTGGGATATTACATGTGGCGGTCTGCTGTCCGGCGTGGTTCGCAGGTCATCGAAAGGCGCGATGTCGAGGATGGCCATGCGGATGCCGTCTCCGAGTTCTACGAAGCGGTCGACGCACCTCTGTATTACGGGTTGCGCAGTCCGCAACGCCTCTTTATCGAGGCCATGGCTGCTGACGAGGGTAAGCCGACGCGCATGGCGGATATCATTGAGCGTTGCGATCGCACCCAGAGCTGGGCGAGTAAATATCGCGCAAGCTTGATTCGCGAGCGAGTCATCGAGGCTGCCGGATACGGCCTCGTCCGGTTTGCCGTGCCCATGCTGGGCGAGTATATCCGCGACCGCATTTTATGGCATGAGTAGGGTGATAAAGGTGATGGAACAGAAGATGAGCCCGCGGGCTATCGAGGTGCGTGGCGCGCGTGTACATAACCTCAAGGACATCGATATCGATATTCCGCTGGGAAAGCTCGTGGGTATTGCCGGCGTGTCGGGTTCGGGCAAGAGTTCGCTGGCGCTGGGGGTTCTTTATGCCGAGGGCTCGCGTCGCTACCTGGAGGCGCTAAGCACCTATACCCGCCGTCGTCTAACGCAGGCCGAACGTGCCCAGGTAGATGAGGTATTGTACGTACCGGCGGCGCTCGCGCTACACCAGCGTCCGAGCGTGCCGGGCGTGCGTTCTACTTTTGGCACCATGACCGAGCTCAACAATAGCCTGCGTCTGCTCTTTAGCCGTTGCGCCCATCACGTATGCCCGCATTGCGGGGCGCGTTTGGAGCCGAGCCTTAACGTGGCCGCAGGCCTGTCGCTCACGTGTCCGACATGCGGCCGCGAGTTCTACGCGCCGAGTGCCGAGGATTTGGCTTTCAATAGCGGCGGCGCGTGTCCCACTTGCGGCGGTACCGGCGTCATGCGCGAGGTGGACGAGGCGAGCCTGGTACCCGACGAGTCAAAGACTATCAACGAAGGCGCGGTGCTTCCCTGGGGCACGCTTATGTGGGATCTGATGAAGCAGGTGGCTGGCGAGATGGGCGTGCGCACCGACGTGCCGTTTAATCAGCTCACGCCTCAAGAGCGCGACATCGTGTTTCACGGCCCCGCGGTTAAGAAGCACATTCTTTACGTTCCCAAAAACGGCGAGGGTGCCACGCCGCTCGACTTCACCTATTACAACGCCGTCTATACCGTCGAGAATGCGCTCGCCAAGGTCAAGGACGATAAGGGCTTAAAACGCGTTGCGCGCTTTTTGCGCGAGGGCCCATGCCGTGATTGCGACGGTACGCGTCTCTCCGAGGCTGCGCGCCAGCCCCAGGTGCGCGGTATCAATCTGTCACAGGCGGCGGCCATGACGCTTGGTGATGCGATTGAGTTGGTGCGCGGGGTGCCCGCATCCTTGCCGCCCGAGATGCGGCCCATGGCAGCGGATATCTGCGATTCGTTTTTGGGCACGGCTCGTCGTCTGGTCGACCTGGGTCTCGATTACCTTTCGCTCGATCGCGCCGGTGCCACGCTCTCCACGGGTGAGCGTCAGCGCGTGCAGCTCGCCCGCGTGGTGCGCAACCGATCGACGGGTGTGCTTTATGTACTGGACGAGCCCTCAATTGGCCTGCATCCTGCCAATGTCGACGGCTTGGTGGGTGTGATGCACGACCTAGTGGGCGACGGCAACACCGTGGTTGTTGTCGACCACGATACGCGCGTGTTGGCGGAGGCTGATTATCTGGTTGAGATGGGCCCCGTTGCCGGAGCAGGCGGCGGCAATGTGATCGCCGCTGGTACGGTTGACGAGGTCGAACAATCGCAGGGCAGCCGCATCGCACCGTTTTTGCGCGCAGACCCCAAGCGTTTGCGCCCGCGGGTGGCTGACGACGAAATGTTCGATCAAGGCCATATCCGCATGGCGACCGATGCCATCCATACCGTCAAACCGCTCGAAGTCGATATACCGCGCGGTCGCCTTGTCACGGTGACGGGCGTTTCGGGTTCGGGCAAGACAACCCTGGTGCTCGAGACGCTCATCCCTGCACTCAAGGCTCAGGCAACTGGCGCGCGCCTGCCAAGCCATGTGCGCTGGGTCGACGCCGAGGGCATCGCACGCGCCAACCTGATTGACGCCACGCCCATCGGCGCCAACGTGCGCTCGACGGTGGCGACTTATGCCGACATCCATGACGAGCTGCGCCGCGCCTTCGCCCGTACGTCTGAGGCCAAGGCAGCCGGCTACAAGGCAGGCGCCTTTAGCTACAACACCGGCGCCTTGCGCTGCCCTACGTGCGACGGCACGGGCTCGATATCACTCGACGTGCAGTTTTTGCCCGATGTCGAGATCGTCTGCCCGGCATGTCGCGGCTCACGTTATGCAGACGCGGCTTCGCATATCCATCGCGAGGGCAAGGACGGGAGCTTGCTTACGTTGCCGCAGCTCATGGATATGAGTGTGGATGAGGCCATCGACGCCACACTGGGACTCAAGAAGGTTCAGACGCGCTTGCAGACCTTGCACGACCTGGGCTTGGGTTATCTCACGCTCGGTGAACCCACGCCGGCGCTTTCGGGCGGCGAGGCACAGCGTCTTAAGCTTGCGAGCGAGATGGGCCGCGTGCAGGACGATGCCGTATTCGTATTCGACGAGCCCACGATTGGCCTACATCCGCTCGATGTTCAGGTGTTGCTGAGTGTGTTCGACGGCCTCGTTGCCAAGGGTGCCACAGTTGTCGTGATCGAGCATGACCTCGACCTTATCCGTAACGCCGATTACGTGATCGACATGGGCCCAGGCGGTGGAGACGCCGGCGGACAAATCGTCTGCGCCGGCACGCCGGGCGACATCGCGGCCTGCTCCGCAAGTATTACCGGCCGCTACCTATAACCGAATGTGACAAAGGGGCTGTCCCTTTGTCACATTCCGGCAAAGACTGTCGGCATCACGGTTTTCTGTTTCGGTTAATTCTGGTTAAAGGCAGTTAATTTCAGTTAAAAGCAGTTAATTCTGGTTAAAAACAGTTAATTACAGTTAAAAGCGAGCGCGTTGTCGGCACGGCGCTTGAATAGCTTGTGCCTGAGGGCCAAAATGGCCTCAGCCCATTCGCGGAATTTGCACGCCCTATAGTGAGTGGGCTCTCGTTTGAGCCGATGCTGCCAGGAGGCGGCCGATAGGGGCAATTATGGACAATCGAATCTTTGGGTATGCGCGTGTCTCATCTGCGGATCAGAACTTGGACCGCCAGTTAGACGCATTGGGAAGGTTTCCCGTTCAACGGGACCAGATTTACGCTGACAAGGCAAGCGGTAAGGACTTTAAGCGTCCTCAGTACCAGCGGCTTCTTCGCAGGTTGCGCGAGGGCGACGTTCTCGTGATCAAAAGTATCGATCGTTTGGGTCGTAATTATCGTGAAGTCCTCGATGAATGGCGACGCATCACGGTGGATAGGCATGCTGCCATCGTGGTGCTTGATATGCCTCTGCTCGATACACGCGAGCAACTCGACGGCATCACGGGAACATTCATGGCGGACCTTGTCCTCCAGATCTTGAGCTACGTGGCGCAGCTGGAGCGTGAAAACATCAAGCAGCGCCAGGCGGAGGGTATCGCATCGGCGCGTCTGCGGGGTGTGAGATTTGGAAGGCCGGCGCTCGAACGCCCGGATAGCTATAGCGATGTCATCAAATCATTCGAAGGAGGTGAGGTTACGAGGCAAGAGGCCGCAACGCTACTGAACGTCAGCACATCGACATTCGATCGTTGGAGGCGGGCGGACACGACCGGTTTTGACCGTTCGCCGTCCGTCCGTCCTCTTTAGCTAGACATTTTGACGAGGGGAGTTTATTGTACAGAGCTCACTCCTTCCCTCGATGTTTATCCAGTTCACGCCCTTGAACCAAATAGTGCCACCGCGTTGCCAATTCGTCTGCTTTTTGGCGAGGGGCTATAAGTCTTAACGTCAATCGAAGGGAAATAGTCGTGAAACGAAATACTACTAATAAGCAGCCTATGATGGGCTTGCTTGTCCTACTTATCTGTTCTCTAGGATTCATCTCGGCCTGTTCACAGAATGATGCAAACGCTGCAAAGTCGAAATATGTCGACGATAAGGCGATGAATGTTATCGCCGCCGGGTTTGAGAGAAGGTCCGACGTCATTGAATCTAATGCAAACGATGATGATCCTCATTCAACCGAGAATATCCAGGAAGCTATTGAGGCCGAAATCAAGAACGACAAGGAACTCAAGAACGCTAGGTTTAAGGATTCCAAGATGCAACAGGACGTAATCACGTATCTGAATCTGCTTGATGACCAGCTTAAAGTGACCGAGGATTACTCGCAATCGTCTTCGGATTATTACGAAGAGTGGAATAAGGTCTACGATAAGCGGTCTGCGCAGCTCAAAAAGCTTGTTGATAATTACGGGCTGGAAGTCGGGGAGAAATACAAGGATGATTTCAACGACTTAATTAAGAATGGAAAGTCCGTAGCAGAGAAGACCCGCTATGAGGATGCCATCAACAGTTTGATTCAGGGAGCAAATTTCGAAAAAACGGATGACGGTTACGGCCTGTATACGTATACGGCGGTAGTTGAGAACACCTCTGGTATATCGTTCTCTAACGTCAGCCTGACACTTGCTCTCTATGATGCAGATGACATCAAAGCGGAGGAGACCTATGCGGACACTTCGTCGTGGGCGCCGGGTGAGAAAGTCAAGTTCGAGGCAATGTCCGATGTTGACGCTGCGCGCGTTGTCGCATCTGTTTCCAGCTACGATGTAAATAAATAAGTTCTGCACGGAAGGGGCGGGTTAATCGGCAATGAATGGTTGACCTGCCCGTTTTATGCCAATTATTGAACAACAAGTGCCGCGAACGAATGTGTATTATATCGGATTGCAAACAACTGCCCTCGTCTAAAGACATGTTGAAAACGACAATTAAGGCATGAGGTATAACCCACGGCAGTTTCTTAAATAACAGGGATTTTGAAAGGAATAGGGGATGGATGAGATAGAGGAAGGCGTGGGGGCGCTGAAAGCGAAACTCGGGAGAATCCTGACAAAGCCCAAGGTATTCTTTGCGGGCCTGGCGCTTGGTGGAGTGATTGTGGCTGTACTTTTCATTACCATCTTTAATAACGGCAAAGCTGCGGGCGCGAAAGAAACGACCCCCAATACGCTTTCCCCGTCGGTCGTGTTTGAACGCATCGCTTCCCAGAACGAGATGGTTTCTGCATCGCAGAACTATACGATTGTCGATAAGGTGACAGATACCAAAAGGTTTTTCGATTGGTTTGATATCCCGTTTACAGAAAACAGTTTTTGGTATCGCTATGTTGGAACCATTAAGGCGGGCGTGAATCTCGAGACGGCAGAGATACATACAAACAAGAAGAAGCTGACCATTACGATGGATGAGCCTTATGTAATCTCAAACACGCCGGATATGAAGAAATCGGGCGCTCTCGAGGAGCGCAACAACATCCTCAATCCCATTGAGGTCAAAGACGTTACGGCGTTTGAAGCACAGTGCAAGGAGCGGAGTGAAAGCGAGGCCATCAAGGATGGCGACCTGCTCGAAGAGGCTCGGGTGAACGCCGAAGCAAATATCCGCGCGATGTTCAACTCGGCATTTGGCGATGAATATACGGTTGATTTCGACTATCGGAAATAGGAGGTCACTATGGAGGACAAAGACGATCTGGCTGTTGTCGAAAGGGAGGAGCTGCCGCGACATAAGCAGAGTTTTGATATCCGTAAGGCCGCTGCCGGGTTGGTTGATGGCGCCGGAAGCGCGATGGCGGGCGCGGTTGCAACCGTACAGAAAGTTGCCGATGGTGCAATGCGTGCTGCAACTCCGATGGTCGATGACGCCTTTGCAGCTATTGCGGATGCGGCCGATGGTGCGGCAGGTGCTGCTGCGGATATCGGTGACGCCGTCAACGATTGGGCATACCAGCAGCAGCTCAATAGATACAGGCCGGTAACCAAGGAGACCTATCAGAGTCCTTCATTCCATTTGCCGAACATGATTCGAATCGTTGATGGAAATGAGCGTCGGGGCATCGACGTCTGTAGGGATGCTATTGGTTGGCTGGATACTGTTAAGGGTACCCAGATTTTCAATCTGTACCGCGAAGCAATCGGGGATAGCGAGCTGTCTTTCTACCCCAAGCCATCTCTTTATTCCACATATTACATAGATGCTTTCGATCGGTCTCGCTTCGTTGATCTTGATTCTTATTTCGCAACCATGCAACAAGACAAGATGGCCGAGTTGAGGCGGATCGCGTTCATGCTTGGCGCGAAGCGCTGCAAGCTGGAGGTGACGGAGTACGAGGAAACTCGGCGGGGCCACCAGGTTAAGGGAAATGCCAAGGCGGGAAAGAGGGGCTCGGTTCGAATAGACGGTTCCTTGAGCGATTCAACGAGAAGTGAGAAGAAAATTCTGTTTACACAGGAATTTGAGGGCGACATGGTTCCACAGCGCCCTGAGCTCCATTGGTATGCTCATGACTCAGATGTTCTCTTGTTAATTGAGACGAGATGTGGTGGAGAGGATAAAAACAAGGCGAAGAGCTATCGGGTCGAATTGAAAAGTGAAACGACTATGACCATGTCTGTATCACTTGCTATGGCTATCGACGAGGCATGCAGCAAACTGAACATAAGGGCGAATTCGAGCCTGACAAGCCAAGCTAAGCGAGAACTCCGGCAGTCGTTTGTATTTGAAGTTGAATTCTGACGTGAATTGCCAGCAGCCAAATGCGGCAAAGGGACTGTTCCTTTGCCGCATTTGATGTCAAGACCATTTTGGCAAGGACTAGAGAGTTTGAAAGACTACCATTTCTACCCCGTCCCCTAATGGCAGGTTTTTACATGCCGGCAAAGCCGGTCTGGCGGAGAGCTTCGTAGAGGACGATGGCAGCGCTGTTGGAGAGGTTGAGGGCGCTGATGCGGTAGTCGTCCGGGTTGACGAAGTTGCCGCAGATATCCTGTTGAAGGATGGCCTCGTGGCTGTCCTCGGTATGCCCCAGCGATTCCTCGTGGGCTTCCCAAGCCTCGGCGTTATCGAGTGAATCGCAATCGCGCAGCATGGGGATGCGCTCGCAACGCTCGGGCGCCGCGGCAAGCAGTGGCTCGGGAATCCCCGAGCTCTCGCTGCCAAAGACCAAATAGTCGCCATCGCGGTAGGTGCTCTGCGCATAGGTGCGGCGCGCCTTTTTGGTCAGCAGATGCAGGCGCTCGTCGGCGGGGGAGAGGCCGTTGCGCGCAAGGAAATCCTCCCAGCTGGCATAGGTCGTCACGTTCAGATTCTGCCAATAGCCCAGCCCCGCGCGCCGCACGGTCTTGTCGTCGAGCGAAAAGCCCAGCGGCTCCACCAGATGCAGGTGGGCTCCCGTGACCACGCACGTGCGGCCGATGTTGCCCGTGTTGGCCGGAATCTCGGGCGCGTACAGCACAATGTTGAACATGAATCTCCTTGGCTCAAAACGAAAAACCACCACGAAGGGGATAGTGAACTGCGCCCCGAAACTTGGACTGAATAAATAGCGACTACGCCGCAAGGGCC
>CATVTM010000084.1 GCA_958346935.1 uncultured Collinsella sp.
GCGCTGGAGCTTGCCGAGGAGATGGGCGATGACCCCGATGCCGCCGCGCTGCGCGAGGAGGCTGCCACGACGGCGGAACGCCTGGCCCGCGCTATCGACGAGCTCGAGCTTTCGAGCTGGTTTACCGGTGAGTTCGATCACGGCGACGCGATTGTGACCATCAAGCCCGGACAGGGCGGCCTGGAGGCGCAGGACTGGACCTTCATGCTCTTTAAGATGTACATGAAGTACTGCCAGCGCCGCGGCTGGAAGGTCACCATTAACGACTGCCCCGCTGCCGAGGTCATCGGCATTGATCGCGCGACCTTTACCGTCGAGGGCAAGGACGCGTTTGGCATGCTGCGCGCCGAGGCCGGCGTCCACCGTCTGGTGCGCATTAGCCCCACCGACGACAAGAAGCGCCGCCAGACCACGTTTGCCGGCGTCGAGGTCATTCCCGTGCTGCCCGACGATATCGACATCGAGATTAACCCCGACGATATTCGCGTGGACGTGTACCACGCGAGCGGCCCGGGCGGTCAGGGCGTTAACACCACCGACTCCGCCGTGCGCGTGACGCATTTTCCCAGCGGCATTGTGGTGACGTGCCAAAACGAGCGCAGCCAGATTCAGAACAAGGCCGCGTGCATGCAGATTCTTAAGGCCCGCTTGTACGAGATTGAGCTCGAGAAGCGGGCCGAGGCGCTCGATGAGATCCGTGGGCCCAAGACCACGATTGGCTTTGGAAATCAAATTCGCAGCTACGTGCTCTACCCGTACCAGATGGTCAAGGACCTGCGCTCGGGCGTCGAGACGAGCAATGTCGAGGCGGTGCTCGACGACGGCGACCTGGATCCGTTTGTGATCGGGTATCACCGTTGGGCAACGGGCAACGCCGATGCGGAGGGCTCGGACGCCTAGGATTTCGCTTTCTGCCAAAGACCGATGTAACCCACCATCATGACAAGTGCCGCTGGCCCTCAGCCCCCCTTCTTGTGGAGTTTCTCGGACCCATAGACCACGATGTTGTAGAATCCCTCGTGGTTGAGTAGCAAGCGCGTAAGTCCAGGCCGGGCTTACGCGCTTCTTGCTTTCGACCCGGCCTTTTCAGGAGGGTCAAGATGATCAACAAAATCCAGCAAGAAAAGTTCACTATCGTTATGTGCGCACTGATGGTCGCCGGCATGTCCGTGTACAACGCCGCCGTTTTGGCGGGCGGGCTGTCGCCGCAGAGCCTTATGAGCGCCATTTCCGGCTTCGTTCCGGGCTTCTTGGTGGCGCTGGTAGGCGACGTGTTCTACGCCGGTCCGCTTTCTAACCGCGTGCTCGGCATGCGCGAGTGGCGCAGCCGCACCATCATGAAATCCGTCTTTATGGTGTGCCTGATGGTGCCCTATATGAGCTGTTACGGTGCGGCGATGTCCATGATGCACGGTGCGCCCGTCGCTGCCTTCCCGCAGCTCTGGGCAGAAAACGTACTGCGCAACGTCGTGATGGCCATGCCCCTGCAGCTGCTGGTTGTGGGCCCCACGGTGCGTTATCTCTTCTCGTCCGGCATCATCAGCGTGCCGCCCCGCGTGCAGGGATAACACATGGTACCCTTGTCGTGAGCTTACGACGGAGGTGCATGGTGGATATCGAGAAATGCCGCGAATACATAGTGCTGGCGCAGACGAGGAATTTCCTGGAAGCCAGCGAGCAACTTAACATCGCGCAATCTTCGCTCAGTAAGCACATGAAGTCGCTCGAGGCGGAGCTGGGCGTCACGCTCCTCGATCGAACCACGCGCAAGGTGTCGTTAAGTGCCGACGGGCGCGTGTTTTTGCCCTATGCCGAGCGGCTCGTGCGCACCGCCAACGAGGCACGTAGCGTCCTCGCCGACCAAAAGCGCTACAAGCGTCACACCGTTCGCATTGGATCGATTCCGATCATGGCCCCGTACGCCATCACCGGTCTCCTGTCAGACTTCGATCAGGACAACCCGGGCATTCGACTGAAGATAACCGAGGGCGAATCGGACCTGCTCAAGGACCAAATGCGTAAGGGCTACCTGGACCTTGCGTTTATCCGCGATTGGGAGCACGAGGTCGAACGGGACAACGCAGACGAGGACTTCGTTCGCATCCCGTACGACACCGACAAGCTCGTGGCGGTGCTACCGCTAACACACCCGCTGGCGGGCTTGAGCCAGATCGACCTTGCCGAGATCGCGCACGAGGAGTTCCTGCTGCTTCCCGAGGATTCCGTCATGCACAAGTTGATTCTGGATGCCTGCGCCACGGCGGGTTTTGTTCCTCGGGTGGTTTACAACGGGTCGCGTGCGCAAAACATAATCGACCTCGTGTCGCGCGAGATGGGCGTCTCGTTGCTCATGCGCAAGCCGGCGGCCTCCCTTTGCGCGGGCAAGGCAGTTCTTGTGGACGTCAACCCAACATTCGAGACGCGAATTAGCTGCTATTATCTGCGCGGTACCGAGCCCGCTCCCGAGACCGCTGCGCTCCTGCGGCACATCGCGAGCCGCTAGCCACCATCCCTCTGCCAACCTGTATTCGATACGGGAATAAAACCGAATATGAATGGAATTGAGAGAGAATAAATCACTTCGTAGACTGGAGCCATGAGATCCTACGGTGAGGAGAAAAACATGGTTGTAGATGCGAATATGTACTGGTTCCCCGAGTCTTTATTCGAGGACGAGCAAGCGCTATCGACGTTTATCGCTGAGGCCCCGCGTGCCTATGGCACCAAGGTGTATCTCAAGGACGAGGGCGGCGTAAAGCAGATTACCGTCGAGAGGCCCGCGGGCTTCGCGTCGCTCAATTACGCGCAGGGCGACTACGTGCTCGAGGGCATGCTCGCCGATCTGGACGAGGCGGGCGTTGATAAAGCCGTCATGAAGGTTCCCGGCTGCAACGAGTGGATGAGCCTTGCGATGTGCCGCTTGTTCAACGATGGCATGGCGGACTTTGCCGAGCGCTCGGGCGGTCGCCTCATTCCGCTCATGGTGGTGCCGCCTTTTGGCGGGGTGGACATCGACGCCGAGATTGATCATTATCTGGGCGAGAAGCACTTTGCGGGCGTGCAGCTTTGCAGCCATTACGGCAACTACTACCTGGACGACCCCATGTTCGCCCCGCTGTTCGAGAAGCTCAACCAGCACAACGCCACGGTTTACGTGCACCACGTACCCGTGCCGGTAGATAACGCCTCACTGCTCGACTACAACAACCTTCGCCGTTCGTACGGCCGCTGCGTTGACCAGACCACGGCCGTGGGTCGCGAACTCTTCTCCGACTTCTTCGTGCGTTACCCCAACCTCAAGATGGTCCACTCCATGCTGGGAGGCGGTTTCTTCGCCATCAAGCAGATGCTATTGCCGGCGGCGAGCAAGCGCGCGGATAAGGTGCAGCGCTTCCAAGCCGACAACGGTGAGCTGGCCGAGCGCCTCAATCAGCACATCTTCTTTGAGATGTCGCACGCGCAGCCGTGGGGCAAGGACGCACTGGAATGTGCCGTAAAGGTGCTGGGCGCCGATCATGTGGTGTGGGGGACGTCGTATCCCGTGCGCCGCGAATGGTTGCTCGATGGCCCCGCGTTCGTGCGCGATCTCGACCTTTCTCAGGAAGAGAGGGATCTGCTGCTGAGTGGCAACGCCCGTCGCCTGTACCATATCGACTAGGAGGTTCGGGATGAAAGCAGGAGCGGGAAAAGCGCGCATCAATCTGCATGGGGTGCTGCCGTTCGACGGGTTCGACGTCGAGCTCGATTCCCTGTGGGTGCGCACCGTGCTCGTTGAGGCAGAGAATCGCTGCTGCATCGTGAGTGTGGAGGCAACGTCCCTGCGTGCCGATGTGGTCGAGCCGCTACGCGCTTTGGTGGCGCGCGAGGCGATCTGCGCTCCCGAGTTGGTATGGCTCACCGTTACGCACACGTTCTCGTCTCCCCACGTGCGGACGCCCGAGCATCTTGCAAATGACGGCGAGCGCAAGAAGAATGCGCTGCTGCGAGCGCGGCTTGAGGAGGCGGCACGCGAGGCGGTACGGCAAGCCCTAGAGACGCTGTCTGAGTCCACACTGTCGGTCGGTCGCGGCACAACTACCTGCAATGTCAATCGTGACGTGGAGACACCTGCAGGCTGGTGGCTGGGCCACAACCCACATGGGTATTCGGACAAGAACCTGCAGAGCATCTGTCTTCGCCGCATTGATTCTGGCGAGCCGATCGCCCTGCTGTTCGCGGCCGATGTGCAGTCGTCGGTGCTCGATAAAGCGCGCGACGCGCAGGGCAACAAGGTGGTGTCGGGTGACCTAGCCGGTCGCGCTTCGGCAGTTGCGGAACAGAGCCTGCCGGGCTGCGTCGCCCTCTTTCTAACGGGGGCCGCGGCTGATCAGGCATCAGCACAGCAGGTGGTCACGGTGACCGTGGACGCAGCGGGCAACGTGACGCAGCGTGATCAGGGCAATGGCCGGGAGCTACTCGACATGCTGGGCGAGCGGTTTGCGGCCGAGCTGTTGGATACGCTGACGCGCGCGACGCCCGTGTCCTGCGACACAGTGGGTGGCGGCATCCGCGCGGTGCGCCTTTCCGGTCAGCGGCGCGGCGACTTCCACAGCCTGCGTCCGCAGCGCTCTTATGAGTATGTGCCCGCGGCCGATGAGGAGGTTCACGTGAGCGTCTTGCGTTGGGGCGACGTGGTACTTGTGGGTACCGAGCCCGAGCTTTCCAGCGGTTTTGGCACGCAGGTTCGCGCCCTCGCTTCCCATGTTGTGCTGGCAACGCTGGTCAACGGCGCGAAGAAGTACCTGCCAACATCGGACGCATACGACCGCGTTACCTACGAGGCAATGAATTCCGGCTTTGGCCGAGGAGCCGACACGGCGCTTTTCCAAGCTATTTTCTCGGCAATTACGAACGAATGAAAGGAATGCGTATGAATATTGGGCATGCCCGCCGCAAACTCACACCGCAAGGCGATGTGTATCTCATCGGCTACCGCGACCTCGAGAATCGCCTGCATCCTGCTACCGCTATTCACGATGACGTGTATGGTAATGCGCTGTTGTTCAGCGATGGCGAGCGCGAGGTCTTCGTGTTTTCCGCCGACTTCATGGAAGTCGAGGAGCAGATGGCCGAGGAGGTCAAGACGCTGCTGGCAACGCGCTATGGCATCGACCGAGACGCCGTGCTGCTTTGCGCCACGCACAACCACACCTCGATCGTTGCGTACCACCGCAGCTGGTGGACGAACAAGTTCGACCAGGACTACTACGACTGGCTGCTGCAGACCATCTGTGACGCCTTCGAGGAGTGCCGCGACAACGCACAACCGGCGACCGCGCGTCTAGGCAAGCAGATCATCACGGGCTACTACGATAATCGCAACGTCCCGGGTAGGCTCGCCGACAACGAGGTCATCCTGCTTGAGTTCCTCGACGAGAAGGGCGTCCCGTTTGCGGGCCTGGTCAACTGGGCCACGCATTCTGCGGTCTGCGGCCCCGACTGCACAGAGCTCACCAGCGAGTTCGCGGGTCTTACCAGCAAGAAGCTCGAGCCGAGCCTGGGCTATTTCCCCGCGATGATCGTGGGCGCTGCGGGCGACTGCTCCAACCGCAACGTGCGACAGGGGAGGGGTGTCGCCGAGGTCGAACGCGTCTCCACAGGCATTGCTGCAGAGATCGCCGCCATGGCTTGCGATGCGCCCGTCGACCTGGGACGCATTGTGGTTCAGCCCTTCTATCACACCGTCGCGCACGATGACTTTCATCTTGATCTGCGCTGCGCGGTCATCAGCCTGGGCGGCCTGCACCTGTTCCAGTTCCCGGGCGAGCTGGGTGGCGACTTCGGCATCCGCATGAAGGGAGAGTGCCCGGTTCAGGGCCTCGTGCTCGGCTACACCAATGGCTACTTTGAGTACTTCCTGCCCGCATGGGAGTACGGCATGTCGTTCGAGACCGCACGCACCCAGATTCCCAAGGGAGAGCCCGAGCGTATCGTGGACAAGTTCTGCCAGACGAGTCGTCTGCTCTCTAATTCCGATTTGGAAATAAAAGAGAGCTAAGACGAATTGCTGTGGAATAAGTCGGTTTATATAGTAAAGACAGCGCAAAGGAGATTGGCTCCGAGTCCAAGGCAGCTGTAGTCCTCGCCTTGACGTCAGCGGGACAAGCGGTCACGAGACAGATCGCAACGCAAGTAGGTACTACAGGAGGAACACAATGAAGTACGAGAAATTGTGCAACACCATCATCGAGGGAGTGGGTGGCAAGAGCAACGTTAAGGACGTAAGCCACTGCATTACGCGCCTTCGCTTCACCCTTAAGGACGAGTCGAAGGCGAACACCGAGGGACTTAAGGCAGCGAAGGGCGTTGTCGACGTCATTCAAGCCGGTGGTCAATATCAGGTTGTCGTGGGGCCGCAGGTGGCTGGCATCTACGACGAACTGTGCCAGATCGGCGGCTTTAGCGCGACGACTCAGCTGGATGTCGTTGAGGACCCCGATCTCATTGCCGGGGACGACGCCAAGGATCCTTTCTCTAAGCTTCTGGGCTTTATCTCCTCGATTTTCCAGCCTATTCTGGGTGTCCTGATGGCGGGCGGCTTCATCGTCTCCGTGCTTTCGCTCATCTGCGCGTTCATGCCCGAATTCAAGGGAACCACTACCTACACCGTGCTGTACGCCATCGGTTATGCGGCCTTTAAGTTTTTCCCGATCCTGGTTGCATGGTCGGCAGGTCAGAAGTTCGGCGTCAAGCCGGCGCTTTCTATGGCTATTGGCTCCGTGCTGATTTACCCCGACCTGGTGGCCATGACTACTGGCGATCCCACGGGCGTCCTTTTTGAGGGCAACGCGTTGCTCAAGGCCAACGTCTTCGGTGACGTGTTTGGCATCCCGCTGGTCCTGCTGGACTACTACACCCAGGTGCTGCCCTCCATTCCTATCATGTGGCTCGCCGCTAAGGTCCAGAAGTTCTTCAACGGCATCCTTCCCGAGCTCATCCGCGGTATCTTTACCAATGTCTTCACCCTGCTGATCTCTGCTCTCGCTGGCCTGCTCATCATCGGTCCCGTCACTACCATCCTCGCTAACGCTGTTGCCATGGGTATCCAGGCTGCACTCGCCCTGTCTCCCATCATCGCCGGCTTCGTGGTTGGTACGTTCTGGAGCCTGCTCGTTATGTTTGGCCTGCACTGGGGCATCATCCCGCTGTGGTTCACCGAGATGGCTTCGGTTGGCTACTCCAGCCTCAACCCGCTGAATTTCGCTGGCTGCGGCGCGATTCTGGGTGCCTGCATCGGCATGCTGCTCAAGTGCAAGGATGCCGACCTTAAGGTCTCCCTCATCCTTCCCGCCACCATCTCCGACTTTTTCGGCGTGTGCGAGCCTGCCCTCTACGGCATCCTGATCCCCCGCAAGAAGCTCATGTGGGCCACGTTCCTCTCCGCTGGTGTGGGCGGCGCCATCGCCGGTGCCTGCGGTGCCAAGTGGTTTACTCCCGGCGCTAACGGTTGGCTCGGCCTGCCCTGCTACATCGATCCGGCTACCGGTATCGACTTGGGCTTCATCGGCCTCACCATCGGTGCTGTGATCGCCACTGTCCTTCCGATCATCGCGGTGTTCTTCCTGGGCACCAAGACCGACAAGGAGGCTGCTGCGGAGAAGATCGCCGCGTAGCCAACGTAGGGAAAGCCCCCTTTATGGACCCGCGCTCTTGTGGCACGGGTCCTTTTCCCGCTAAATCAAAACTTGCGGATGTCGGGGCTTTTCCCACACTGCCGAGTAGACGTTAAAAGCGCAGGCCTTCGACGGTTTATTCATAGAAGAGGGCCTTCTGCTTGGCATGTCCAGGAAAAAGCCCCGTCTCCAGAGTAAACCTCGCGCAGGGGTGGTTTTTGTCCGGCGAATCGGTAGAATCGAATACAAGAAGAAGTT
>CATVTM010000085.1 GCA_958346935.1 uncultured Collinsella sp.
CAAGACGCTCCCCTCAAACGACGAACCCATCAACGCAACCATACAAGAAGAGAGCACGGACAAAGAAGCAGGTGCGGGCGACACGCCGTCGCCGACAAACAGCGTCCCAGCTTCTTTCGAAGCACCAAATGAGCCCGCTACCGGTCCAAACGATCCCGAGCTCGCGGACAGTCTGGGGCTTGCTGATCCTCAGGAGATCGATGAAGGTAACTGCTGCGTGCTTGCCGCCCTCGACCACACAGAGGTCATCGACGCCGCGAACATCGAAGTTGCCGCCGCCAATCAGCCCGTCCGCAAGTCGGCCATCATCGCATTTCCTGAATCCATCGAAGTCGTCTTTTTGCCATCGGGCGAGGTCGTGGCCCCAACACTGCTCACCTTGTTGGGCGCCAAGAATACTCGAAACGAAATTAAAAAGGTCACGGTTGTCGACCCTGCAACCACCGCTAAACTGCGTCTATACGCCGTTGCCCCAGACGGAAGCAAGACCTTGGAATTCGATGGCGACACACTTCTAGCCTGGCGACGTCTGGACATTATGCAAGACGTTTCGTATCAGATCGAACTCGAAGGGTTTGATCGTGCCCGCGATGCCAATATCATCGCCGCGGCTATTGAATCCCCACAGCGGCTTATGACACTGCGCTTTGACTACTATCCCTATGTCCCGACAACCACCTGAGGCTTAAATGCTGCGCATCATTCCTAACACCACTTATATAACCGTATTAGATGAGTCGCGATGTGCCTCGCATTTCGTTCTGCTACGATTGCCACGTTGGCATCAATACAGGAGGGCTCATGCCGGGCTTGGGAACAATCATCAACGTTGTGCTTTTAGTTGCGGGCGGTCTTTTGGGATTAGCGGGCGGCCGCTTCATTACACCGCGCATCCAAGACACGCTCATGAAAGCATCGGGGCTGTGCGTCCTGTTTATCGGCCTGGGCGGCACCATGCAAAAGATGCTCATCATCGATGGAAAGGCGCTAGCGACCACCGGTACCACCATGCTCATCGTCTCATTTGCGCTCGGTTCGCTCATCGGCGAGGCCATCAACTTGGAGGCCGCCATCGAGAACCTTGGCGAATGGCTCAAGCGCAAGACTGGCAGTGAGGGCGATAACGAGTTCACCAACGCTTTTGTCTCGACTTCACTCACCGTGTGCATCGGCGCCATGGCCATTGTGGGATCGATCCAGGACGGCCTGCTCGGCGACTGGTCAACGCTTGCCCTCAAGGGCGCACTGGACTGCATCATCGTCTGCACCATGACGGCCTCGCTTGGCCGCGGCTGCATCTTCTCCGCCCTGCCCGTCGCCGTGTTCCAGGGGACGATCACGTTGTTTGCCGGCGCGCTCTCCCCCATCATGACCACAGCTGCCCTCAACAGCCTTTCGCTCGTAGGCTCCATGCTCATCTTCTGCGTCGGCGTCAACCTCATCCGTCCTCAGACCTTCCGCACGGCCAATATGCTTCCCTCCGTCGTCATCGCCGTCATCTACGCCCTCCTGTTCTAAATCTATCAACGCAGCGGTATCTCGAACATCTGTTTGATGCTGTGCTATGATATGAGGTCACCGTAGCTGTGTTCGAGAGGAGGAGCGGTGGCCGACCAGGACATCAAGATGCTCATCGAGCGCATCATGGCCGAGGCCCGGACCCATCAGTCCGCCCGCTTCTCAAACGAAACCTACGCAGACGAGCCGATTCTCAAAACCGGCCGACAGATGCAGAATTTCCTCCCCGACCAGTACCGTAAAATGCGCGAGATATCGCGCTGGCAGGATGACCCCAAGGGCGGTGCGGGCCGCTGGCTTTCGGAAGCCGAGCTTTTTTACCGCCAGGGCCTGCTGATGGCCGACTTTGAGGACGACTGTCCCTACAACGGCACCTTTAAGTCGTACTTTCCCACCTACAACGCCATGAGCGACCGGCAACTGCGCGGCTACTTTACCTGGCGTGCCCAAGTGCGCCGCGGAACCGTCGAGGAAACGTCTACGTCCTTTGCCTTTCTGTATCTCTATGAGCTGATCTGCGGCATTGGCGTAGATAATCCACTCGATGGTTTTAACAAGATCAAGGCTTTTTGGGATGTCTATCGCGCCTTCGAGCCCGGCATCGACCGGTTTGCGCGCGTGTGGCTGCAAGATTACGCCGTGTTCCACGGGCTCGACCCCAAGCTGCTTCGCGACTCTAAAACCGTCATGTTCGATAACGCCCTTATCGAACTGCGGCGCGCGGCACGAGACCTTGTACCGGCACCGGCACCGTCCGGCCAGACCCCTAAGCGTCGCAAAACCTCCGAGCCCACGCTCCCCCTTCCGCCCGATGAGGTGGGCGAGGAGCGACTCATGGCCGCCATCAACGCCCTCTCCACGTACAACCTAAGTAGCTCGCGGCTCGACCGCAGCCACCACCGCGATCTGCGCCACGTGGCCTGCGCCGTGTATGTCCGCATGGCGCGCTACTATGACACGCACCGAAAGACCGGCATCGTGGCGAGTTTATTTGGGGAGGAGACGGCCATGCCCTACACCATGTTTGCCTCGGCCGTATTCTTTGCGCCCGAGCGCCACGAGGACTGCGAATACCGCCTGGATCCTATCCATATCTACCGTTGCCAAAACGGCTTTTGGGAATGCATGCGTATCCACGGTAGTAGGCAAAAGAGCAGCAAGTTCGGTGAAATGATGCGCGCCTGCGACCAACGCCTGCGCCTGGCGCTGGACCCCGCCCATCCCCTTAAGGAAGAAAAGGTCCCCAAATATCTGGCCAAGATTATCGATGACGAGATTGTGGCATGGCTTTCGTGGGACGCCGCACACCAGCCCGTCAAGATCGATATCGATTTGAGCCAGCTGGGGCACATTCGGAGCGCTGCCGCACAAACGCGCGAAGCGCTTTTGATCGACGAGGAACGCGAGGACGGCGCGTCCGCAGAAGCCGAGGCAGCGGACTCAGGGCAACCGGAAGCCGAGCCCGTAGCCGACGCGACGGTCGAGGCGGTCGCGGCGGCCGCAGGGCAGGACGAGTCCGACGAGCCGACCATATCCACCGAACAGTTTGGTGTCGTGGCACCGCTTCTCGCGCCGACGCCCGCGTTCGCAGCTGCTGCGCCCGCTGACGCCACGAACGAACTCGCGCCCGCCGCAGACGCCTATCTCCGCGCGCTGCTCGAGCACAACGCAGTACAGGCGGAATCGGCGGTAGTGCAATCGGAGCAGAGCGAGGACATGCTCGTCGATACCATCAACGAGGCGCTCTTTGACCTGGTGGGCGACACCGTAATTGAATTTAGCGCGGCAGGGCCGCAGATTATCGAGGACTATGAAGCAGACGTGAGAGGATACCTAGACCATGAGTGATACCGCATCCGCAGCACCTCGCGTGCCCAAGCGCGTCGCTGCCGTCATTCTCAACTCGCTCAAGGGCGGCGTGGTCCCGCGCATCGGCCTTCCTTACATCACCGTAGGACGCGAGGTCGAGATCCGCGCCCTGCTCACCGATCTGAGTCTCATCGCCGACGGTGGCGCGAGCTTCCGCTTTCTGGTCGGTCGTTACGGCGCCGGCAAGAGCTTTTTGCTCCAGACTATCCGCACGCACGCCATGGGCGAGGGATTCGTCGTCGCTGATGCCGACCTGTCGCCCGAGCGCCGCCTGCAGGGCGGTCAGGGACAGGGCCTTGCCACCTACCGCGAGCTCATCCGCAATATATCGACCAAGACGCGCCCCGAGGGCGGTGCGCTCAACCTTATTCTGGATCGCTGGGTCGCCTCGTGTGCCGACGTCGACGAGTCGGTCGTCAATGCCCAACTGGCCCCGCTCGAGGAGATGGTCCACGGCTTCGACTTCACCCGTATGCTCCGCCGCTACCGTGCGGCCGTATCCGAGGGCGACGAAGAAGCTATGAGCCGTGTGACCAAATGGATTCGCGGCGAGTACCGCACCAAGAGCGAGGCTCGCGCCGAGCTGGGCTCCTCGACCATCATCAGCGATGACGACTGGTACGACTACGTCAAACTCATCGCGCGTTTTTTGGTTTGCAGTGGCTACAAGGGCATGCTGGTGCTCATCGACGAGCTCGTGAATCTGTATAAGATTCCCAATGCCATCACGCGCCAGTACAACTACGAGAAGATCCTGACCATGTACAACGACACACTTCAGGGCAAGGCACAGTACCTGGGCATGATCATGGGCGGCACGCCAACCTCCATCGAAGACCGCCGCCGCGGCGTGTTCTCCTACGAAGCTCTGCGCAGCCGACTCGCTCAGGGTCGCTTTGCGCGCGAGGACCTTAAGGACATGCTCGCGCCCATCATCCGCCTGCAGCCACTCACCTACGAGGAGCTACTGGTGCTCATCGAAAAACTCATGCAGATCCATGCCGGCTACTTTGGCTGGACGCCCACGCTTGCCGAAAACGACTTGGTGGACTTTCTCAAGATTGAGTTCGGCCGCGTGGGAGCCGATACGCACTTGACGCCGCGTGAGGTTATCCGTGACTTTATCGAGCTGCTCGATATCCTGTGTCAGAACCCCGATGCAAATGTGGCCGAGCTGCTGCAAAGCGTCGGCGGCGACGCGCTGGCGCCGGCAGCCGCAACAGGCGACACCGGCACCGCAGGCGGCGACCGCAACTTCGCCGAGTTCACCATCTAACCTACCAAAAAGGGACAGGTTTATTTTGGCAGGTTTTATCTGGGCAAACGTTGAAGCAGTAATGCAGCAAGCCGTTGCCAGCCGCGTTGAGAGATTCGATGTTGAAAGGAGGCCCCGTGAACGCCTTTGACCGCTACGCCCCGTTTATCCAAGACTTCATCTACTCCCACGATTGGGAGAGCCTACGCTCTATCCAGGTTGCAGCAGCTGATGCCATCTTTAACACGCAAGATAATGTGCTCCTGACGGCATCCACGGCTTCCGGCAAAACCGAGGCAGCCTTCTTTCCCATCCTGACCGAGTTTTGGGAGAACCCGCCCGCAAGCGTGGGCGCCCTCTACATTGGCCCCCTCAAGGCGCTCATCAACGACCAATTCGTCCGCCTGAACGACCTGTGCGAAGAAGCCGATACCCCCGTCTGGCACTGGCATGGCGATGTTTCGCAATCACACAAGGCCAAACTCATCAAAAAACCGAGCGGCATCCTACAGATTACGCCCGAGTCGCTCGAGGCGCTCCTGATCCATAAGCACATGGCGATCCCGCGCATGTTTTGCGACCTGCGCTATGTGGTTATCGACGAAGTCCATTCGCTCATGCGCGGCGACCGCGGCGGGCAGACGCTCTGCCTTATCGAGCGTCTCTCACGCATGGCAGGCGTGCAGCCCCGACGCATCGGCCTTTCTGCCACCATCGGCGACCCCGAGCGCACGGGTGCCTTTCTCTCGCAGGGAACGGGACGCGACTGCGTTATCCCCCGTTTTGAGGAACCGCGTCGCGTGTGGCGCATCTCCATGGAGCACTTCTACAACTCGGGTCCCCAGGCACAGCAGCGGGGATTCGAGAGCACGGGTCCTCAAGAGGCCGAAGTGCTTGCGTGCGAGCGCATCGAGGCGGCATCCGCGGCACTGCCCGCCGGCGCCCAAGACATGCGTCACAGCGGACAGCTCACACAAGAGGAGCGCCGTCAACGTCGTGAGCGGGCACGAGGCAAAGCCGCTCCCAAAGACCATCGCACTTCCTCGGCCCCCGAGGGCGAAGTCGACATCCCACGAGCGACCGAGCAGGCGCTTCTCAACCCCACCGACACGGCGCCCGACAACGCCGACCCCGGTATGGGCTATATCTTTGAGCATACGCGCGGCCGCAAGTGCCTGGTCTTTGCCAACTCGCGCGAGGAGGCAGAGGCCGTGTGCTCCATGCTGCGTAGCTACTGCGAGAACCGGCACGAGCCCGACCGTTTCCTCATTCATCACGGCAATCTTTCGGCATCGTTGCGCGAGACGGCCGAGGAACTCATGCGCGATGAGGAGCAGGCACAGACGACCGTCACCACCTCTACGCTTGAGCTCGGTATCGATATCGGCCGTCTGGAGCGTGCCTTCCAGATCGACGCGCCGTTTACCGTCAGTTCCTTTTTGCAGCGAATGGGCCGCACGGGACGCCGCGACCTTCCACCCGAAATGTGGTTTGTCATGCGCGAGGAAGAGCCCGAGCCGCGCACGATGATGCCCGAGACCATTCCGTGGAAGCTCCTGCAGGGCATTGCGCTCGTACAACTCTATCGCGAGGAAAAGTGGGTCGAGCCACCCGAGCTCGATCGACTCCCCTACAGTCTACTCTACCACCAGACTATGTCGACGCTTGCCAGCACCGGCGAGCTCACGCCAGCAGAGCTTGCCCAGCGCGTGCTCACACTCAGCTATTTCCATCGCATCTCGGCCGATGACTATCGCGTATTGCTGCGTCACCTCATTAAGATCGACCATATCCAGGTCACCGAGGGCGGCGGACTCATCGTGGGTCTCGCGGGCGAGCGCATCATCAACAACTTTAAGTTCTACGCCGTATTCCAGGAAAACGAGGAGTTCACCGTTCGTAGCGAGTCGGCCGAGTTGGGCACGATCGTCAACCCCCCTCCGCCCGGTGAGCGCATCGCCATCGCCGGACACTGCTGGATTGTCGAGGAAGTGGACTGGAAGCGCCACACCGTCTTTGCCACGCAGGTCAAGGGCCGTGTGCCGGCATACTTTGGCGATTGCCCCGGAGACATCAATACACACGTACTCGAGCGCATGCGCAAGGCGCTCAACGAACATGCCACGTATCCGTATCTTATGGGTAACGCGCGGGCCCGCTTGGCGCAGGCTCGCCATACGGCTGAGATTTCGGGTGCGGGAACTAGGCCGCTCATTAACCTGGGCGGCGACACCTGGGCGCTCTTCCCCTGGTTGGGAAGCTACGCCTTTCTGGCGCTCGAGCGTATGCTTAAAATCAAATGCGCAGCTGAGCTGGGCCTTCGCGGACTCGACCCGTCACGCCCGTACTTTATGCAGTTTAAGATGAAGGCCGACGAGGAGACGTTCTTTGAGGTACTCGCCGCCGAGGCCGAGAAAGACTTCGATCCCATCGAGCTCGTCTATCCTGGCGAGGTGCCTTACTTTGACCGCTACGACGAGTTTGTTCCCGAAGAGCTCGTGCGCAAGGGCTTTGCCGAAGGCGTGCTCGACATAGAGGGCATGAAGCAGCGCGTCCTCAGCTGGCGCGACCACGCCTAAGACCAGTCTTTTTGGGACGGGGAGACTTACTTGTCGTGAAGGGCGGTGCCGAGGAAGTCGGCGTCGAAGGGCACGGCTTCGGCAAAGACATAGTCGCCGTCGCTGGCGATGAGCAGGTAGTTCTCCTCGCCGCCGAACTCCGCATCGCCACAGGGGACCACCCAGACATGGGCGAATACCTCGAGTGCCGTGGCAGCGCAGTCGCGCAGGAACGTCACATCGCTCCCCTCGTTTGTGCTTACGATATTGGCAACGTAGACGCCACCGACATTTAGGCTGCCCCGCACCAAACGCAACGCCTCAACCGTCGCCAGCTCGCGTACGGGCTCGGCACCGCCAAAGCAATCGCTCACGACCACGTCGTAGCGACGATGACCAACACTCGTCACGCCCAGATAAGAGCGAGCCTCAGCGGTTATCACCCGCAGGCGATCGCCCGCCGTGCACTCCAGCTCGTCCAGATAGAACCAGCGGCGCGCCAGGCGCGTAATCTCTCCGTCATACTCGATGACGTCCA
>CATVTM010000086.1 GCA_958346935.1 uncultured Collinsella sp.
TGGATAACGTTGCCGAGTGGATCTGCGAGGTCGACCGCGGTCACCTTTATCCCTACAAGGGCAACTACTCCACGTATCTGGAGACCAAGGCCGCGCGTATCGAGGCGCAGGGCAACCGCGACGCCAAGCTCGCCAAGCGCATGGAGGCCGAGCTCGAGTGGGTACGCAGCTCGCCCAAGGCTCGCCAGGCCAAGAACAAGGCCCGTCTGGCTCGCTACGAGGAGATGGAGGCCGAGGCCCGCGCAAGCCAGAAGCTCGACTGGACCGACATCCGCATCCCCGTGGGCCCGCGTCTGGGCAACAAGGTGCTCGAGGCCCATCATCTGCACAAGGAGTTCGATGGCCGCGTGCTCATCGACGACCTTTCGTTCACCCTGCCGCGCAACGGCATCGTGGGCGTCATCGGCCCCAACGGCGTGGGTAAGACTACGCTCTTCAAGACCATCGTGGGTCTGGAGCCGCTGACTTCGGGCGAGCTCGAGGTGGGCGAGACCGTCAAGATTTCTTACGTCGACCAGAACCGTTCCGGCATCGACCCCGATAAGAACCTGTGGGAGGTCGTCTCGGACGGTCTGGACCACATGATGGTCGGCGAGACCGAGGTTCCGAGTCGCGCGTATGTGGCGAGCTTTGGCTTTAAGGGCCAGGACCAGCAGAAGCGCGCTGGCGTGCTCTCCGGTGGCGAGCGCAACCGTCTGAACTTGGCGCTTACGCTCAAGCAGGGCGGCAACCTGCTGCTCCTCGACGAGCCCACGAACGACCTCGACGTCGAGACGCTGTCCTCGCTCGAGGCGGCGCTGCTCGAGTTCCCGGGCTGCTCGGTGGTCATTAGCCACGACCGTATGTTCCTGGACCGCGTCGCCACGCACATTCTGGCGTGGGAAGGCACCGACGAGAACCCGGGCAACTGGTATTGGTTCGAAGGCAACTTCGAGGCCTATCAGGCCAACCGCATCGAGCGCCTAGGCGAGGACGCAGCCCAGCCGCATCGTATTCACCGCAAGCTGACGCGCGACTAGTAGCAAGTAGAAAGGCCGCCACCAAGGGCGGCCTTTCTTGTAGCAATTGCACTGCAGCTATGCCCTAGCTGCTGGTTTGATTCATAATCAAAGTCATCTCTTTGGGATTAAAGCCCGTTTTTGCTATGAGTGATTTTCTAATTCCGTTTAAAACGTAAAGCCGCATTGGGTTGCAAGGACATAAGCAAATCGAATTGAAATATAACCAGTGCTGTAACGTTACAAAAAAGATTATAGAATAGGAGTACCTTATTAGTCGCTTCTCTAGAAAGAAGAACATATGCTTTCGCGTCGTCGTTTTCTGCAACTTGTCGCGTCTTCAATTGTCGCCTTAGCCGCACGTCCGAAAGAGGTTTTTGCTTCGACGGGCAATATTGATGGTGAGCAGATACAATTTACTTCTGAAATTGCGCAAGAGCTTGCCGATAAATATATAAAGGGACTCCTCGGCTATTCGTATACGCCTTCTGACCCTATTCCTTTTGTAGATGTTGATGGGTCCCCGCTTGGTTACATTGTTCCGGTTGTGACATCCAATAGAGCCGCGGGCTATTTGGTTTTAGATGCTTCAGATGATGAAATACTTACGGGATATCGTTTTGGAGACGGCTTAGTCAGCCCTATGGATCGGGGAGGAGATCTTGGTGTCGAGTCTTATTCGTTCAATAACCCAGTCGTAATGATCAATCCATTCGAATTCGGCGTGCAATCTTTGGACGGTTCAATAACAACAAATTGCGGAAGAACAATCCCGGCTGTTTCCATAGAAGGACGGCCTGTCGTTTTATCGAATAAACCTTCAAGCTGGAACGATGTTGTAATTTACGCAACTCAAATGCAGGATTACACAGTATCTGGATTTCGTTCCATTTCTCAGTTTATGTCATATGATGAAAGCGAGATTAAGAGGCTTACCGCCCACTATGCTTGTATGGTGACAGCTTTTTCGAACGTTGCGGAACTGTATGGCATTGCCAATTTATATAGCGACCCTTCGCAATATATGCAGATATGGAATTACACCAATACCCATGCTCTTTCCGATGAAGAACAGACTGTTCCCGGCGTTGTTTTGGGTGGAACGCCGATATCAACCTGTGCAACGGGGTTTACAAATTACTGCGCAAGCAGAGGAAGTACTCTTATCGCCCGCACTGTCTCCTCTCCGGCTATCGCGAGCATCCAAAATGAGATTAACTCTAATAGACCGAATGTTTTACATGCGAGTTTGTACAACGGATCAGCCCATTCTGTAACAGCGGAGGCTTACGCCACACTTACTGGTAAGAAAACTGGAGAGACAAGGCAGATGATTGGCATAGCGGACGGCTGGAATTCATCTTTATCCTTCCTGAAGTATGATCAGAGCTATTATGCGTGGACTTATGGAACGACTTTTTCGAAGTAGGGCGATTCGTCTAGCTCTGTCTTTGGTGCTGATGGCTTCATTGGTGGGCTGTTCAACAAAGGAAGAGATATCGCGCGGAGGTTCCGGAGAAGTGACTGCGACAGACTCAGGTTCATTAGAAATAGCTGGCGGGCATGCCGATGTGATGTTACAAGGAAAAGGCGTGCTTAGGTCGATTGATGCTGAAGACGCTGTCTGCTCAATAGAGGATTTGAAGACAGGTGAAACTGCATCGTACCGAGTTTCAGATAATGCTGCGAATATGATTGAGTCGATACCGACTGGAGCGCAGGTTTCTTTTAGATACTTTGCTCCGCAACTTGAGGATGAGCTTGCTTCTCTGGTGTCTATATGCACCGATGACAACTAAAAGGCCTGAATTCAAACGGCCTCGGATGGTCAATTGGCTATCCGAGGCCGTTTTTTACTCGACCGGGGCTTCGACCTTGTCGATGGTCCAGGCGGCTCCGAGACCGCCGGTGGTGTTGCGGCGGATGCGCACTGTAACCTCGCGGCGCTCGCCGGCCTGCGTGTAGCACAGGGGGAAGTTTGCGCGGTTTCGCGCGGCCTCGATGGTACCGCGCTCGCGGGCGATCCAGTAGTACTCGCCGACAATGCCGAGCGTGTCGGCGCCGTAGGGGAGATAGGTCGACAACTGGTGCAGAAGCGGGCCGGGGCAGAAGACCTCGGTTGCGAAATCGACGGGGAAGTCCTCAGGGATGGCGGGCGCTGCGGGTGCGGGGGTTGGGGCCGCTGCGGGTACCGAAGCCGGTGCCGGTGCGGGAACTTGGTCGCAAGCAGAGGCGGGCACGGATTCGATGACGGGTGCGGGCTCAGGCACCGGTTCCGGCTTAACTGCGGAATCTGCGGGCTTCACGGTGACGGGCGCGTCTACAGCTGCAGTTTCAAACTCAACCTGCATCGCGCTCTCATTCTCGACGCTCGACTTTGCTTCGATGGGCGTGGATGCCATAGTGGTGATGCCGGCGTTGGCGTTCTCGGGGTCATAGACGACCGTGAGCGAGATGGCGGGCTCCGGCGTCTCGGGCTCCGGCGTCGACTCGGTAGCGCCTTGATCGTCGGACTGATCGTCCTCAGCCTCGTCGCCAAAGACATCGCTGTTTTGGAACGCAGGCGTCTCAGGTTGGTTAGCGACTTCTTCGGTTGTCGACTTGGGAGTCTCGTTGAGCTCCGCAGTGGCTTCCTGCTCGGATATGACTTTGGGATCGGTCGTGGCGGCGATTTCGGTTTCGGCTTCTGCCGTTACCTCAATAGCGACTTCGATCTCTGCCTCGGGCTCGGGCTCCGGCATAGCTTCAGCCACGGGCTCGGGCTCGGGACGCTTAACGTGCTTGGGGCGCACGGCCTTGAGGTCCTTCTCGCCGCGCTTCTTCTTTTTGTAGGACTGCTTGGCACCCTTGGCAGCCTTGGGCTTGTCCTCGCCCTTGGCAAGGGCGGCATCCCAGGCCTCGTTGGCGATGACCGTGGCATACAGGCGACCGCCCTTAAAGACGGTCAGCTTAATGCAGTCGTCGAGCTCCTCGAGCAGCTCGCGCGTGGTCTCGAAGCCCAGGTCATAAGCGGCCATGTCACCAGCGGCGAGTGCCTCCTCGACCTGCGTCATAAACGTTTGCTTGCCGCATCCGATTGCATCGCGCAGCAGGCGATACAGATAGATGTGGTTGCCCAGCGAAAGCGTGGGCCTAACTATTGTCTTGCTCATGGCAAATCTCCTCTTTACACACCAAAGCATCTTACCATCGCGCGGGGCTTGCTACCTCGGCGCCCAAGGCAAACGGGCGCGACCGTTGCCGGTTCGCGCCCGTTGTACAGGTTGCCTATCTGGGGATGCAGCGCCTAGTTGCCCGATGTCGTGCCTTGGCTTGAACTGTCAGATGTCGTGCCCGATGTGGTGCCACTCGAATTGCTGTTGTTGCTGTCTGCTGTGCCCGTTCCCGACGTGGTGTCGCTCGTCTGGCCGCCCGTGCTCGGCTGCGAACCGTCAGTCGTTTGGCTTGAGTCGGTCGTGCCGGACGGCGTGCCACTGTTGGCCGTAGAGGAATCGGTGCCTTGCGATTGGTTTTGGGTGTTCGAGGACGAATCGGCAGAGGTAGAACTGTCTTGCGTGCCGTCCGCCTGTGCCTGCTGATCTTGCGACTGGGTGTTGCCATTTGCATCGCTCTCGATCGTGCGCGACGAAAGGATTGGTTCGGGGCGCTCGCCCAGACCCTCACCGGCGGTGGTGATAAGGATGGCGCCGGCGCAGGCGATGACCGCGACGATGGCGATGGCGATCGAGAAGACAATGACCTTCTTTTGCGTCTGGCTGCGCTCTGCCGCGGCCTTGGCGCGCAGGCTGTTAGGGGCGACGCGCGCCGTGGTCGCGCGTCCCGCAACCTGGCGCATTTCCTGCGTGGTCGCGGCGCCACCTAGGTGCTCCTCGACATCGGGCTCAACGGGCTCGTAGGCGCCGGCAGGGTAGTCGACAGCGGCATGCGTGCCCTTGATTGCTTCGGCGCTGGCAGAGATAAAGTGGCGGTAGACCTGCGAGGACACAACGGTGATGACCGAGCTCACGGCGGCACCAATTACTGAACCAGCGATACCAATCTTGGAGGCAAGCGCGACGCTTGTGGCGGCGGCTGCGGCGCCGGCGATGATCTGGGGAATGGAAATGTCATCGAACAGGCCCTTTTTGGGCGCGATGGCCATGGTCTGTCCGATGGAATGGTTCTCGTGCACGCCGTTGTTGAGCGATGCCGGCGTCATGACGCGCGTGCGCGGCGCGTCGGTGTACTTGGTTGTCATACGGGGTCCTCCCGGTGTAAATCTGCTTCGTTTCATGTAGCCATCAGGGTACCCACCAGATGTGAATCGTACGTGACATTTAACAGATACCATCAACTCATCAAGGGGGGGGCTTGCTGTCTTTGGTGCAATAGCTTGATGCTAAACTGGATTTACGATTGTGAGGTGGTTTACGTGATGTACCGGTATATGACATTCGAAGACGGTACCGAGGTCGTTCATTCTGACCTGATAACAGATGGGGATATCGAAAAGGTTATCGTGCATTTTGAACGACCGACGGCAGAGGGCTTCGACTCCGCTCGTTGTGAGTTGCCTTCCTGTTCGTGGACTGACTGGGAAGGGCATTTTACTCAGAGTGAAAAACGAGCTTTCGAAGAGTGTTTGAGCAAATCATTTAGATTAGTTCGAGTTTAGTTCGAATATAGAAGTCGAATGCGATGACCTAAAGCGTATGCATTTTTAGTATTAGATGCGTATGAAATGGAGGATGTGAATGGATGAGCTAATAGACTTTAAAAAACGATTTCTCAAGAATGGCGAGCTGGTTTCAATTCCAAAAAAGGAAAGCTATAAAAGAATCATGCTGCTATGGGCCGTCTCTTTCTTTGAATTAAATACAAGTTATACGGAGCTTCAGGTTAATCGTGTGCTGTCACAGCTCTATCCTGATTATGCCGTGTTGAGGCGGTACTTGGTTGATTATGGATTCCTATTAAGGGATGAGCGAGGCCTGAAATACGAGGTTAATCGTGATGTTCACGGTATTGAGAGCTAGCCGTCCGGTTCGGGTCTTATATATTGCTAGAGGGATAAGCGAAATAGGCAATTGGTGTGCGAATATTGCTTTGCCAATGCTGATTTACGAGGTAACTCACGATGTTTCTGCAACTGCTTTGATGGTCTGCTGCAGATTTGCCCCCTCTCTGTTTTCAGTTGCGCTCGCGCAGCTGCCTCAGAAGATGGGTATCGGGACACTGCAGGCCATGAGATTGGCAGACTTAATTCGCGCGGGATTATTCGTTTGCTATATTTTTGTTGATAGTAAATGGAGTATGTTTGCTATTACGTGCGCGGTATCGCTTTGTCGAACGGTTGAAATGCCCTGCTTTTACTCGTTGTTAAGAGCCAATACGAATAGTATCAATCGCGACGTAATTAATAATTCGTTTGGGTTTCTGCAGAATTTGATGATGGTTCTGGGGCCAGTTGCCGGCGGTTTTGTTGTCGCTCAATTTGGGGCGGAGGCTGTTCTTGCATTAGACGCGCTTTCTTTTGCCGCGTCGTTCTGGTTGCTGCGAGATGTTCCGTCGGTTATCGAGGTTAATGATAAAGAGGGGATAAGCAAAAATGAAAAAAACAGGACTGCATTTAGTGATCTTAGCGCGAAGCACTTGGCAATTGGTTTCCTATTAATCGATATTTCTAGTGGCGTGGCATTCGGCTCTCTGAATTCTCTTTTGCCAGCTATTGCGCAATTGCAATTTGACTCGTCATCGATACAATACGGATTCCTTCAGAGTAGTCTTACAATCGGACTGTTGTTCGGAAATACAATATATGGTCGTTTAATTAGTGGTTCCGATTGCGTTAAATCATATTGTTTTGTGACGTATCTTGCGCTCGGTGCGTATCTGGCGTTTGGCTATCGCTATGCGTCTGGGATATCGTTTATTTTCCTTTTTATCGTCGGTGCCGGAAACGCCATTCAAGATGTGCTTCTCATAACATCGCTGCAGGATTTGGCGAGAGACGAATCTGAATCGATAAGCCTGTTTTCAATTAGGGAGTCTTTGCAATCGGTTGCTGTTGTTATTTCAACACTCCTTGTTTCGCTGTTCACGAGCATCGCGATGTTCTCAATTCTCGTTACAGGACTTGGTGTATTTTCAATTATGATGGTAGTTGTGTTTCAATTGAATTATTTGCGAAAGATGTGACGTTGATATGCCTAAAACGCTTTTAGTATTTCCCCCAGGATGGAGTCCAGTGGGGCCGTATCTTGCCTTGCCTGTTTTGAAGTCATATCTTCAAGAGGTTGAACAATATAAAGTTGACATCGTTGACTTAAACGTGGAATTTTACGATGACCTCCTATCTTTTAGACATGTCGAAGAGTGCTGTAAAAGGTATCGGGAATCAAAGGATTCGTTTAGTTCGAATGTTCAATTAACAATCGAGTTGATACAAAAGTCAGCACTTAATGTTGACGAGGCAAAAGATATTTTCAGATCGAAGAGATACTTTAAGGCTCTGTTAGACCAGGATTGACATGCCGACCTGCCGGCTAACTCGCCGT
>CATVTM010000087.1 GCA_958346935.1 uncultured Collinsella sp.
TTTAAAGAAACCACAAGCGTATTTATCCAAATGGCACGATTCTGTTGCGCATCTCCGCCCAAAACGCAGTTGCGGTGGAATAGTTCCTATTTGGGCGGCATAAGCCGAAAAACAAGAACTATTCCACCGCAACTTGACGGGGCTCTTTGGCAATCAACTTGGCGCCCAGGGGCACTCATTTAAGTCTGTCCCCAATGAGTGCCCTTGGGGAGCGAAAATGGCTCGCTAGCCGATGGCGTTTTTGAGTTCCGCGCGGCGCTTTTTCATGCCCGTCATGACGGCGTTGCGCAGCTCGGGCATGCGCGCGGCATCCATCTGTGGAACGCCCTCGAGCTTATAGGGAATGCCCAGTTGCTCATACTTGACGACACCCATCGTGTGATACGGCAGCATCTCCAGGCCAACCACGTTATGCCACGGGGCGATTAGACGACCGAGCGCCTCGCACTCCTCAACCGTATCGGTGATACCCGGCACCACCACATGGCGGATAACGACCTTAATCTTGCGACGCGCGAGCTCATCACCAAACGCCAGAATGCGTGCGGGATCGCAACCGGTCAGCTTTTTATGCTCGACGGGATCGGCGTGTTTAATGTCAAGCAGCACCATGTCGGTCTCGTTGAGTACGGCATCGAACTTCTCGGGATGCGCGGGATCGAACGCATAGCCGCAGCTATCCAAGCAGGTATGCACGCGACCATCGGGGTTATTGTGCATGGCGCGGAACAGGTCGGCTAAAAACGCGGGCTGCAGGAGCGGCTCGCCGCCGGACACCGTAATACCGCCGCTGCGGTAAAACTCATGGTTGCTCTGGAACTCGTCCATCAGGTGCTCGACGGTCACCATGGTGCCGCCGTTAACCGACCAGGTGTCGGGGTTGTGGCAATACGCACAGCGCATGGGGCAGCCCTGAACAAACACCACAAAGCGGATGCCGGGTCCATCGACCGTTCCCATCGTCTCAATCGAATGCACGCGGCCCAGGGCAAACGCGGAGTCCTCAGGACGAGCGTCCACACCCTCGAGCGTCATCTCAGCCATTCCCGCTACCTTGCCTCTCATTGGTTTTAGCTACATAAATGCCAGAGTCATTCTAGCCTATATGCTTGATGGCGAAACGGTTTAGCGGTCAATTGGATTGTCCTATTTGGCCCCATGCAAAAGCGACGGGAAGGTTGTCGCAACCCGCCCGCCGTCAAGGCAATAGAAATCGATAGACGCCAGGCTTTACGCCTTGAGTGTGAGCACCGCGCCAAAGGCGGTCGGGCCGCAATGGCTCGAGATCACGCCGCCGACCTGAGTCCAGGTAACGTCCTTAAAGCCCAGGTCGTGCGCATAGACTTCCATGTCGTCGCGCAGCTCCTGGGAAAGGCCCACCGAATACGCCAGGCCAATGTGCGAATAGTCGATCTCGCCCTTCGCAACCATGTGGTCAATAAAGGCACGGGCGCATTTGAGCATAGAGCCGCGGAACTTCTTGGTCGCCACGAACTTGCCGCCCGTCACCTCAATGCAGGGCTTAATCTTGAGCAGGTGGGCGCCAAGGAATGCCACGTTGGACAGACGACCGCCCGCCTTAAGGAAGGCTAGGTCGGTAGGAACAAAACCCAGAAGCACACGGTCCATGACGGAATTCGTAAAAGCAAAAATCTCGTCGACGGTGGCATCGGGGTGAGCCTCGATGTATTTGGCGGTCTCGACGACGACGAGCGACTGGCCCACCGAGACAAAGCGCGTGTCCATGGAGAACACGTAGTCGCGGCCCTTAGCTGCAATCTTAGAGGACTGATGCGAGCAGGTCGTGGCCTCGGAGTACGCAAGATGCAGAATGGTCGCATCGGGCTGCTCGGCATGGATACGGTCGTACACGTGAGCAAAATCCGCAGGCGCGCAGCCACTGGTCTTGGGCATAACGCCAAACTCGTTGCAGCGCGAATAAATCTCGAGCGGATCGATCGAGCCGTCCTCGACGGTCTCGTCACCAATCGTGACATGCATAGGCACGCGCACGATACCGTAGCGCTCACAAAGCTCTGGCGTCACATCCGAGCCTGACTCGACCACGATTACGTACTTGCCCATTACCATCACTACCAATCTAGTCGTTGACATGTTCACTGTTCGACACGCTGCTGCCGCACTGTTGTGCAACGGCATGTAAGCGCCAGAAAGACGCCGCCCTTTGCACATAACAAAGGACAGCGTCTCCCTGGAAAACTCCGTGCTTATCAGAGATTCTACACGGTTTATTAAGAAGTGTTACTTACTCCGCAAACGGTAGCTATACGCGATAAACGGTAACGCCACCAAGGAAGTGTTTATGCACCAAACCATTAGGAGAGTTCCGCCTAAAGGGTGACTACACAGGATCCCCGCGAGGGCGTAATGGGCTTCCCCCAGAACATTCCGCAGGACGCAAAGAGGTCCCGCAGCGCGAAGCGCGCAGCGGGACCTCTTTGCATGTCCGAGGACGTTCTGGGGGAAGCCCATTACGCCCTCGCGATCCTGCGGGAGTTAAACCCCTTTAGAACTTGTCGTGGAAGGTACGCGAAATGACCTCGTCCTGCTGCTCCTTGGTGAGCGTGTGGAAGTTCACGGCATAGCCGGAAACGCGGATGGTCAGCTGCGGGTACTTCTCGGGGTGAGCCTGAGCATCGAGCAACGTCTCACGGTTGAAGACGTTGATGTTCAGGTGATGGCCACCCTTCTCGGCGTAAGCGTCGAGCATGTGGACCAGGTTATCGGCCTGAGTCTCGGAAACTTCAGAAACCTTCATAATGTGTCTCCTTCGATCGATAGGCGCCGGCCGAAACCGGCGCGCTAATCAGTAATCGTTATTGTTAGTATAGCACTAACAATAGTTACTCGCCCAGCTGATCAAGGTCGATATCGCCAAAGAACACCTGATCCTCCTTGCCGAGCGCACTCGGGATAATGGAGAAGGTGTTGGAGATGCCGTCCTGAGCATCACGGAACGGGAGCTTAGAAACCGAAGACAGCGAAGCGATGGCGCCGTGGCTATCGCGCTTGTGCATGGGGTTAGCACCCGGGGCGAACGGCTGGCCAGCCTTGCGGCCGTCAGGCGTGGAACCGGTCTTCTTACCGTACACGACGTTGGAGGTAATGGTCAGAACCGAGGTCGTGGGCACGGAGTTGCGGTAGGTGTCGTTCATGCGGATGTACTCCATGAACTGGTGCACAACGTCGTGAGCGATCTGGTCGACGCGGTCGTCGTCGTTACCGTACTTGGGGAACTCGCCCTCGGTCTCGAAGTCGACGATGATGCCGTTCTCATCACGGACGGGGTGGACCTTGGCGTACTTGATGGCGGACAGGGAGTCAGCCACGACGGAAAGGCCAGCGATGCCCGTAGCGAACCAGCGGTGCACGTGCTTGTCGTGCAGAGCCATCTGGATGCGCTCGTAGCAATACTTGTCGTGCATGTAGTGAATGATGTTCAGCGAGTTGACGTACACGCCAGCGAGCCACTTCATCATGTCGTTGTACTTGGCCACAACGTCGTCGTAATCGAGCGTATCGCCCTCGACGGCGCGATACTTGGGGCCGACCTGCTTCTTGGAGACCTCGTCAACACCGCCGTTGAGCGCGTAGAGCAGGCACTTGGCCAGGTTGGCGCGGGCGCCGAAGAACTGCATCTCCTTGCCGATGCGCATGGAGGACACGCAGCAGGCGATGCCGTAGTCGTCGCCGTGGTAAACGCGCATGAGGTCGTCGTTCTCGTACTGGATCGAGGAGCTGGCGACAGAAGTCTTGGCGCAGAACTTCTTGAAGTTCTCGGGCAGACGGGTCGACCACAGAACGGTCATGTTGGGCTCGGGGCTGGTGCCCATGTTCTCGAGCGTGTGCAGGTAGCGGTAGCTCATCTTGGTAACGAGCGTACGGCCGTCAACACCCATGCCGCCGATGGACTCGGTGACCCACTGCGGGTCGCCGGTGAACAGGGCCTGGTACTCGGGGGTACGGGCAAACTTGACCATGCGGAGCTTCATGATGAAGTGATCCACGAACTCCTGAATCTGCTCCTCGGTGAAGGTGCCGTTGGCAAGGTCGCGCTCAGCGTAGATGTCAATGAACGTGGAGGTACGGCCGATGGACATAGCGGCGCCGTTCTGCTCCTTGACGGCAGCGAGGTAGGCGAAGTACATCCACTGGATGGCCTCCTGCGTGTTGGTAGCAGGGTTGGAAATATCGAAACCATAGGTCTCGGCCATCATCTTGAGCTCGCCGAGGGCGCGGATCTGCTCCTGCAGCTCCTCACGGTCGCGGATGTTGTCGGCGGTCATGACCGTCGGGGTGGAAGCCTTCTGGGCCTCCTTGTCCTTGATCAGGTAGTCGACGCCGTACAGGGCAACACGACGGTAGTCGCCGATGATGCGGCCGCGGCCATAGCCATCGGGCAGACCGGTGATGATGTGAGCCGAGCGGCAAGCACGCATCTCGGGGGTGTAAACATCGAAGACGCCGGCGTTGTGGGTCTTGCGCTCGAAGGTGTAGCGCTCGACAACGTTCTCGTCGACCTTGTAGCCGTGCTGGCTGGCAGCCTGGCAAGCGATGCGGATACCACCGTTGACGTGCAGCGCGCGCTTGAGCGGCTTGTCGGTCTGGAGGCCGACGATGGTCTCCTTGTCGCGATGGGCGTTATCGATGTAGCCAGCGGGGTGGCTCACGATACCCGTGACGGTCTTGGTGTCCATATCGAGGACGCCGCCCTGCTCGCGCTCCTTGAGCAGCAGGTCGAGAACCTCGCCCCACAGCTCCTTGGTACGCTCGGTCGGGCCGGCGAGGAACGACTCGTCGCCCTCGTAGGGGGTGTAGTTCTTCTGGATGAAGTCTCGGACGTCAACCTCTCCCGTCCAGATGCCTTCCTTGAAGCCTTCCCATGCCTCCTGCATTGTGTAACCACGCTCCTAGTTACGTGTAATGCGGCGCTCTCTCACACCGCTGCTTATTGAATTCTTGAATGTTCGGCTTGCACTACCGGCTTCTTCCGTTCTTCACCACACGTTGGTGCAGGGAAAACGTCTGTCCACCTTGGAACTACAACCCAAAACCCAAGATTTCACCCGTCTGAGAAGGATAACATAGCGACCCTCTCCATCTGGGCTATTATATGTTTCTTTTTTTATATCATAATGGCGTTTTTTACAAACCCGCAGGAAATGCGAGCGCAAACAACTACCGTTCACCGATTTGTTTGGTATTTTTCCTTGCCTTTGTACGACCTTCGCTCTAGCTGTTATGCCAGCTTTAGCAGGGTAAAGTGTCCCAGAGACCCTACAGAAACTGCAGGGCGGCCACGGGATCCCCCGTGGCCGCCCTGTGGTGTAGCTAGTTTTTAGCTTTGATTACCGCTTGGCATTAGGCGGCTGCGGCGGCCTTGTCGGTCGTTGCCTTGCTATCGCCGTTGCCCTGGCCCTCAAAATGCTTGTAGCACCAGCTGGTGACCAGCGGGGTCAAAATAGCCGTAACGATTGCGCAGGCAGCAACCTGTGCCGTAGCCGTCGCGAGCACCGCACCGCCGTACATGGCCCCGTTGACGCTTGCCATGGCAGCAGGCGTGGCCACATTGGCTCCGGCGCAGCTCGAAATGGCCGCACCTGCGACACCCGTACCACCCGTGAGCTTATCGACCGCGATGACGGGAATTGCAAAGATCACCGAGCAGATCACGCCGAGCAGGATGCCGGGAAGACCGCCGTTGATAAGCTGGCCAAAAGTCATGGTCGAGCCCATGGCAAAGAAGACGAGCACGATGATGGCGGAAAGTGCCGGTGCCATCATCTTCTTAAAGCTGGGGAACAGGTTACCCAGAATAATGCCGACGACGATCGGCAGAATGGCGCCCACGAGCGACCAGCCGATCGGGGCCTGGCCGGCAGCGCCGAGCACGATCATCGTGACCGGAGGGCCGACAACCAGCGTGGTGATGGCGACAGCGCCACGCTCAGCCTCGTTGCCCATGGTACCCATCAGCCCAGCGTACATAGCGTTGTTGGCGCCGGTGCAAGCCGCCAGCATCACCATGGCAGAGATGCCAAACAAGTTGTCGTTGAACACATAAAGGATGAGCAGCGACATGGCAACGACCACGATCTGCTTGACGGCGATGATGATGGCGCCGCGGGCAGCGGCGGCAGGAGCGCTCTTAAACGAAATCGTCGTACCGACGATGAGCAAAAAAGCGCCCACGAGCGGGCCAGCGCCCTGCTGGGTCATGCCAAGCGTAAAGCTGCCGAGCGTTTTGAACAGGTCGGGGAATAGCGTGTTGAGCAGACAGCCCAACAGAAGCGGCACCAAGATATTGGCGCCCGGGATGGAGGACATCTTAAAGAACGGCTCCTTTGCCGCCGGCGCCTCCACCGCAGTCGATTCACTCATATATATCTCCTTTGGATGCATGCGAATCGTAGCCGCATGCGCCTATATCAGAAAGAAGGCGACGGTCCCGAGTCGCAGGAGCCGTCGCCGAATAATCGTCGCGGAGTATTACCCGTCCAGAACGATGCCACCGTCGCAGTCACCGATCTCGCCGTTCACGAAGCTGGCGAGGTCGGAAGCGAAGAACAGCACCATCTGCGCAGGCTCGCTGGCCTGGGCGGCGCGGCCCAGAGGAATACCGTTGATGATGCGCTGAGAGTTCTCGTCAGAGAGGATCGAGGTCATATCGGTAAGCGTGAGCGACGGGCATACAGCGTTGCAGCGAACGCCAAACTTGCCGCCTTCCTTGGCGACTGCCTTGGTTAGACCGTTAACACCGGCCTTGGAGCTCGCGTAAGCCGCGGTGCCGAGCAGGCCGCCGCCGATCTTGCCAGCAACAGAGCTCACGTTGACGATAGTGCCGGCATGGGCCGCCTTAAAGTGCGGGTACACGGCGTTCATCATGGTAAAGGTGCCGTTGAGGTTGATGTCGATGGTACGGCGCCACTCGGTGTCATCGATCTCGTCGAACTTCTTGGTGCTGATGACGCCAGCGCAGTTAATCAGGATGTTGGTCTGCGGCAGATCGGTGAAAATCTGCTCGACGGTCTCGCGCGCCTTGGGTGCATCGGCGACATCGAGCTGATAGAACTTGTTGCCCTCGCCAAGCTCGGCCACAGCGGCCTCGCCCTTAGCAGCGTTCCTTGCGATGAGCGCGACGTGTCCGCCGCCCGCAACGATACCCTTGGCAATCTCGAGGCCAATGCCCTGAGTGCCACCGGTAACGATCGCGGTCTTGCCCGTGAAGTCAAATGCCATGACTCCATCCCCCTTTATGTAAGGTGTCTCCTTGCGGGAAGTTGGAGCATCGCACGTGGCGATTATATGAGTCCCAGTCGTCATGGTGGTGACAACCCCTCGCCTAACCGCGTGCATGATAGTTCTTTAAAACGCTTCAGCAATTGAATGATTTTAAGTCTTTATGCGCTCTTTATATTGCCCACTGTATGAGGCCCGCGTATGGGGGTATCATCTTTCACCGAAAATAGTTTCTAGTGTTAGGGGTTTTCGGTGGAAGA
>CATVTM010000088.1 GCA_958346935.1 uncultured Collinsella sp.
TCGTCTTGCTCTTCTTGCGAGAATGTCGTTCATCTCGGCACCTCATTTCAAGGGTCGGAGGCTATTTTGAGTTCTTGATGCGGCGGGTGGCTGTGGCGGTTATTCCGAGTCCCATGGCGGCGATTCCTGCTAGTGCGATTGCGCTCGGCGTTGTGTCGCCGGTGTTTGCGAGCTTGTCGGCGGTCGCATTCGCCTGCTTGCCGTTGCTCGAGTTCGCCTGCTTGGAGGGGCTCGGTGCGGCGTCTTTGCCGGTCGCGGGCGAGCCGGCGGGCTGTGCCGTCTCGGCCGGTTGCGCCGAGCCGGAGGGAGGCGTCGTCTCGGTGGGTTTCGTTATCTCGGGCGAGGTGGCCTTGTCTGCTGCGGCTTTCGCCTCTTCGTATGCCTTGCAGGCGTCGTCATAGGCCGTTTGCGCTTTTTTCAAATTGTCGAGGAGCGCATCTCGCTTGGCTGTTTCCTCGTCGATGTGGGCTTTGACTTCCTCCGCCGCACTTTCGAATCTCTGAACCTGTCTTTCCTGGCTTTCGAGGCGGCGTTTGTAGCTGTCAAGCGTCGTTTTGCAAGACTCTTCTTGCAATTTTGCCGCCATGATTTCGGAGCGCAACTGTTTAATAGCTTCGCTGGGCGCCTCGTCGCCGAGTGCCTTAAGTGCCTCTAATTTTGCCTGAAGGCTGCTTACCAGGTTGCTGGCCTCGTCGTATTTGGCTTGGGCTGCATCGACGTTCGCTTGCATGGCAGGAAGGAGTTCCCTACATTCGGCGGCATGCGCCAGCATAATGTCGCGGAGCTCTTGATCACTGGCAATCATATTATTGATTCCCGCAATTCTCTCGGGACTTGCGGCGTCCTCCGCTGCTTTGAGTTTTTTGAGCGCTTCCTGCATGGCCGCATGCGCTTTTTCTTTTGCGGCGGCCGCATCTTCCGACTGCAGGGCAACTGCATCGATGGGAGCGCTGGCTTCTGCCGCGATCGCCGTTACGGGGGCGATTCCCGCGGCAAGTGCCAGGGAAAGGGCGATGCCCATGGTTGCTCGTCTTGCTCTTCTTGCGAGAATGTCGTTCATCTCGGCACCTCATTTCAAGGGTTGGCGACTCACTTGGTAGCACTAATGTAAGTATATCAGGCGATTAACCCGCTCTTGAATCTCGCCAGAAATAACGAGCTGTTTACTCGTCTTTTGGGCCCACCGTACTATCATGGTTCGAATTGAGTGTGAATGATGATAGGGAGCGCCTTTTTATGATTGAGCTGCTCAGGCGTTTTGGCGGTAAGTTTCGCCGATATATGGTGATCGGCCCTGCGTGCAAGTTGATCGAAGTGATCTTTGACCTGCTGACGCCGCTCGTGATTGCCCAGATGATCGACAAGGGCATCGGCTCGCACGACGTGAGCGCCGTTATCCACTACGGCATGCTACTTGCCGCCATGGCCGTGATCGGCATCTCGTTTACGCTCGTTTGCCAAAAGATGGCGGCGCTCACCTCACAGGGCATGGGCACCGATATTCGCGGCGCGCTCTATGAGCATATCAACAAGCTGAGCTATGCCGAGCTCGATCGCTTTGGTACGCCGTCGCTCATCACGCGCATCACCAACGACGTCAACCAAGTCCAGCTCGCCGTGGCGCTGGGCGTGCGCATGCTCATCCGCTGGCCTTTCCTGGCGGTGGGCTCCATGGTTGCGGCCCTTGCCATCGACCTTAAGCTCGGCATTATCTTTTTGATCTGCACGCCCGCCATCGGCCTGGTGTTTTGGTTTGTCATGGCGTGCTGCATTCCCTACTACAAGCAGTTGCAGGCCAAGCTCGATCGCATCGCGCTTATTTGCCGCGAGGGGCTTTCGGGCGCCCGTGTGGTCCGCGCGTTTGTGCGCGAGGATCACGAGCGCGAGCGTTTTGCTCAGGCTGCCGATGACCAAGCACATGTCGCAATCGCGGTGGGCAAGCTCTCGTCGATTCTCAACCCCGTCACGTTTCTTGTGATGAACCTGGGCGTGTGCGCCATCCTGTGGGTGGGCGGTATCCAGGTCAACGTGGGCGAGCTCACGCAGGGCCAGGTCATGGCGTTTGTGAACTACATGACGCAGACGCTCACCTCCATCGTGTACGTCGCCAACCTGGTTGTGGTCTTTACCAAGGCGAGCGCCAGCGCGTCGCGCATCAACGAGGTGCTCAATTGCATGCCGAGCATCACCGACGAGGACAACGAGACGGTCGCACTGCCCGAGCCGGGCAATGTCGCTCCCGTTCCTGCGCTGAGCTTTGACCATGCGAGCTTCTCGTTTGGCGCCGGCGCGGCCAATGCTGTCAACGATGTGACTCTGGAGTTGCCGCTGGGCAAAACGCTCGGCATTATCGGCGGCACAGGCAGCGGCAAGTCCACGCTCGTTTCGCTCATCCCGCGCCTGTACGACGCGGGCGTCGGCAGCGTGAGCGTGATGGGTGCCGATGTGCGCGCCTGGCCGCTCGATCAGCTGCGCCACGTGGTCGCGACCGTCCCGCAGCGCGCGTCGCTGGTGAGCGGCACCATTCGCAGCAACCTGACCTGGCGCGATGAAGCCGCGACCGACGAGGAGCTCTGGGCGGCACTCGACATGGCGCAGGCAAGCGAGTTCGTGCGCAACAAGCCGCGGGGGCTCGACGCCCCGGTCGAGGCGGGCGGCAAGAACTTCAGCGGCGGTCAGCGCCAGCGCCTGACCATTGCGCGTGCTCTGGTGGGCTCGCCGCAGATCCTGATCATGGATGATTCCGCATCGGCGCTCGACTTTAAGACTGACGCGGCGCTTCGCCGTGCCAACCGCGAGCGCAGTGTGCGCGGTGCCGCCGAGGGCGGGTTGCCGCTGACGACGGTGATCGTGAGCCAACGCGTTTCAACCGTGCGCGATGCCGACATAATCTGCGTGCTCGATCACGGCTCGGTCGCGGGCCTGGGCACGCACGATGAGCTGTACGCGACCTGCCAGCTCTACCGCGAGATTTGCCAGTCGCAGCTGCGCCGCGAGGAGCTCGAGGGCCAGCAGGGGAGCGCGGCGCCCGCTTCGGACTCCGCCCCGGCATCCACCTGCGCAAAGGAGGGCTGCTAAATGAATCCGTATACTTCTTCCGGTTCGGTCGCCACGATGACGGCCAACGTGTCCGGCAACGACAAGCTCAACGACCTGGGCGACGGTCCGCGCCAGCCCGGCGACCCCGAGCGTTATCCTGTGGGTGCGGTGACCCACCGTCTGATGGGCTACGTTCGTCCACACCGCATTTCGTTTGCGGCGTCGTTTGTGAGCGCAGCCATCTCGGTGATCTTGCAGCTCTACACGCCCATCCTCATCGGCGAGGGCATCGACCTTATCGTTGCCGCCGGACGGGTGGACTTTGACGCGCTGTTGCCGCTCGTCACCAGGCTCGCGATCGTCGTGGTTGGTGCCGCGGCCTTCCAGTGGCTGCAGGGCTATTGCGTCAACCGCCTGTCCTACGAGACGGTGCGCGACATGCGCGTGGAGGCGAGCGACAAGCTCAGTCGCATGCCGCTCAGCTTTATCGACAGTCATGCCCATGGCGACCTTATGAGTCGCGTGGTCAACGACATCGACCAGGTGGGCGATGGTCTGCTGCAGGGCTTTACCCAGCTTTTCACCGGCGTTATCACCATCGTGGGCACGCTCGCGTTTATGCTCTCCATTAACCTGACCATGACGCTCGTGGTGGTACTCGTCACGCCGCTTTCCATTTTTGCAGCCGGTGCTATTGCCAAGCTCTCCAACAAGAGCTTTACGGCTCAGCAGCGCATTCAGGGCCAACTGGGCGGCCATATCGAGGAATACGTGGGCGAGCAAAAGCTCGTGGACGCCTTTGCCTATGGCTCGCGCGCTCAGCAGCGCTTCGATGCCTTCAACGCCGAGCTCTACACGGCGGGCGAGCGCGCGCAGTTTATGGGTTCGCTCTCCAATCCCGGCACGCGCTTTATCAACAACATCATCTATGCCGTGGTAGCCGTGATCGGCTGCGTGGGCGTGATCACGGGGGTGCCCGCGGCACTCACGGTGGGCGGCGTGCAGATCTTCCTGTCCTACGCCAACCAGTACACCAAGCCGTTCAACGAAGTCACCAACGTCATCACGCAGATCCAGACCGCGTACGCCTCGGCGCGCCGCATGTTTGCGCTGCTCGATGCGCGCGAGCAGGAGCCCGACGCCGCAGATGCCGTTGAGCTCACTGCCCCGAAGGGCGAGGTCGTCTTTGAGCATGTGGACTTTAGCTACGTGCCCGACCGCAAACTGCTGCGGGACATCTGCATCGACGCCAAGCCCGGCATGCGCTTTGCCCTCGTCGGCCCCACGGGCTGCGGCAAGACGACGCTTATCAACCTGCTGCTGCGCTTTTACGATATCGATGCCGGGCGCATCGTGGTCGACGGGCATTCCTCGCGCGACTACACGCGTGAGAGCCTGCGCCGCGCCTTTGGAATGGTGCTGCAGGACACCTGGCTGTTTGAGGGCACGGTGGCCCAGAATATCGCCTACGGTTGCCCCGACGCCACGCGCGAGCAGATCATCGAGGCCGCCAAGCGCGCGCATGCGCACAAGTTTATCGTGCAGCTTCCCGACGGCTACGACACGGTGATCGGCGAGGACGGCGGCACGTTTAGCCAGGGTCAAAAGCAGCTGCTGTGCATCGCGCGCGTCATGCTCACCGATCCGGCGATTCTGCTGCTGGACGAGGCAACGTCGAGCATCGATACACGTACCGAGCTGCAGGTGCAGGCGGCATTTGACGAGCTCATGGCCGGCCGCACGAGCTTTGTCGTGGCGCACCGCCTGTCGACGATCCGCAATGCCGACTGCATCCTAGTGATGCGCGACGGCGAGATTATCGAGCGCGGCACGCACGACGAACTGCTCGCGGCAGGCGGCTTCTACGCCGAGCTCTACCGCAGCCAATTCGCCCAGTAAGCAAGACGCGGGACGTATAACGCAGCGCTAGGGCGCGAGCGTGTCAACGGGGGCAACGATGATGCCCTCGGGCGTTGTGTGGACCGGCATGCCGAACCCGATGACGATGAGTTTGGCCGCGGGAGGCCTCTCGCCGCGTTCGACCAGCTTGCGCTCGAGTCGAAGCAGGTTTGCAGATGCCTCGGGGATCTGCGGGCTTCCGAGTTTTACTTCCACGGCAATCCAAGTTCCATCGCGCCTGTGTATGACGGCGTCGACCTCGAGATCGTCGGCGTCGTGGTAGTGGGACACCGATGAGTCATTTGCGGCGGCATAGACCTTAAGGTCGTGCAGGACGAGGGATTCGAAGAGCAGCCCCAGCGTCTTCGGGTCGGATGCCAATGACTCCGGATTTGCTCCGAGCAGCGCGACGGCAAGCGAAGGGTCGGCGAGGTGCCTTTTCGCACTTTGCCGCAGCTTTACCGGCGACCTGAGCGCCGGATGCCAAGCCGGGATATCGTCGACGATGTGTATCCTACGCAAAGCATCTGTATAGCGCCTCAGCGTACTTCTCGATACATCACCGCCGAGGTCTTTCTCAAGAGACTTTTCGCCGGCAAGAGTGGATTCGTTGCGCGCAAGCGAAGACAGAAGGGCCCTGACTTTCTCCGGGTCACGCTTCACGCCGTCAACCTTCGAAACGTCCGATTCGCAGACGCCATCGATGTAGGCAGCGGATATTCGCATTGCATCGGCAGTCGGCTTGCCAACCGCCTGAGGCCAACCGCCACGACATAGCAAATCGGCGATGCCGGCGATGCCGTTGATGGATCCAAGTGCCGCTTTGATGGCGCATCCGTTAAGCAGTGATTCGAGCGAGACCGCCCTTGTGGAAACTCCGAGTTCGGCCAGAGTCATTGTTTCCATGCGCAAGCGTGATATGCGCCCGATGCCGCTGTGCATCGGTTGGTCGGCATCATTTGGCGTTGCTGACCCCGTAAGCAAAAACTGCCCTGGCTCACCAGCCCTACGATCGCATTCAAAACGTATTGCGTCCCACAGTTTCGGCTCTTCCTGCCACTCATCGATGAGCCTCGGTGTTGCGCCGACTATCGCTTGAGCCGGGTCGATCTTGGCAAGCTGCAACGCGGCAAAGTCTCCGGCTGGGTCGGAGAGGGACAGCGATGATTCGGCGAATCGCTGGGCCGTAGTCGTTTTTCCGCACCACTTCGGTCCCTGAATGAGTACGGCACCAAAAATGCCAAGATCGCGTTCGATTGAACGATCGATACATCTATCCATATATCCATTCATAGAATTCCTCGCCAATCATAGAGCCGTCATGTTATATAGTATTCTACCAGCGCGTGAAACATTTTAACGACAATCTGTGACACAATTTGACGATGTCTTGTGAAACAAATTGATGATATCGCGTGATGCAATTTGGCGAAGTTTCGGAAACCACCTTTTGGCCATCTGTGAAGCACTTTGCGGCGGCATTAATCCAAGTACACGCGGTCCAAAATCCGTCCAAGGTGTCGTCTGCGTCGCTAATCGGCAGAAGTTGGTTTACATCTGTGGTTTTAGTACTAAGATATGCTTCTAATAAATTGCATTAGTGGCTTTAGTTTTGGGGGAAACGAGCAACGTGACTATGACATGCTCTTTGGTGGTTAACAGCAAGAGCGGTAATACCAGGATGGTTTCGGGCGCGATTAAGCGCGCTCTGCAGGCTGCGGGCGTTGAGTTTATCCACGCCGCGGCGTTGAGCGACGATGCGGATGCGGATCAAGTTGCGCTCGAGGCGCAGGGTGCCTGCGCGGCCGATACGGTGCTCGTCGGTTTTTGGTGCGACAAGGGCGCGTGCACGCCTTCGGTCGCGGCGTTGCTCTCCGCCTTGCACGGTAAGCGCGTCTTCCTGTTTGGCACCTGCGGTTTTGGCGCCGACCAGAGCTACTATCAGCAGATTATCGACCGCGTAACTTCCAATTTGGCTGGGGATGCCGAGCTTGCGGGCTGGGCAATGTGCCAGGGCAAGATGGGCCCCGCGGTCAAGCAGCGCTACGAGGCCATGCTCGAGCAAGATCCCGACAATGTCCGCTTTAAGATGCTGCTCGATAACTGGGTCGCCGCAAAGGATCACCCCACCAAGGAAGATCTGGACAACATGGCTGCAGCCGCCAAAAAGGCCGTGCTGGGGGAGTAGCTCCCATCGCTGACGGCGGTCGGTCCATCTTTCTAAATGAAACGTCCTCCCGGGCGTCGGGGCACGAAGTCCCCTGCTCTACAGTCCTGTGCAAGACGAAGGCCACATTAAGTGGCCTTCTTTGCGTGCGGAACTCGCGATGAACTTCGTGCCCCGCCGTCCGGGAGGACGCCTCTTTATTGATGGGAGGCCTGATAGGTCGATGGTTCCGTGCCCGGATGCGTCCAAAGTGGGACGGGCTTTCCGGATGGGCAGGCTTTCGAAAAATGCGTCCCGGAATTTGCCTTTGGAATGGGACGTAGTTTCCCGTTGAGGTGCTTTGCGGAAAGTGCATCCCACTCTGGGCGGTCGAAGTGGGACACACTTTCCCAAAGG
>CATVTM010000089.1 GCA_958346935.1 uncultured Collinsella sp.
CCGAGCCGTCATCGAGATTGAAGAAGGGGGAGGCCTCGCGGCCTCCCCCTTTTTTGCGTTTAAGGGCTTTTGTCTCACATAGTAGCTGTGTTTTATAACCCTCGTTTGTCGCATCTTCTGTGAACGGGCTACAATAACTTAGTCTGTGCGATATGGAGGTGAACATGGCTGAAGCTGGTATCGGCGTTGATATCGTCGAGATTTCCCGTATGAAATCAATTCTTGAAAAGACGCCGTCGTTTGCTCGGCGTGTGTTTACCGAAGAAGAGCGTGCGTATTGTGATGCATCATCGCGTCCCGCTGCTCACTATGCCAGCCGCTTTGCTTCGCGCGAGGCGGTACTTAAAGCTCTCGGCACGGGTTTTAGTCAAGGCGTTGGTCGCAAGGATGTTTCGGTTACGCGTGATAAACTCGGCAAACCGAAGGCGCTGCTTTCGGGCCGTGCTCTCGAGATCGCTCAAGAGCTGGGTGTTGTTGAGGTCGCTCTTTCCATTACGCTTACAGGAGACTTAGCCGTTGCGAATGCCATCGCGATTACCGAAGATGCTCGGCCTAAGCCAAAAGAGGAAAAGGTGAGTACCAAGAAACGCGTAGCGCAGACATTTAAAGAGGCTCGCTCTGTTTTAGATGAGCTTGAGCAGCTGCAGAATTCAGCATTGACGGAGCACCTGGGCGATGCTTCGCAAGATACGCTAGGAGCATAGATGAAACCGGTTTTGAGTACCGAAGAAGTCGTTCGTCTCGAGGATATCATCGAACGCGAAGGGACTTCGAAGGCCGAGCTTATGGAGCTAGCGGGTGAGTTTGCCGCCAACGAGGTCTTGAAGCTCAATCCCGATCGGGTTCTCGTTCTGGTCGGTTTTGGTAATAATGGCGGCGACGGTTGGGTTGCCGCCGATATCCTGAGCCATAAGGGTGTGGACGTCGATATCGTTTCTCCGGTTGAGCCGGATGAGATTCCTGCTGCTCTGGCACGTCATGTTGCTCGTCGTACTGCCGGCCGCGATGTGCACGTTTGCGTCGGCCCCTCGCGTGACGAACTCGAGGTTTTGATCGATAAGGCCGATGTTGTTGTCGATGCCATTTTTGGTACCGGTTTCCACGGGAATCTGCGTGCGCCGTTCTCCATTTGGATTCCTACGGTCAATGAATGCGCCGATTGTGTCGTATCCATTGATGTCCCCTCGGGTCTGAATGCCGAGACGGGCGTTGTTGATGACGACTGCATTCGTGCCGAGCGCACGGTGACGATGATTGCGCCCAAGATTGGTCTGTATAGCGCTGATGGCCCTGAGTATGCTGGCGATTTGATCTGCGGCAATCTTTACGACCGTCTTGACGAAGTCATCGATGATGTTGACCACGCCGCCGAGATTGTCGAGCCCGGTGACTTAGTTGATTACTTTGCTCCGCTACCATCGAATATCGATAAGTATTCCCGTGGCTCTGTGCTTATTGTCGCCGGATCTGCGCAATATCCTGGTGCTGCCATTATGGCGGCCAAGTCTGCAGCTCGCGCGGGTGCTGGTTACGTGGCAGTTGCGGCTCCTGATGCCTGCGCCAATCTCATTCGCATGGCACTTCCTTCGATTCCCGTCTTTGCTATTCCGTCTGATTCCCGCGGCTCCTTTGGCGCCGCTGCGCGCATGACGGTGTGCGAGATCGCAAAGAAGTACAGCTGCGTGCTGTGCGGTCCCGGTATGACGACGTCTGCCGGCGCTATGCAGGTGGTTTCGGGCTTGCTCGAGCTTGATGTACCGCTTATTTTGGACGCCGATGCACTCAACTGCCTTGCTAAGATTGCCATTGACGGTATTGATAGTAACCCCGAGATGTATCGTCGCGAGCAGCCGTTGGTTATGACGCCGCACTATCGTGAGCTTTCGCGTCTGGTTGCCGGTGACGAGGTGAACGACCTTGGTACCGCGATTGCAGCTGCGCAGAAGGTTGTCTGGGCTGCAGGCTCCGACAATCTGGTGGTCATAGCCAAGGGGCCGACGACGGCTATCTGTGGCGTTGAGCGCGTGCTGCTGCCACTCTCGGGTCCGGCTTCTCTGGCAACTGCCGGTTCGGGTGATGTTCTCGCGGGTATTTTGGCCGGCACGCTTGCCACCATGCGCGACGAGATGGATCGTTGGGAGTTACTGTATTCGTACGCCGTTGCACTTCACAGCTATGCCGGTTTTGCCGCGGCGACGGAGTATGGTGAGAAGAGCGTCATCGCGACCGATCTTATCGACTTGATCGGTCCTGCCATGGAACTGGCGGCAAAGGATGCGCTCGAAGATCTGGGAATCATGGACGAAGGGTCGGATGACTAATCATGAATAAAGCCGATTTGACGCGCTGGTCCTGGGTTGAGATCGACCGCGGGGCGCTCCGTCGCAACACGAGGGCCTATAAGAACTTGCTGAATCCACGTCAGCGCCTGTGCTGCGTGGTCAAGGCCGATGCTTATGGTCATGGAGCTGTTGAGTGCGCCAAGATCATGTATTCGGCCGGTGCCGACATGTTTGCCGTGGCGACGGTTAACGAGGGCGTTGAGCTCCGACAGGGCGGGATTACGAAACCCATCCTCATCCTAAGCGAGCCGCCTATCGAGGCCATTCCGACGTTGCTCGAGTTTGATATCATGCCCTCGGTCTATACGTCTGACTTTGCTCTTGCGTATGGCGAATGTGCCGTCGCGGCGGGCAAAGTGGGCAAGTATCATCTCGCCATCGAGACGGGCATGAATCGTATCGGCGTTCACTACACGCAGGTGCTCGACTTTGTACGCGGCATCAGTTTCCATCGCGGTATTCAGTGCGACGGCGTATTTACGCACTTCGCCACGGCCGATGAACCTTCGGGCTGGGACTACAAGCTGCAGTGCCAGCGCTTTACCGAGGCCGTTCAGGCCATTAAGGATGCGGGTTTTGAGTGCGGTATCGTGCACTGCGCCAACACGCCGTCCTCGATGCTCGACCCCTCGATGCATTTTGATATGATCCGCGCCGGCGTTGGCTTGTATGGCATGCAGCCGTGCGAGCTGAGTGGCCGCGTGATGCAGCTTGATCCCGTCATGAGCGTCCACGCGCGTGTGACGCGCGTGGCGCATCCTGCGATGGGCGAGGGCGTGGGCTACGGCTTTACCTACCGCGTACCGCGCACGCGCGTTCAGATCTGCACCCTTCCGATCGGTTATGCCGATGGCCTTTCGCGTACGCTTTCCAATCGTATGGACGTGCTGTATCGCGGCGAGCGTGTGCGTCAGGTGGGCAATATCTGCATGGACCAGTTTATGGTCGCCATTCAGTCCAACCCGGCGCATGAGATTCCCGAGGCCGAGTATGGTGACGAGATGATCATTGTCGGCCGCGATGGAGATGCCGAGATTACCATGGACGAGATGGCGCGCCTACGCGGCACGATTAACTACGAGGTCGCTTGCGGCTTTGGTATGCGTCTCGACAAGGTCTACGTGTAGGAGTCGCTATGGGCGTCATGCACATCCCCGGCCATAGCCATCAGGCGCCGCGTGAGGTCGCACTCGAGGAGATCGAGGCCGTTCTGGGCGATTGTCACCTTTGCCAGCTTTACCAGTCGCGCCATAACATCGTGTTTGGCGTGGGAAACCCCCACGCTCGCGTGATGTTTATTGGCGAGGCGCCGGGCCGCAATGAGGATTTGCAGGGCGAGCCCTTTGTGGGGGCGGCAGGCGAGGACCTCAACGGCATTTTGTCGCTGGCGGGGCTCAAACGCGAAGACGTCTACATTGCCAACGTGCTTAAGTGCCGCCCGCCGGGAAACCGCAATCCGCGTCCCGAGGAAGTGCTGGCTTGCTCGCCGTTTTTGCGTGAGCAGATTCGAAGCATCTGGCCCGATATTATTGTGACGCTCGGCAACCCCGCGACGCACTTTGTGCTAAAGACCGAGATTGGCATTACTAAGCTGCGCGGCAGGTTCCACCAGATGGGGCATTTTGTGGTAATGCCCACGTTCCATCCGGCAGCAGCGCTGCGCAATCCGGCGTGGCAGGAGCTGCTGGAGGAAGACTTTAAGATGCTGGGCGACTATCTGGAGCGACATCCCGCGCCAGAGGACGCCTCGGAATAATAAGGAGCATATATGTCCCTGGAGCGCCTGGGGGTAGGTACTTACAAAACGACTTGCGCTGCCGATACGGAGTACTTTGGCGAGCTAATTGCACCGTGCCTTGAGGACGGCGACGTGCTCATCCTGACCGGTGGCCTGGGAGTGGGCAAAACTCACTTTACCAAGGGTGTCTCGCGCGGGCTGGGCGATGGGCATATGGTTACGAGCCCTACGTTCGCGCTCATGGCCGTTCACGATCAAGGTCGTATTCCGCTGTTTCACTTTGATCTATACCGCCTGGAGCATGCCTACGAGCTCGAGGATACGGGCATTTTCGATGTGCTGGGCTATGAGGGTGCTTGCCTGCTGGAATGGGGCGAACAATTCCAGGACGAGCTGACGGATGAGTATCTTTCGGTGACGCTCAAGCGTGATGAGGGCGACAGCGATGTGCGAACGATAACGCTTGAGGCGCACGGTGACCGCGCAATGGAGCTTTCCCATTTGATTGATAAGGCTGTACAAGATGAGCTTGCATAACGACAACGCGCTGGTGGTGGCGCTCGATACCTCGACCGACATGCTTGCCTGCGCGGCAAGCTGGATTGATGGGCAGACGGGCGAGACGAAGCTCGTGAGTGGCGACCACATGTGTCGCCGTCACGCCAACGTTGAGCTCGTGAATACCGTTGATGGCGTGCTGGCTCAAGCCGGTCTGGATCGCGGCGATGTTGGTTGCTACGTGGTCGGCCGCGGCCCGGGGTCCTTTACGGGTGTGCGCATCGGCATCTCCACTGCCAAGGGCCTCGCGCGTGGTGCCAATGTTCCGCTGCTGGGCGTGTCGACGCTCGACGCTTGCGCTTGGACGGCGTGGAAGGCTGGCGTGCGTGGCAAGCTTGGTATCTTGGCCGATGCTATGCGCGGTGAGGTATATCCGGCGCTGTATATGCTGGTCGATGAGGGTCCCGAGCGTCAATTTGAGCGCGAACACGTGGTCAAGGCCGCCGTGGCGCTCGATGAGTGGCGCCGAGCAGCGGACTGGGACCAGGTTCAGCTGACCGGTGACGGTCTCGTGCGCTATGGCAAGCTGCTGGGTGAGGACGAGACCGCCCGCTGCGTGGAGCGCGACCTGTGGTGGCCTTCGGGCGAGGGCTTGCTGCTCGCGCACGCTGCGGGTGACGGCGATCCGGCCCGCGTCCTGCCGATTTACACGCGCCTTTCGGATGCCGAGGAAAACGAGCGCAAGCGTCTTGGCCTTGCCGAGAGTGCGCACAGCGAAATTACGGGCGTTGCCGATGAGCTCGCCGGTCGTCATCTGCAGTTTCGTCCCATGGGCGCGGCGGATGCCGAGGGCGCGAGCGCGCTGGAGGCCGCCTGCTTTGAAGGTGCCGGACACAAGGCGTGGACGCCGGGCATGTTCCTGTCCGAGCTGGGCGAGGACGTCGCTGCGCCGCGTAGTTGGTGGGTGGCACACGACGACGGCAAGCTGCTGGGCCTTGCCGGCGGTATGGTCGTGGACGGTGATGTGCAGATTCTGGATGTCGCCGTCGACCCGGCACATCGCCGTGAGGGCATTGCCCGCAAGCTGCTGTCGCATGTGAGCTATGATGCCCAGATGCTCGGCTGCACCACGGCTTCGCTCGAGGTCGAGGATGGCAACGAGGGAGCGATCGCGCTTTATAACGCTCTGGGCTTTACCGAGGCAGGACGGCGCCGCGGCTACTATGGTGCCGGCAAGGATGCCATCGTCATGACGGCTCCGCTGCCCCTGGTGCTTCCGGTCGACAATGCTTCGCCCGAGCCGACGGCGGCAGAGCAGCGCGTATGGCCGCTGCCTGCGCCTGGGCGCTCCGAGGGGGAGCGTGCCGAAATTGAACGCCGCCGCCTAGTGCTCGCTATCGAGAGTTCCTGCGACGAGACGGCCGTGGCGATTATCGATGCGGATGGCAATATGCTGGCCAACCAGGTGTCGACACAGATTGATTTTCACGCCCGCTTTGGCGGCGTGGTGCCCGAGATTGCCTCGCGCAAACACGTTGAGGTGATTGTGAGTGTCGTGGATGCGGCGCTTGAGGATGCCGCAGCATCGCTGGGCCTTACGGGCGGAGCCATTGCACCAAGTGAGCTTGCCGCCGTGGGTGTGACGCAGGGTCCGGGCCTGGTGGGCGCGCTCGTGGTGGGCGTTGCCTTTGCCAAAGGCTTTGCCTACGCTGCCGGTAAGCCGCTCGTATGCGTCAACCATCTGGAGGGGCACCTGTTTGCCAACCTGCTGGCGCAGCCCGACCTCAAGCCGCCGTTTATCTTCACGCTCGTCTCGGGCGGTCATACCATGCTTGTTCACGTCAAGGCGTGGGGCGACTACGAGGTGCTCGGCGAGACGCTCGACGACGCCGTGGGAGAAGCCTTCGACAAGGTGGCAAAGGCGCTGGGCCTGGGCTATCCCGGTGGCCCCATCATCTCCAAGCTTGCCGAGACGGGCAACCCCAAGGCGATCGATTTTCCCCGCGCGCTTAACAGCAGGGGAGACTACCGCTTCTCGCTTTCGGGCCTCAAGACGGCGGTGACGCTCTACATCGAGCAGGAGACCAAGGCCGGGCGCACGATTCACCTGCCCGATCTGGCGGCTTCGTTTGAGGCAGCTGTCTTTGACGTGCAGTACAAGAAGGCCAAAAACGCACTGCACGCTACCGGATGCAAGGAATACTGCATCGGTGGCGGCGTCTCGGCCAACCCGCATCTGCGCGAGATGATGATCAAGAAGCTTGGGCGTCAGGGGATCCGCGTAACGGTGCCGCCCTTGTCTGCCTGTACCGATAACGCAGCCATGATCGCGGAGGTCGCCCGCCGTAAATTCGACCGAGGTGAAATCTCGTCGTTCGACGTCGACGCCGATCCAAATATGACGCTGTAGCTGGTACGGCGCGGTCCCCGGACGGAGGGGCCGGATATAAGGTTTCCTGCTCTACAGTCCTGCGCAAGACGAAGGCCACATTAAGTGGCCTTCTTTGCGTGCGGAACTCGCGATAAACCT
>CATVTM010000090.1 GCA_958346935.1 uncultured Collinsella sp.
ATGCGCACAAAGGCGATGCGGTCGCGGTGGTTCTTGTCCATGTTGGCCTGGATCTTAAAGACGAAGCCGCTAAAGTCGTCGCGGCAGGGATCGACCGGCTCGCTGGTGAGCGTATCGGTATAGGCGCGCGGCGTCGGGGCCAGACGCAGGAACTCCTTGAGGAAGGGCTCCACGCCAAAGTTGGTGAGCGCCGAGCCAAAGAACGCCGGGCTCAGCTTGCCGCAGGCCACGGCATCCAGATCGAGCTCGTCGCCAGCGCCATCGAGCAGCTCGATGTCGTCCATCAGGTTCTTGTGGTTCTCTTCGCCGATGAGCTCATCCATAGCAGGATCGCCCAGCTCGGCCTCGACCTCGGCGACCTTCTTGGTGGCGTTGGCGTGACCGTCGCCCTCAAAGGCAATGACGCGACGAGTCTGACGATCGAACACGCCGCGGAAGTTGCGGCCGCTGCCGATGGGCCAGTTCATGGGATACGTGTTGATGCCCAGGACGTTCTCGATCTCTTCCATGAGCTCAAAGGGGTCGCGAGCCTCGTGGTCGAGCTTGTTCACAAAGGTGAAGATGGGAATATGGCGCAGCGTACAGACCTTAAAGAGCTTTTTGGTCTGGGCCTCGACGCCCTTGGCGCCGTCGATGACCATGACCGCGGCGTCGGCGGCCATAAGGGTACGGTAGGTATCCTCCGAGAAGTCCTGGTGGCCGGGGGTATCGAGGATGTTGACGCAGGCGCCATTATAGGTGAACTGCAGCACCGAGGAGGTAACGGAGATACCGCGCTCCTTCTCGATGTCCATCCAGTCCGAGACGGCATGCTTGGCCGAGCTCTTGCCCTTGACCGAGCCGGCAGTCTGGATGCTGCCGGTATAGAGCAGCAGCTTCTCGGTAAGCGTGGTCTTACCGGCGTCCGGGTGGCTGATGATCGCGAATGTGCGGCGCGACGAGATTTCATCCGACAGGCTTGCCATGCGGATCCTTTCTTGCATTGAGTGCATTACGTCGATGTAACCGCACTATTGTAGCCGTGAAATCCCGCTCTAGGGCGTCTATCAGGACAAATTCATCAGTTAGGGCCCGGGTAGCTGGCCCAATCCGAATTTGTCTCTTGCGTAACTGTACATAGTGTATATATACTGTGCTTACCGGTTATATACACGTGTAGCCCATCAGCTAAGGAGCCGCTGTGGACATCATCCTATCCAATTCGAGCGACAAGCCCATCTACGAACAGATAACCTCGCAAGTCAAAGCTCAGATCTTATCGGGCACGCTCGCGGCGGGAGCCAAACTCCCCAGCATCCGTGCACTCGCGAGCGATCTTGGCGTGAGCGTCATCACCACCAAGCGCGCCTACGCCGACCTGGAGCAGCTCGGGTTTATCTGCACCGTGCAGGGCAAGGGCTGTTTTGTCGCCGAGGGCAACCAGGAGCTTTTGCGCGAAAACCAGCTCTGCCATATCGAAGATCTGCTTGCGAAAGCGGCAAGCCAAGCCGAAACCCTGGGCGTCACGCGCGACAAGCTGCACGAAATGCTCGACCTTGTAGCCCCCGAAACCATGCAGTAGCCATCTGCAAGAAAGGCTATACCATGCAAAACTTGCTAGAACTCAAAGGCATCTCACGCCGTGTGAGCGACCGTTTTTCGCTGCGCGACGTCACGCTTGCCGTGGAGCCTGGCCAGATCGTCGGCTTTGTTGGTGCCAACGGTGCTGGCAAAACAACGACGATTCGAGCTGCTCTCGGGCTTATAAAGCTCGATGCCGGCGAAGTGCACCTGTTTGGGCAGCGCTGTGGCGCCGACGCGCCCGATGAGTCGCAACGCCATCTACGCTCCCGCGTCGGTCTTGTCCTGGACACGTGCCCCTTCCCCTCCATGCTCAAGGTGGGCCAGATCGAGTCGCTCGTAGGCCCGGCGTACCCCACGTGGGACCGCGAAACGTTCGCCGGATTCATCAACCGATTTGGCCTCGATCCCAAGACAAAGGTCAAGGACCTCTCCCGCGGCATGGGCATGAAACTGCAGCTTGCCTGCGCACTCAGCCACAAGGCCAAGCTGCTCGTTTTGGATGAAGCCACCGCGGGCCTCGATCCCATGGCACGCGAGGAGCTGCTTGATGAGCTGCTTGCCTTTGTCGCCGACGGCCAGCACAGCGTGCTGCTCTCGAGCCACATTACGTCCGACCTCGATCGCACCGCTGATCGCGTCATCTGCATCGATAATGGCTCGATTATTTTTGACCTGCCGCGCGAGGACATTACCGACCGCGCCGGCATCGCCCACTGCACCCAATCGCAGGCTGCCGAGCTTATGGCTTGCGTCGAAGGCGCCCGTGCCGTCCACCACGCCTATAGCGTGGACGTGCTCGTGCCCAACCGTTGCGAAACGCTCGAGGCCTTTCCCGAGATTCCCTGCGATCGGGCAACCATTGATGACTACCTGCGCCTCACGCTGAAAGGGGCTTCGAAATGAAACGTGCCTTTATGTCCGAGCTCGCCATCGCTCGCTCGCTTATCCCGAGTATTGCGGGCGTCGGCTTGTTCATCTTCGTCGTGCTGACGCTCGCCAACGCGTCGGATGGCGATTCCGGTATAAGCGCCGGTGCCGGCGCCGTCAGTGCCATGTCGCCCATCATATTCATGAACTCACTGGCCGGTTACGACAATCAAAACGGTTGGGAGCGTTATCGGGCAACGCTGCCCTTCTCGCGCAAAGACATCATCTGCGCACGCTACCTGAGCGTTATTGTCTTCTCCGCCGTCATGGCATGTGCAGCTACGCTTTTGAGTATCGTCGCCATCCCGCTCTTCAGCAGCGCGGGCATTCCTCCGACGGGACAGACGGTCTTTGAAATCGCAGTCGCCTCGGCAGCATCGATGCTCATCTCCCTCATGATGGTGTTCCTGGCACAGCCGCTGTTCTTTCGATTTGGACACATGGAGGCGCTACGCCTATCCGTTGGCCTGTTTGCCCTGCTCTGGTGCCTTGCCATTGCCACGTTGAGCTCCTCCAACCCCATCAGCAACTGGCTCATGTCGATTGCCGGAGCGAATCCCGATCCCGCCGTCCTTGGCTGTCTGTGTGCAGGAATTGCAGTACTGGCGCTCGCACTATGTGCAATCAGCTGCGCTGTCAGCACCAAGGTTTATCGAGCACGCGATCTGTAATCGACGGCTAAAAAAGCTTAGGTGGTACCCCGCTTATTTTTTCAATGTAACGAGGCGGCATAGCGTCACCACCGCCCTTCACAGCAGGCCGTCTAGTTCTTGGCAACCAAAAAGACACCGTCAGCATATCGAAGGTGAATACTTTTCCGAGAAGTGAACGAGTAAAAACAGTGCCCTGTAGCATCGACATTTTTAAGGACTCAATTCCTGCGGTTTTTGTCTAAGAATCCTGCAGTTTTGTTCGAAAAAAGTGTGCATGTTCCAGGGGTCCAGATTTACTCGTTCACTTCTCGGAAAACCATTCACCTTCGATTCGAGCCTTAACCAAATGCCCTCTCGAACTATGGCCCCTGTCTCACCACAGCGATATCAAAGCTTCATGGCGGGACGGTATCATCGGACGAGCGCCGTAAAACTGGCGCGGTTGTTCTTTGGGGAGGCATTTCACCCGTGTCGTGGGTCGCAGCAGCATTTGTGTCGGCTTTCTTTGCCGGCATCACATCCGTCCTGGCCAAATGCGGCATCAAGCAGACCGACTCCGATGTCGCGACGGCCATTCGCACCTGCGTGGTGCTCGTTTTCGCTTGGGCAATGGCGGGCATTTCTGGATCCATTGGAACCATCGGCAGCATCGAACCCAGATCTTGGCTCTTTCTCGTCCTCTCGGGACTCGCTACCGGTGCTTCGTGGATCTGTTACTTTAAGGCGTTGGGCATCGGAGACGTCAATAAGGTCGTACCGGTCGACAAGATGAGCACCGTACTCGCCGCACTGATCGCCATCGTGCTTTTTGGCGAGACGAGCAACCTTGCGGTTAAGCTCGCGGGAACCGCTGTCATCACCCTCGGCACGATTTTAATGATCGAGAAGAAGCAGTCTGCCGGACCCGAGCAGCAGCAAGACCGGACCTGGTTCGCTTACGCACTCGGCGCCGCCGTGTTCGCGGCGCTCACGTCCATCCTTGCCAAGGTTGGCATCGAAGGCGTCGAGTCAAACCTGGCCACGGCAATCCGCACCTGCGTGGTACTGGTTATGGCATGGGCGATCGTGGCAGCCAAGGGAAAACTGGATCAGGTCGCGCACGCTGACCGGCGCGAACTCACATTTCTCGCAACATCGGGCATCGCGACCGGAGCATCGTGGCTGCTCTATTACTACGCCATCGCCACAGGCCAGGTGAGCGTCGTGGTGCAGATCGACAAACTATCGATTGTCGTATCAGTACTATTTGCGCGCTTGGCATTCAACGAAAAACTCTCACGACGCAGCGCCATCGGTCTCGCTCTCATCGTCCTGGGCACTGCAGCGCTCGCAGTTTGGAAGTAGCGCGGCCAGCAGCCGCTACATCCTCACACCTGGCTTGGGATGCCTGTACTGACCGTGGGATGCCGTGCGCTTACCGTGCGAGATGGCAAATTTGGGACAACAGTGCAGGCAACGAAGGCAGGCTGCGCACTCCGGCTTTGTCCAGACGGGAAGGCCGTCGCGCATCTCAATCGCCGCCATGGGACAGCGCTTGGCACACAGGCCGCAGCCGATGCAGCGATCGGCATCGACGGCAAACTTGCTCGTCTGTTGCATGCGCGGCAGCCCAATTGCGTGATACGCGCACGATGCAAACAGGGGCACGCGATGGCGCATCATATTGCCCGTGCGCCGCTCCCGCACCGCCTCGATCACAGCATCAATCTGCGCCTCAGCAGCCCTATTGATACCCTCAACCTTTTGAGGGTCAGACAGGTCGAAAACAGGCGTCCAGGTATCGGGCATCTTGACGCTCATCGCCGCATCTAACTCGAGCCCACGCTCGTGTAGCAGATCGCGGGCAAACTTGGCCGATTGGCCGGTCGTCGAACCGTACGTCGAAACATAGAACGTATAGGGGCGCTCGCCGCCCTTTGTACCGGCAACAATCGACAGGTCGGCAGTCTTCAAAAACTCGATCATCGGTGTCGGCAGACCCCAGGCATACACCGGAGCAACAAATCCCAGTTGGCGGGGACCTTCCGCCAAGGCAAGGCGAAAGGCCTCGGCATCAAAACGCTCAATCGACATAACCCTGTCGTCCGTCGCCGCCGCAATGCGACGCGCCACATGCTCGCTGTTCCCTGTCGCGCTAAAGTACAGGATCATCTCGTACCCCTGGAGTTGACTCGCGATTAACCGCGCTATTTGCGCAGCGGCTTGGGCAGTGGAATGCCGGCGGCGATGACGGCGGCGATGATCATGCAGACGATACCCTTGAGTGGGAAGCACATGAGCAGCAGGCCCACGACCATGACCGGCTGACGCATGACCGCACCCATCGTCGATGCCGTGCAGACGGCGACGCAAAAGACCGGATCTGCGCCGGTGAGGATGGCAAGGCCATAGCCCAAGCTTACGCCTGAGAAGATAACCGGGAAGAAGTGGCCGCCGCGCCAACCAAGGTTGATGAGGGCGGGCGTCAGCATGGCCTTAACAAGACCGGTCGCGATAAGCACGCCAGCGGGAATGGTCAGGTAGGTTTCCATGAGCACGTCGGCCTGAGTCTCGCCGGCAAACATGGTGTAGGGCAGGACCGTGCCGCAGATGGCGAGCGCCAGACCGGCTAGCATGGCCTTGACGACAGGACGCTCCCCTATGGCATGGGCAAGCGCTTCGCTCGCGTGCTCGGAGACAAAGTACAGCCAGCCGCAAACGGTGCCAACCAACGCCAGCGGAATGAGCCAGGTAAGCTCCAGGTTGCCCACCTCGGCGGACTCGAACCTGGGCATGCCCATGCCGCCGCCCATGAGCTGGCCGAGCAGCAGGTAGGTGCCCAGGCCGCCGGCAATCGCAATGCCGTAGACCACCGTCTTCTGTGCCTTGGGCAGCTTGATGGTGATCTCGTCGGACGCGGAGCCCTCGTCGCCGTCGGCGCTACCGGCAAGCGGCGCCACAAAGCCAAAGACGGGCGCGGTAAAGAGCGCCGTCAGGGCAGCCTGGGTGCCCAGCAGCGTAAGCTCCCTAAACTCGGCACCAAAGCGACGCATGCGGTCGCCGACCCAGCTGCACAGACCAGCGATAACGCCGGTCAGGCCGGCCTCCGGTCCAATGCTTCCGCCAAACAGCAGCGGCAGCAATGCCGCGAGCGAAAGCTTGCCCAGGTTGTTGTACGGGTAGCGCCCGTCTTGCTTAACCTTAGCCATCACCTGGTTGAGGTCATCGGTCTTGGTGCCTGTCATCTTTTCGTACAGACCGATTAACAGGCCGCCCAGCAGACAGACAAAAAACGGGTACGGCAAAAAGCCAAACGGGCCGCTGGCAAGCTCGGGCGAAGCGACGCCCAGCGCGTGCGGAATCTCGGTCCATAGATAGTCGATACCGTGCTCCATCGCAAAAAAGAACAGCCAGACCGCGGCACCTGCGAACGCACCGGTCACGGCAACGCTAAGTAAAAACAGCGCGCGGTTTTTGGGTTTGGCAAGGTTATCCATCGGGTCCTCCCGCGGTCAAAGTCGACATAGTTACGTTTTATTGTAGAGCGAGCGTTGCCCGAACGAGCCAACCGTCTGCGCCGCGAACGGCACCATTGGGAGCCATAGTGGGGCAAGCTCAAGACTTATCCGTTGATAATCGAGGCAATCTCGCGCAAATCGTCGGCAAAGTAGATACCTTGCTGGCGCTGCGGGCTCGATAGGCCCTTATCAATCATGTGCCCGAGCAGCGCCTTGAGGTCGTTGTAGTAACCGTCCAGGTTATACAGGATGCACGGAGCACTCAGGTGCCCCAACGACACCGCGGACAT
>CATVTM010000091.1 GCA_958346935.1 uncultured Collinsella sp.
CCGCGAGCATACATAGTTTCGTTGATCATCTGTTCCCCTTTCGCATAGGCGCTATTGTACGCTTTAGCTGAGCAAAGTGCCGCAGCAATGTTGATTGGGGACAGACTTAAATGCGTGAAAACGCTCATTTAAGTCTGTCCCCAATCAACATATCGCTCAAAAGAAAGAGCCTCCACAGGTTTCCCCGCGGAGGCTTTCGCTACAAGAACTATTTGTCGGCGTCGGTGTTGCCGTCAGCGTTGGCAGCATTGCCATCTCCGGCATCATCGGATGCGGCTTCGGCATCCTCCTGCATGGCCGCCTGCGCAAAGGCCGCGGCATCAGCCGCCAACTCCTCCTCGCTCATGCGAAGCGAGCGCTTCTTGGTCGGCATGCCAGCCGCCTTGGCGTTGCGCTCCTCCTTGGCCGCCAGGATATCGCCCTCGCGCTCAAGGTAAGCGTCCCACTTGTTGTCGAGCAGGGCGTTCACGGCGTCACCCTCGACGGTCTCGCGCTCAAGCAGCACCTTGGCCATCAGATCGAGTTGATCGCGGCGGGCATCCAAAATCTCGACCGCACGACGATGGGCCTCACGCATAATGCGCTGGACCTCGATGTCGATGCGACGCGCCGTCTCCTCGGAGTAATCCTGGTGATCGGCATAGTCGCGACCCAGGAACACCTGATGCTGCGCCTCGCCAAACACTTGCGTGCCCAACTCCTCGCTCATGCCCAAGCGCGTGACCATCTCGCGCGCCATCTTAGTCGCGCGCTCCAGATCGTTGCTCGCGCCCGACGTGATGTCGTCGCACATGAGCTCCTCGGCAACGCGACCGCCCAAGAACACGGCGAGCTCGTCGAGCATCTCGTTCTTGGTCTTGAGGAAGTGATCCTCCTGCGGAAGCTGCAGTGTGTAGCCCAGGGCCTGACCGCGGCTGACGGTCGAGATCTTATGAACCGGATCGGAATGCTCCAAGATGTGGCCCACCAGGGCGTGGCCGCTCTCATGGTAGGCAATCGTGGTGCGCTCGGCTTCGGTCATCACGCGACCCTTGCGTTGCGGTCCGGCAATCACGCGCTCCATCGACTCCTCGACCTCGTCCATCGAGATCACAGAACGATGACGGCGAGCGGCCAGCAACGCAGACTCGTTGAGCAGGTTCGCCAAATCGGCACCAGTAAAGCCAACGGTCATCTGGGCTAGCTTCTCAAACTTAACGTCCTCGTCCATCGGCTTGTTCTCGGCATGCACGCGCAAGATCTGCTCGCGGCCCTTCACATCCGGACGGTCGACCGTAACCTGACGGTCAAAACGGCCGGGACGCAGCAATGCCGGATCCAGGATGTCAGGACGGTTGGTCGCAGCGATCAGGATGACCGACTCGCTTTCCTCAAAGCCGTCCATCTCGACCAGCAGCTGGTTGAGCGTCTGCTCGCGCTCGTCGTGACCGCCGCCCAAGCCAGCTCCGCGCTGACGTCCCACGGCATCGATCTCGTCAATAAAGATGATTGACGGAGCCTGGGACTTGGCCTCCTTAAAAAGGTCGCGCACGCGGCTGGCGCCGACACCCACGAACATCTCGACAAAGTCGGAACCCGAGATGCTAAAGAACGGCACGCCCGCCTCGCCGGCAACGGCCTTGGCCAGCAGGGTTTTACCGGTACCCGGAGGGCCAACCAGCAACACGCCGCGCGGAATCTTGGCGCCCAGCTTGCGATAGCGGTCCGGATCGCTCAAAAAGTCGCGAATCTCCTCGAGCTCCTCGACTGCCTCGTCCACACCGGCAACATCCTCAAACTTGACCTTGGGGCGCGTTGCCTCGTTGGTCTTGGCGTTGGTCTTGCCAAACTGCATGTTCCTGTTGTTGGCGCCCATCATCTGGCGCATAAAGTAGAACATGATGGCGATCAGGGCGATCGTCGGAAGTACGCTCATCGCCAAGTCGCCCCAAAAATCGGGGTCATTGGTGTTGACGATGTACTTGGTATCGGGGTGCTCCGCCATAAGCTCGGCAAGCGAATCGGAGCCGACATAGGTCGAGGAAAAGCTCTTGAGCTCGCTCGTGTCGCCCTTGTCCTTTTTCGTCTTCCAGTAATGACCCGTCACGCTTCCGTCCTGAACCGTATAGGTCAGATCTTCGACGCGATCCTGCTTAATGGCGCTGACCATCTCGCTCGTCGCGAGCTTAACGGTATTGCTGGAGTTGGCAAAGCCGGAGCCCATGTTAAAGAAGGCGTAGCCCAGAAGCGCGCAAGCCAAAATAAAATACAGCCAGCCCGTACGCGTGGGCTTCTTGCCTCCGGGCATCCCCGGGATCTTAGGCTCCCGGGGAGTCTGGGAATTGTTATCGTTACGGTCGTCGGGCATCTTACGAATAAACCTCCGGTTTCAAAATGCCCAGATACGGAAGGTTACGATAGCGCTCGGCATAGTCGAGGCCGTAGCCCACCACAAAGGCATCGGGGCAATGGGTTCCAACATACTTGGGCGTGACGGCCGAGGTACGGTCCTCAACGTCCTTCCATAGGAAGGCGGCGACCTCCAGAGAAGCGGGCTTACGGCTCTCGAGGTTCTTCATCAGGTACTTGAGCGTCAGCCCCGAGTCCAGAATGTCCTCGACGATCAGCACGTCGCGACCACGGATGTCGATATCCAGGTCCTTAATGATACGCACGATGCCCGAAGACTTCACACCGTCGCCATAGCTCGAAACAGCCATGAAATCGATGTTGGTCGGCAGCTCGATCTTGCGCATCAGGTCGCCCATAAAGACCACGGCGCCGCGCAGGACCGCAATCAGCACCAGATCCTTACCCGCATAGTCGCGCGTAATCTCCTCGCCCAGGCGAGAGACGATACCGTCGATATCCTCCTGCGTAAACAGAACCTTCTCGATATCCGGATGTTGAGAAGCCATGACAACCCTTTCTTGTGCTTAATCGCCCACGCACCGCCGCATGGACGCGAACTACACATTCTAGCAGCGCACGGGGTATATTTTCCAGCCCGCGCACCATCAGCGCGGGAATACCGTCAACGCCGCACAGAAAAGCTGGCGCGAGGGGCTAATCCGCGTCGACCACGCGAAGCAGATAGGCCACGCGCGTCGCCGCCGTGCACTTAAAACGTTCGTCCGCGCGAACGCCCGCGACCCATACTACGGCACCTCCCGGAGCCGTCCTCACCATGGGCACGCCGGCGCGCTCGGAAACGGGAATGCGAGCCTCACCTAGCAAGTCGGATACTTTCTTGCTTCGGCCACTCATCCCTAACGGGCACATCACGTCCCCCGGTGTGGGACCGTCCACCCACAGGCGCGCCAATCGCGCCTCGGCGGGAATCTCCCCACGCGAGCCCGCCAGGATCCGCTCGCTATCGCTGTCGGCAAAACCCAGGGCAGCCGCGTCTACCAAAGCTGTCGCTTCCCCGGCAGCCGCAAGCTCACGGGCGCGGCGCACGATATCGCATCCCGGCTCAACGACCATCGGTTCTGTGACCAGCATACGTCCCCCGCCCAACGGCAAGCGACCGGGCACGGTAACCCAGTCCGCGACCAAGCCCTCGCGAGCCACCGGCGCCTTAAACGCCAGCATGCCAAACTCAACGCGTGCGTCAATTCCCGCCGGCAGTGTGACCGAACCCGAGTCTTCGGCGACACAGGCGAGCACGCGCTCCACATGCCGCATCTCGGGACGAGCGTCCGGATCGATTCGTTTGATCGCCAGTCGCACGATGCGCCGCGCGATTACCACCTCAGCCGCGGCCAGTCGACGAGCGTCAAGGACCAGTGCACCCGCCGCCTCCTTACGCAGGCAGCTTCGGAACGCCTGTGCCGACAGCTGGGATAGAAACGCATCTTCGTCACCCAAGATCTCACAGGCGGCGCCAATCGTCTTGCACACGCTCGCATTACGCCGTGCCACCACTGGCATTACCCGATGGCGCACGTAGTTTCGCAGATACGAGACATCCTCATTGCTCTCATCTTCACGCCACGGCTGACCATGTACCTGTAGATAGCCCACGAGCTCGCCATGAGTTAGGTCGAGCAAGGGGCGCACCACGATATTCCTTCGACGGGGGATGCTCGAAAGCCCAGCCGGGCCCGACCCCTTAATGGCGTTCATCAAAAATGTTTCCGCGCGGTCCGAAGAGGTATGGGCAGTACAGATGCGCGCCGCCGTTCTCGGCGCCCCCGTCTTGGCACATAGTTCGCGAACATATCTTCGCGCCGCGGCATAACGCACCTCACGCGCCGCCGCCTCGATATTTCCCGACTCCTCATCAAAATAAGCATGTTCGACACACAACGGTAGACCATATTGCGCGCAGAGCTCGCGCACAAAGGCCTCATCGCCATCGGACGCCTCACCACGCAGATGATGATTTACATGCAGTACGTGCAGTCGCTCGCGCGCGATGGGGGCCACACCACGCCCATCCAGAATATCCAGCTTTGATGTGCAAGCCATAAGGAGCAGCGCCGTCGAGTCCGCACCGCCTGATACCATGAGCACTACGGGGGCAGCGGTCTGCCGCGTTGCCAGAACGTTCTTATCCGTCCTCGGCGCGGCATGATGTCCATAGTGCTGAGATACCGTTGGCATTCGCTTCCTCCTCTATTCGTCCGCACTCATTGTATCCTTTGGAATCTTATGTCTCGCCTGCACCTTCATATCCTCGGCAGCGGCTCAAAAGGCAACTGCGCACTCGTCGAGGGGCCTCAGGGGCTCATCATGATCGATAACGGCCTGTCCCGCCGCGAGACACTTAAACGCATGGCGGAGCTTGGCCTCTCGGCAGACGACGTCGCCGCTCTTGTAATCACTCATGAGCATGGAGACCATATCAAGGGGCTCGATGTATGGTGCAAGCACTGGCATGGTCCCCTCTTTGCCAGTAGGGACACCCTTTCATGCAAAGAAAACCTCGCGCACCTGCCCGTGGAGGAATTTGACCCCGGCGACACACTCCCCATTGCCGGCATCCAGGTACAAACCTACTCAACATCGCACGATGTCATCAATCCTGTCGGCTATCGATTCAATGCTCTCGATGATTCCATTGGGTTTGCCACCGACACCGGAGAGTTGTCGAGCAAGGCCATAGGCATCCTCAAAGACTGTCGAGTTCTCGCGCTCGAAAGCAACCACGATGTAACTATGTTGCGCGAAGGACCGTACCCCCGCTTTCTTCAGGAGCGCATCCTGTCCACAAAGGGGCATCTCTCCAACAACCAAGCCGCCGAAGCCGCGCGAGAACTTGTTACCGATCGCACAGAACAGCTCATCGCCATGCACATCAGCCAGGACAATAATCGCCCAAGCCTTACCGTCAAAAGCTATGCCAACGCGCTTGATGCAAGTTTCGATGATGAACTCGGCAGCTCAGCCACCTGTCTTCAAGGGCCACGGAAGCTCTCGATACGCCCTGCAAGTCAGTATCAACCGACAACTATTCAATAGCCCACTCAAGACAAAAAAAGGGGGCTGGGAATCACTTCCCAGCCCCCTTAATTCATACTCTCGATTGAAGCAGAGCCATCGTTAGTCGATAGAAATCTTCGTGACGTTCTTCTTCTCGACAATCTTGGGAACCGTAACGGTCAGGATGCCGTCAGCATACTTAGCCGAAAGGCCCTCGCTCGAAGCGTCCTTCAGATACACGCCGCGCGTCGCGCTGTACGAGCCGAACTCCTTCTGGAGGAAGTTCTTGCCCTCGTTTTCGGCGCTCTCCTCGACGTTCACACTGATCGACAGGCGACCCTCATTGAGCTCGACGTCGATGTCATCCTTGGCGACACCGGTAAGATACGCCTTGACCTCGTAGCCATCACCCTTGTCCTCAACGTCAACGGGGAACGCCTTGGAGGCAATCGAGCTATTCGCCAGGTCGGTCATGTCATCAAACAAATCGAACAGCGAACTTGCAGAAGGACGGACGCCAAAAACCGAACGATAAGGAACCATGCTTGCCATGTTTACCACTCCTTGTAAGGACTGCCGAGTCATCTTCTAGGTGACTGGGACTTCTTTTGACGCTCTTATATATGCCCACCCAGTGCCCATATATACATCGACTATAAAGTTTTTTGAGTCCAGTACTATAAGCATATCTAAGTGTGTATGACTCAGGTCTTAGTAAGGTTAAGGTTCCTTGAACCAGAGCTTAAATAAGAAGTATGTTCGCAGCTACAAATAACAAGGGGCTTACAATGAGCGCGTACACGTTGTTGGTAACGAGCTAAAGGGCATCATGGACGACCAAAACCAGAACAATATGTTTATGCCGACGCAGGGAGAAGATACTTCTACGCAGCCGCCACGGTTCCATCGCCCCCACATCTCGCAAGAGCCCATTAATGATCCTGAGCCCGATTATGTGACGAGAAATCGATATCAAACGCTCGAGGATGCCCAAACGGGACGTAAACATATGGGCGTTGCCTCGGGAGACCCTGTATATCTGAAAGACGCACCATTATCTAAAAACAGCGCAGCTAGCGATGAGCCGATGAAAGCATCCGCCGCTCATCAACAAAGAGGGCCTCGACCCAAGCAAACCTTGACGCATTCGGCTCGCTATCTCGAAACGCCAAAACAGGGAAAATCAATCTTCGTTTCGTCAAGTAAACGACGCAAGCAGCATCAGCTGACAATTCTGCTTTTGATCATTGCGGCCATAGCAGTTGCCCTTGTTATACGATTTATTTTCTTTAAATAAAGGCTCAATACCAAAAACAACAAGATCGTCTGGTGTAATTGAGTCATTTACACCCCGTAAACGCAAAAAAAGGGGGAGGCCGCGAGGCCTCCCCCTTCTTCAAGTCATCAGACGGCTCGGTGC
>CATVTM010000092.1 GCA_958346935.1 uncultured Collinsella sp.
AGACGGCGAGTTAGCCGGCAGGTCGGCATGTCAATCCTGGTCTAACAGAGCCTTATTTTATCCCCGTCCCAGAAAAATCATTTAGAGGAGGTCGAGGGGAAGCTGGGGGGCGTCTCCCCAGAGTTTCTCGAGGCGGTAGAAGTCGCGGGCTTCGGGAGTGAAGACGTGGACGACAACCGAACCATAGTCCATGAGCATCCAGGTCTTCTGCTCGCGACCCTCGATGGAGAACGGGTGCTCGCCGCAAGCCTCGGCGACCTTCTCCTCGATCTCGTCGACGATAGAATCGACCTGGCGGTTGTTGGTACCGGTGGCAAGCACAAAGTAGTCGCATACGTCGGAAAGCTCGGTCAGGTCGAGCACCTGAACGTCCTCGCCCTTCTTGTCGTAGGCGGCCTGCGCGGCGGCGCGGGCGACATCCTCGGCGGCGACACCGCTCGCAGACAGCGAGGCGGCAGTGCGGTCGGACGTGGCGACGAAGCTCTTGTGCTCCACACCTTCAAGAATCTGCTCGTCGGTCATGGTCTCGTCGGCCATGGAATACCTCTTTCTAGACAGCCCGAGCTAGCGCAACTGGGCGTAATGGTTGTAAATCGAAATAGCCGTGGGATAAAGATAGCGCCCGGACTGGATCACATAGACCAAACCCTGCGCAAAACAGGAGAAGAACAACTCGTCGAGCGACGACTCCCCCACCATCTTGCGCAGCGCATGCGCATAGTCGCCGTGGCGGTTGGGCTCGATGGCATCGGCCACAAAGACCACCATATCGAGCGGCGTCATGTCGCAAGCGCCCACGGTATGACGGTCGACAGCCTGGAAAACGGCCGGCGACAACTCGGGGAAAAGCTGCGGAAGCTCATAGGCGGCAACAGGACCATGCAAAAGCGGCGTCGCGGCGGAAGGAGAACCGGCAATCTTAATGCCGTAATGCAGAGCGCGCGTAACCAGCTCGTCGTCGGAGAGCACTTTGTCCCAGTCGTGGATCAAGCCGGCGGCAGCGGCATCAAAGCGGTCAACGCCGTAGACCTCGGCCAGATGAAGTGCGGTCTCGGCAACACCCAGCGAATGCACATAGCGCTTGCGCTTATCCTTCATGCGAACATCGAGCAGCTCTTGAATGCGCTTGAGCAGTGCGCGCTCATCGCCCTCAAACTGATCCTCTACCGACAACGTAGACCCCCATCACTCAAAATCTTCTTGGCCCAAATCGGCATATAGCCTGCGTTTGCGAATGTAGCCGAGCACGGACTCGCTCGTAAGATAGCGCACGCTCATGCCGCGGGCAACTCGCTTACGAATGTTCGTCGAGCTGATCGCCAGCGCCGGAATCTGAATATAGCGCACGTCGAACGGCAGCCCCGACTCTTTGATTCGGGCACGCGCTGTATCGATATCAAAGCCCGGTCGTGTCGCCGCAATAAAGGTAGCAAGCTCAGCGATTCGTTCGGCATCATGCCAGGTCACGATATCGATAATCGCATCGGCGCCCGTAATAAAGTAGAGCTTTACCTGCGGCGGGTAAAAGTCGCGAAGGGCATGAAGCGTATCAGCCGTATAGGTTACGCCCGGGCGGTCGATCTCGAACCGGCTCGCCAAAAAGGCCGGGTTCGCGGCGGTGGCGAGGACCGTCATGGCATAACGGTCCTCGGCAGGCGTCACCGGCTTGTCAAGCTTAAAGGCAGGCGTGCCCGCCGGCATAAAGAGCACGGCATCCAAGTCGAGGGACTCACGCGCCTGCTCAGCGGTCACCAGGTGCCCGTAATGGATGGGATCAAAGGTGCCACCCATAATGCCGAGCCTAAACTCCTGCCCGTCCTCTAGAGGAAGCTCGGGCAGACCGATTCCACCGCGCAGCGACATGGCTTACTCGCCCTCCGAGGTCTCGGCATCGTCCTCGGCATCCGCCGCATCGACAACCTCGACGCCCTCATCCGCAGCATCGGCCACGTCAATGGCCTCGACGGCAACGTCCTCGCCAGCATCCTCGAGCTCTTCGTACTCCGAGAAGTCCTCGGCGCCCTCAAAGTCAAAAGCGCGCTGGCAAATGCGGACCTCGTCGCCCGCACGGCAACCGGCCTTCTCGAGCGCGTCGTCAACACCCATACGCGCAAACTTATGCTGCAGGTAAATGACGGCTTCCTCGTTTTCCCAGTCGGTCTGGATGACCATGCGCTCGATGGCACGACCGACCACGCGGAAGGCACCGGGCTCTTCCTGGACAATGCGGAAACGCTTCTCGCGCTGCAGGCGGCGACACTCCCACTCCTCGTCGCGCAGATCGACCGGCTCATCAGAGACCGCCAGCTCGGCGCGAAGCTTAGCCACCTGCTCGCCCACGGCAAGCATCAGCGTGTTGAGGCCGGCGCCCGTAACAGCAGACACGGCAAAGAACATATGGCCATCGTCGAGCGCCGCACGCTTAAGGTCGGCAATCTTGTCGGCCGTGCCCGGCGCATCACACTTGTTGGCAACGACGATCTGCGGACGCTCCGAAAGCTCGGCGCCATACTGCTCGAGCTCGCGGTTGATGATGCGATAGTCCTCGACCGGATCGCGATCCTCAAAACCACCCGTCATATCGACGACGTGCATGATGAGTGCCGTACGCTCAATGTGGCGCAGGAACTGGTGACCCAGGCCCTTGCCCTCGCTCGCGCCCTCGATGAGACCGGGGACGTCGGCAACGACGTAAGAATATTCGCCGGCACGCACCATGCCGAGGTTCGGCACGAGCGTGGTAAACGGGTAGTCAGCAATCTTGGGGCGGGCGGCACTCATGCGCGCAATGAGCGATGACTTACCCACCGAGGGAAAGCCCACAAGCGCGGCATCGGCCATAAGCTTCATCTCGAGCTCGATCCAGTGTTCCTCGGCAGGCTCGCCGAGCTGGGCAAAGGCCGGAGCGCGACGCACCGACGTCACAAAGTGTGTGTTGCCCAGACCGCCGGCACCGCCGGGCGCCACGACGACGCGCTCGCCGTCGTGCACCAGGTCGGCAATCTCGAACATCGGGGTCTGCGTCTCGGGATCGAGCTCGCGCACCACGGTACCCATAGGGACCTTGAGAATCAGGTCCTCGCCGCTCTTACCGTTACGACGGGCACCCTGCCCGTGCGTGCCGCGCTCGGCGCGGAAGTGATGCTTAAAGCGGTAATCGATCAGCGAAGACAGCTGAGCATCGGCCTGGATGACGACATTGCCGCCACGACCGCCGTCGCCGCCATCGGGGCCGCCCTTGGGGACAAATGCCTCGCGCCTAAACGACATGCATCCGGCTCCGCCGTCGCCGCCGCACACGTTAATGCGGCTGATATCGGTGAACTGTGACAACAGAATCGCCTCCTACAAAAAAGAGGGAGACCCTTGAATCCTAAAACTCAAGTGCCTCCCACATATGTGCTCTATGAAGGGTGAATTACGCGTTCGCGAGCGGGCGTACGCTGACCCTGTGCTTGATACCCTTGTGGAACTCAACGGTACCGTCGACCAGCGCGAACAGCGTGTCGTCCTTACCACGGCCAACGTTCTCACCCGGGTGGATGTGCGTGCCGTGCTGACGGACGAGAATCGTGCCCGTGGTTACCGTCTGGCCGGCATAGCGCTTCGTGCCAAGGCGCTGACCGCGGGAGTCACGGCCATTACGGGAGGAACCGAGTCCTTTTTTGTGTGCCATTGTGTATACCTACTCTTTCGTTACGAGTGTAATCTACTCGGCGACGGGAGCCTCGGCAACAGCCTCGGCCTCTGCCTTGACAGCCTTCTTGGCGCGGGACGTAGCCTGGACCTTCACGATCTTCAGCTTGGTGAGCTGCTGACGGTGACCCTTCAGACGACGATAGCGCTTACGCTTGTGGAACTTGAAGACCAGCTGCTTCTCGCCCTTGAACTGCTCAACGATCTGAGCGGTAACCTTGGCCTTGGCCAGCTTGTCGGGATCGGTGACGATCTTCTTACCATCGTTGAGGAAGATAACCGGCAGGGTGACCTTGTCGCCCTCATTGCCCTCGATCTTCTCGACGGTGATGACATCGTCGGTGGCGACCTTGTACTGCTTGCCGCCCGTGTTAACGATTGCGTACATGTTTACTTGCCCTTCATGCATCAGTTAGTGCAACAGCCGAATATAGTAGCAGGCGAAAATACCCCCGTCAACGAGTATGTGGAGCAAATCCACAAGTTCGCACAGGTATGGGGCTGACGAGTCGGCCCTCGTCGTCCTCGCATGCTTGATTCTGACGCTCGACATCGTAGGAGCAGATGGTCACGAGGTCTTGCATACCGGTGGAAACAATAGGTGCATCCACGCCCGGGGTCAAGCCCTGCAACAAAACATCAGCAGCAGAAAGCAAAATTTCCGGACGCATAGAGCCCTCGTTGTCGGCATGGGTGTCGAGCATGAGAACCAAATGGTCCGGGCGCTCTCCCGCCGTGAGCTCATAGCCAACGAGCGTGTGATCCAAATCCAAGCGCTTGCTCTTTTTGCCGCGCGCGTAGTCGATGCCATGATCCGCGCGCAGCGTGTCGATCGCACGACGCACCTCGTCGGTGCTTACGGGCGCCTCGGGATCCAGGTGTAAGTCGATGCGATACGACAGGCGCGTGAGCTGCGCCGTCAATGCCGGCGTGCGCACGTCGATGTACGCCGCCTCGATGGGCGCCAGATCGGCCGGAGACGCCGCAGCTAGGCGCTCAAACGCCTCGTCGAGCGCCACGAACTCGGTCATAAACAGGTCATACCACTCGCAGGTCGACGACGTACCAACCGGTAGCGCCGAAGAGAAGCCCACGCGCATGTGCGGAGAGAAGCCCTGCGTGACGGCATAGGGAAGTCCCGCACGGCGCACGATGCGCTCAATGGTATGGATCACTTCGAGATGGCCCAGGTACTTAAGGCGATCGCGCTTGCCATAGCGAACACGAAGTCTAAAGAGCGTGGGGTTGTCGGTCAGGCGCTCACTCATGCGCGATCACCCACCAATACATTCTTGGCGTGGAGCGTGGGGCAGATCCCGCAGCCGGTGCACGACGTACGGGTGCAGTCGGGAGTCGTGACGCCCTCGAGCGAGCGACGGTACTCGCGCTCGAGGAAGCCGCGCGTGCAGCCGGGGCTCACGTGCTCCCACGGCAGGCGCCAGTCCAACTCGTAGGGCAGGTGCACGAGCTCATTGAGGTCGATGCCGTTTTTGGCAGCAGCCTCCTTCCAGTTATCGAGCGAGAAATGCTCTACCCAGGCGTCAAAGCGAGAGCCCGAGCGCCAAGCGTCGATGATGACGGGCGTCATGTCACGACCGGCGCGGGACAGCGCAGCCTCGATGAGCGAGGTCTCGGCATCGTGGTAATGAACGCGGACGGCACGGTTGCGAACGCTCGTGATGAGCAGCTTCTGGCGACGCTTGACGTCGTCGTAGTCGAGCTGCGGGCACCACTGGAACGGCGTGGCAGCCTTAGGGATAAAGACCGAAACCGAGATCGACACCGAGATCGAGCCGCGACGAGCCTTGGGCACCACGGAACGACCGAGCTCCAGCACGTGATCGGCCAGATTGGCGATGGCCACGATGTCCTCGTCGCGCTCGCCGGGAAGGCCCATCATAAAGTAGAGCTTCATGCGGTTCCAGCCGGCCTCGAAGGCCGCCTTGGCCGCACGGTCCAGGTCCTCCTCGGTCACGTTCTTGTTAATGATGTCGCGCATGCGCTGGCTGCCGGCCTCGGGCGCGAACGTCAGGCCGCCCTTCTTTTCGCCGGCAACCGACTCGGCCATATCCACGCCAAACGAATCCAGGCGCTGCGACGGAATAGACACGCGAATACCCGTATCCTCCAGGCGACGGTTGAGCCTGCCGAGCACGTCGCGAATGCAGGAGTGGTCGGTCGTGGAGAGCGAGGTCAGCGACACCTCGTCATAGCCGGTCTTTTCCAGACCCTGAATCACCGACGAGACGATCTGGTCGGCCGAGCGCTCGCGCACCGGGCGATACGTCATGCCAGCCTGGCAAAAACGACAGCCGCGGGCGCAGCCGCGCAGGATCTCGATAGACAGGCGGTCGTGAACCAGCTGCGCATAGGGCACGCACGACTGCGACAGCGGATTCGTGGCGCCGAAATCCTCGACGACGCGCTTGTAGACCACGGTCGGCGCATCCTTGCCCTCACGCGGCACGGTGTAGCCATGCGGCGAGCAGGGCTCGTCGTGACGAACCTCATAGAGCGACGGCACGTAGTTGCCACCAATGGATGCAAGCTGCTCAACAATCTGCGCGCGCGGGACCCCTTCGTCACGCAGGCGGCGATGCAGCTGGCAGGTCTCGAGCAGCGATTCCTCGCCCTCACCGATGAGGATGGCATCGAAGAAGGCCGCGTACGGCTCGGGGTTGTACACCGAAGGGCCGCCGGCGATGATGATGGGATCGTCTTCACCTCGGTCGGCCGCTAACAGCGGAATGCCAGCGAGGTCGAGCGCCTCGAGGAAGTTCGTCACCGCCATCTCGTGCGGCACATGCAGACCGACGATATCAAACGAAGCGACCGGCGCTGCACCCTCGAGCGAGAGCAGCGGGATGCCCGCCTCGCGCATGGCGTCACCCATATCTGGCCACGGCACATAGCCACGCTCGCAGGAGATGCCCTCGGCCTGGTTAAGGATGTTGTAGAGGATAGCGATACCCTGGTTGGGCAGGCCGACCTCGTACACATCCGGGTAGATCAGGCAGCAACGGTAGTCGGCATCGGCCT
>CATVTM010000093.1 GCA_958346935.1 uncultured Collinsella sp.
TCGAATCCGCCCGGGGGCACCAGAGGAATATCGAGCCCGGTACCGCTACGGTGCCGGGCTCTTCTGGTCTAAGGGCAGGATTCGGGCTGTCGACACCCGCGTCACCAATTTCCCCGCGGGGGGAGTTTTCGAATCCGCCCGGGGGCACCAGAGGAATATCGAGCCCGGTACCGCTACGGTGCCTGGCTCTTCTGGTTCATGCCATGTCAAAAACGAGGCGCCCGCTTGCTGGGGGAGCAAGCGGGCGCCTGTGAGCGAATATGTTTGCGGCGAAAGCCGCGATGAGCGGTGGGGTGGCGACTAGTTGGTCGTACCGGAATCGTCGCCCGTGCTCGTGCCCGAGCCCGAGCCCGAACCAGAAAGTGCGACCGTCAGCGTAATCGTGCTGTCGGTGGACTGCTTGCCAGTGGGGGAGACGCCCGTAACGGTGGCATCCTCGTTACCGCTTACGGGATTGCCGTTCTGGTCACAGAAGCCAATGTTATAGAAACCGGCGTTGTTGAGCGCGGTAACAGCGGCGGAAATGCTCTTACCGTACAGGTTGCCCGGGACGGTGGCCTTGCCGGACTTCTTGGCAATGACGACGGTAATCGTGGCGCCGGGCTTCTGCTTGCCACTGGGGTTCCAGCTGATCACGGTGCCCTCGGTAACCGAGTCGTTCTCCTGGTAGCTCACGTCGACGCCAAAGCCTGCCATATCGAGGGCGTTGCGCGCTTGGGCCTCGGTCATGTCGGTCAGGTCGGGGACGGATGTGGTATCCGGGCCGCTCGAGACCTTGTACGAGATGGTCGTGCCCTTCGCGACTTCCTTACCGGCGTCGGTGCCCTGCTCAAAGACCTGGCCCTCATCGGCCTCGTTGGCCTCCTCGGAAGCGTTGCCCTTCAGGCCAACGCTCGCCAGCGCCGCCTCTGCCTGGTCCTTGGTCAGACCGACGAGCCGCGGAACCTCAACCTTCTCGGAAGGCTTGGGGCCCTTGGAGATCACCAAGTTCACCTTTGTGCCCTTGGCCTTCTTGGTGTTACCGTTGGGCGTCTGCTCGGCGACCTTGCCCTCGTCGACGTCGTCGTTGTAGCTCTGATCGACGGTGCCAACCTCGAGGCCGGCCTCCTTGATCAGCTCCACGGCAGTCTGCTGGTCCTTGCCCAGTACGTCGGGCACCGTGACCTGCTCGCCTCCAAAGAGCCCCGTGGCAAAGGCCACCACAATGCCGATGACGGCAACAGCAGCGACCATGGCGGCGATGATCTTGTTCTTGTTGGACTTGGGCTTCTCGACCTCGTAGGAACCCGTGGAGCCCGAAACAGCGCTACGGGTGGTGTTCTGGCCGCTCACGCCCGAGACGGGACGAACCATGGCGCGCGTCTGGTCGGAAAGCTCGCGGGTCTTGGTGGCGCCGAGCTCGCCGGGGGCACCGATGATGCGCGTGGGCTCGGAAATGTTGACGGCGCGCCCGGACAGGTAGCTGTTGAGCACCTGACGCAGCTCGTCGGCCGTCTGGAAGCGATTCGCCGGGTCCTTTTCCATGCACTTGAGGATGATGCGCTCAAGATCGGCGTCGACGCCGGAGTTAATCTGGCTCGGCGGAATAGGCAGCTCGTTGACCTGCTTGAGTGCGACCGAGATAGCGTCGTCGCCGTCAAAGGGCACGCGGCCGGTGGCGCACTCGTACATCACGACGCCCAGCGAGTAGATATCCGAGGTGGGACCGAGGTCCTGGCCGCGAGTCTGCTCGGGGCTTACATAATGGGCGGTGCCCAACACGTTGTTGTCCTGCGTGAGGTGGCTATTCTTGGCGCGCGCGATGCCAAAATCCATCACCTTGATGTTGCCGTCGGGCAGCACCATGATGTTTTGCGGCTTGATGTCGCGGTGGATGATCTCGTGCTTGTGGGCGACCGAAAGCGCGGAGCTGATCTGCGAGCCGATCTGGGCGACCTTTTTGGGGTCGAGGGCGCCGTGGCTCTTGATGCCGCTCTTGAGGTCGGTACCGCGCAGATACTCCATGACGATGTAATAGGTGTCGCCGTCCTTGCCCCAATCGTAGACGCCTACGATATAGGGGGAGGAGAGGCCGGCTGCTGCCTGGGCCTCCTGCTTAAAACGCGCGGCGAAGGTGGCGTCGCCGGCGTACTGCGGCAGCATGATCTTGACGGCTACCGTGCGGTCGAGGACCTGATCCTGCGCACGGTAGACGGTCGCCATGCCGCCTGTCCCCACCTTATCCTTGAGGAGGTATCTTCCCCCGAGGACCCTCTGTTCCATTCCTGCTCCTAACATAACTATTCGCTCAACGATGTGTGTAGTACCTACTGTGTGGCCGCTGGGGCCATGTGACGCATTGCCGCTAGCCCTTAGGCCGCGGCGCGCCCCGGGTGTCCGATTCGATCACGGGCATCACGCTCCCTGGGCGGCGAGTGCCGCAGTCAGGACGATGCCGGCGATCTTGGCCGCCTTGACGTCGTGTTGGTCGTAATCCTCCAAGGCCACCGAGATGGCGACCGTGGGTGAATCGTAGGGTGCAAAGCCGATAAACATCGAGTTGACGTTGGTGCCGCCGGTCTCGGCCGAGCCGGTCTTGCCGGCAACCTTGACGCCCGGAATCTGGGCATCGGTGCCGGTGCCGGACTGGACGACGGCGAGCATGGCCTGCTTGACCTGGTCGGCCGTGGCAGAGCTGACGGCCTGGCCCAGCGAGCGGGACTGCGTGGTCTTGACCACGGTTCCGTCCGGTGCGAGCACCTGGGAAACAAAGAACGGGTCCATGACCACACCGCTGTTGGCGATGGCCGCGGCGATCACGGCATTTTGCATGACCGTGGTCTGCGGGCCGGGTGTGTGGTCCATGCCGACGGGCTGGCCGGCACCTGCCCAGGCGGTCTCCCACTCGGTCATGAGCGACGGATCGGCCATGATGGAGGCCGTGGAGGTCAGGTCCTGGCCGAGCTTCTGGCCGTAGCCAAAGGCGTTGGCAAACTGCACGAGCGTGTTTGCGCCCACTTCGTTGGCCACCTGGCCAAAGACGACGTTGGAGGAGACGGCAAAGGCCTGCTGCAGGCTGATGGTGCCGTAGCTCTCGTTGGCGTAGTTGGTGACCGGCGCGTTGCCGATGTCCATGGAGCCGGGTGCCTGATAGGTGCTCGTGAGACTGGCGGTTCCGGTCTCGAGTGCGGCGGAAAGCGTGACGACCTTAAAGGTGGAACCCGGGGTGTACAGCGCGTCCATGGCGCGGTCGTACATGGAGCCGTCCTCGCCGCCGCCCGTCTGCAGCAGCGCGTCGATGTTGGTGTTGTCGTAGGTGGGCGAGCTGGCGCACGCGAGGACTGCGCCGGTGCGCGGATCCAAGACCACCACGGCGCCCTTAAAGCCCTTGAGCGCCTGCTCGGCGGCCGTCTGGATGCGCGAGTCGATGGTGAGCTTGGCGGTGTTGCCCGGCTGGGTTTGGCCTGCAAGCGACGCGATGGCGTTGTTCCAGCTGGAGTAATCCTTGGAGCCGGTGAGCGTGTCGTTCATGACGGCCTCGATGCCGGCGGTGCCGTACTGCTGGCTTACGTAGCCCACCACGTGCGCGGCCATGTTGCCGTTGGGGTAGGAGCGGGCGTAGGTGCCGTCCTCCTGCTGCAGAGACTCGGCCAGCGTCACGCCATCGGACGTGATGATGGAGCCGCGCTGGATGTACTTGGAGCGGGCGATGGTGTGGTTGTTGGTTGGCATGTCCTGATAGTCCTTGGCCTTGATGACCTGGACATAGGTGAGGTTGCCGATAAGGATGGCGAACAGCGCCGTAAAGGCGAGCACCGCGCGGGTCAGGCGGTTGGCGAGCGCCACGCGGCCGAGCACGCCGGATTCGGGCGTGTCGAGCAGACGACGGCGCATGCGCGAGCCGGCGGAGTGGCTGCTGCGGCCATACGAGGACGAAGCGGCAAAGCGCGTGCCGGTCGGGGCTGCGGCGGATGCGACCTGGTCATCGGTGATGGCTGCCATGGTGCCGGTGCCGGTAAGCTCGGCCTCGCGTCCGGTTGCTTCGTCACCGGCGCGCAACAGCAGCGCGACGATGATAAAGCTCGCCAGCAATGAGGAGCCGCCCTGGCTCATAAAGGGCAGGGTAACGCCGGTCAGCGGGATCAGACGGGTCACGCCGCCCACAATCAAGAAAGCCTGGAAGCTGATGGCGGCCGTAAGGCCCGTGGCGCTAAAAGCGGCAAGGTCGGACTTGGCGCGGGCGGCTGTGGTCAGGCCGCGAACGGCAAAGAGCATAAACAGGATGAGCACGGCACCGCCGCCCAAAAGGCCCATCTCCTCGCCGATGGCCGAGAAGATAAAGTCGGACTCGACGACGGGGATGTTGTTGGCCATGCCGTTGCCGATACCAACGCCGACCAGGCCGCCGTCGGCGAGTGAGAAGAGCGACTGGACGATCTGGTAGCCCTGCCCCTGGGCGTCCTTAAACGGATCAACCCAAACCTGGAAACGCACTTGAACGTGCGACAGGAACTTGTAGGCGCCCACGGCTCCCACGGCCAAAAGTGCGAGGCCGATGATGACGTACGAAAAACGTCCCGTGGCAACGTAGAGCATCAGCAAGAAGATGGTATAGAACAGCACTGCCGAGCCCAGATCGCGTTCGAAGACGACGACGAGCAGGCATACGCCCCATACCGCAAAGAGCGGAAGCAGCAGGCGCAGGCGCGGAACTTTAAAGCCCAGGATCTTTCGGTTGGAAATGGAGAGCAGCTCGCGGTTCTCGGCCAGGTAGCCGGCCAGGAACAGCACGATAAAGACCTTGGCGAACTCGCCGGGCTGGATGGTAAAGCCGGCGATGCGAATCCACAGCTTGGAGCCCGAGATCGTGGTACCGATAAAGATCGGCAGCATCAGCAAAATGATGCCGACGATGCCAAAGGTGTATTTGTAGCGCATGACCACGTCGAGGTTTTTGACCAGCGCGAGCGTTCCCACCATCAACGCTACCGAGATAAACAGGATGACGAGCTGTGAGATGGCGAGGTCGGGCGCCAGGCGCGTCACAAACGTGATGCCGATGCCCGACAGAACAAAGACGATGGGCAGGATTGCCGGATCGGCGCTGGGCGCCAAGATGCGCACGGCGATGTGCGCCGCGGCGAAGGCGGCAAAAAGTCCGATCGGCACGGCGAGCGTCTCAAATGAGATAGCGGCGCCCGCGGTGAGTACGTACATCGCATACAGCAGGATGACGGGGAACGCCGAGGCGATGAGTAAGAGCAGTTCGGTGTTGCGGCGACTCATAAGCGGCACTCCCTTTCTAGTTCTTGTCGGAGGCTTCGGCCTCGGCGGACTGTTCGGCGGTTTTCTCGGAATCTGATTCGGAGGTCGATCCCTGGTCGGTGTTGTCGCGGATCGTTTGTGCGTCAATCACCTGGCGGGTCTGCTCCTCGTCAATCTGATGACGGTATTTGGAAATGGTGTCCTGCGCATCGTCGACACTTGTTTGCGTAATGCCCGCTTTGAGGCGGTTTTGCGTGTCTTCGGGCAGGTCGGACAGCTTGATGCTCGTTTCGCTCTCGAGCCAGTGGAGCTTAAGGCCGAGTGGCTTGCCGGGCACGCCGCGCCAAACTGCGACATTGCCCTGGTAGGTTCCCAGGTAGTACGAGCCGGTGATGCCCGCGTAGGCCCAAATTGCCGCTGCCAGCACAAAGACGATGCCCAGGACCACGCCGATGGTGATATTGCGGCGACGCACGCGTTGCGCCTCGCGCATGACGCCATCGTCGACCAGGTCGACTACTACTACGGTCACGTTGTCGTGGCCACCGGCGGCAAGCGCGGCGTCCACCAGGTTGTCGACGCAGATCTGCGCGGTCGAGGACTGCGTGGCAATGTTCTCGATATCGCTATCGGGAATCATGCTCGAAAGGCCGTCGGAGCACAGGATCAGGCGGTCGCCCTCCTCGATATGCAGGGTAAAGTGGTCGGCGTACATGGCAGGGTCCGAGCCCAGCGCGCGGGTGATGACCGAGCGGTTGGGATGGACGCGGGCCTCGTCGGCCGTAATCTCGCCGGCGTCCACGAGCTCTTCCACATAGGAGTGGTCGCGGGTCACGCGAATCAGCGTGCCCTCGTGGAGCAGGTAGGCGCGCGAGTCGCCCACGTGGGCGATGGCGAGCGTGTCGTTTTCGATATAGGCGCAGGTGGCCGTGCAACCCATGCCGGGCTTGCCCAGGCCATTCAAGGCGGCCTCGATCACAGCGGCGTTGGCGGCCTCGACAGCTGCAGCCAGGCGTGCCGCATCGGCAGACTGCGGGGCTGTCTTGGCGATGGTCTCGACGGCGATGGAGGATGCCACCTCACCGGCGGCGTGGCCGCCCATGCCATCGCACACGCAAAAGAGCGGCGACTGCACCAGGTAGGAATCCTCATTGTGCGGGCGCACGCAGCCAACGTCGGAGCGGGCGCCCCACATGAGCTGCGTGGTGGTGCCGGCATCATAGGTCGAGTCGGTTTCGATGCGCTCCTCGGCCAGGGGCTCAAAGCTCATGGTCGAGCCGGGGTCCTTGAGCTTGGCTTCTACGGCGGCAACGTCGATTTCTGCCGTGTCACCGGGGGAGACGGTATCGGCTTCGGCACTTGGGGCGGCGTCGTTGTCGTCCGGGGAGTCGAGCTCCTCGGACGTGTGGACGGCCGGTTGGTCGTCTTGCGGTTCGAGAATCATGGGCTCGGGCGTCGCAAAGTGCGACGGAGCGGGCGTGCTTTGGG
>CATVTM010000094.1 GCA_958346935.1 uncultured Collinsella sp.
CCGGCCCGCTCCGCCGATGGCCCGGCGCATGTTTTTCGCTCGGTAAAGTCCTGGGCTCGCACGAAGGCCACAATAAGTGGCCTTCGGCTCGTGCGGAATCTACGAAAACCTTGCGCCTGGCCTTCGGCGGCGCGGCCTGCGTCAACTATGGGGCAGCCCGGTTTTCCGTTGGCCGGCGCGCCCCACTCATAATGCTTGGGTCGGTGGGCTGATGTGTTGCATCCCTGAGGGCTACAGGGTTGAAATGAAGGTGGACAGGCGGGTTAAGCCTTCGTCCAGGTTTTCGTCGCTTACGCAGTAGCTTAGGCGGATGTGGCCTTCGGTGCCGAAACAGTCGCCCGGGACTAGGGCTACGTTTGCCTCTTTGATGGCTTTGATGCAGAAGTCTTCGCTTGTTAGGCCGAATTGTTTGATGCTGGGGAAGGCGTAGAAGGCTCCCGCAGGTTCTACGACGTCGAGGTCCATGGCGTTTAAGGATGCGAGCACGCGTTCGCGGCGGGCTCGGTAGACATTGAGCATGGGGGTTGGGTCGACGGTCAGGGCTCGGGCTGCGGCGCCCATCTCAAAGGAGACGGCGCTCGATACTAAGTATTGGTGAGCTTTTGCGATCTCGGCGATAACGGGAGCTGCGGCTGCGAGCCAGCCCAGGCGCCAGCCGGTCATGGCCCAGGGTTTGGAGAAGCTCTCGATGACTACCGTCTGTTCACGCAGCTCCGGGTGACGCTGGGCAAAGCGCTCGTAACCGTCAACGTAAACCAGGCGGTTGTAGACGTCGTCGCAAATCACGTAAATACCCGCCTGCTCTGCCACGCGCGCCACGGCGTCGAGCGATGCCGCGTTGAGGATGCAACCCGTGGGGTTGTTGGGCGAGCAGATGACGATGGCCTTGGTCGCCGGGGTCACGCAGGCGCGAAGCGCTTCCTCATCGATTTGGAATTGCACGGGCTCCGTATCCAAAAAGACCGCCTTGGCATGGTTGGCCACGACGATGCTCTCATACAGGCCAAAAGCCGGCGTGGGGATAATGACCTCGTCGCCGGGGTTGAGCATGGCCATAAACGTGGCCGACAGGGCCTCGGTCGCACCATCGGTCAGGATGACCTCGTCGGGCGAATACGCCAGGCCGGCGTCGCCCATATATGCGGACAGTGCCTCGCGCAGGGCGGGGCGACCGTTGTTGGGCGGATAGTGTGTATCACCGCGATTGAGCGATGCAGTCACCTCGGCGCTGATCACGTCGGGCGTGGGAAAATCGGGCTCGCCGAGCGCAAGCGCGATGCATCCCGGATGCTGAGCGGCGAGCGTGTTGATTCGGCGGATGCCGGAGGGCTTGAGCGTGGCAAGCGAGGTGTTCATGGGCAGACGCATGGCGTTCCTTTCGTAAGGGTTGCACTAGGATAGCGCGGCGAGGCACCGCCAGACGGTGTAACCTAAACGGAAACCAACCGGAAAGGAGGCGGCATGGAGACGACCACACACGGCGATGTACCAAAAACGTTGCGAACCATTGCGTATATCAGCATTCCCGATAGCGCCGATCTTGAGTTTTTGCTCTGGGATCTGCAGGATGCCATCGCCGCCTATACTCAGCTTTCTGGCACCACGCTCCCCCGCCCGATCGATTTGGAAGCGGATGATGCCGGTGCAGTCGATGGCATCGTGCTGGCCATTGAAGATGTGGCTGACGATGAGACGTTGACAGCCATCGAGCAGGCGCTTGAGCGCTTTGGCGGTACGGGAACGCGCGTCTATGCCGCGATTCGAGCCGCACAAGAGGGCACTGAGCAGGCGCGTGGGACCGCCGTTCGTCTGCACAAGGCATGTGAGCGCCATGACCAATTGTGGTGTGGCGGCGTTGTCATCTGTTCCGGCGGCGGCATCGCAGCGCTTCGTCGCTCTCCACGCATGGGACTCTTGCGGCGACCGTTTTCTGAGGCCATGGACAAGCTCGTAGGCGCCGTTCGCATGGGCTGCTCCGTCGAGCATGCGCAGCGACTTGGCGGCGGAAATGCCGCCAACGTCGACGCCGACGGCATGGTGCGTGTCGAGCCCGCGCTGCCCGCACCGATCTGGCGCGCCACCATCAAACACCTCGGCGCCCATGCTCAATCAAATATCTAGATTAACGTGCGGTCCAGTCAGCGGCGCCGTTCCACCGCTCAACAAGACGCTCCAGGCGCCAGGCGGCATTGGCGGGACTTGTCGAGGGCAAGACGATGGCGGGCAGCCCGGTGCGTTCTTGTAGATAGCGCTTGTAGAGCCGACCAGCTGTACCACCGTTGCATATCACCTGCTCAATGGGAGCCGCGTCGGTAATGCGCTCGATATGTGCCGGCACAACGTTGCGAATGCTCGCGTCGCTCGAGCCCTTAATATCGCAGCTCTCGATCACATCCCACAGGGCCACGCCGCCGTTCAGCAGCATGGATCGCTTGGCGGCAATCGAGGCATCGAGCGTCGCGAGCTCACCGCTTGCCAAAGGATCGCCCTCGTTGGGCGGCACGGGCACACCGAGGCACGCGGCCATCACGCGCCAAAAGCGATTCTGAGGGTTGCCGTAATAAAAAGCATTGGCGCGCGAAAGCACCGAGGGAAACGATCCGAGTACCAAAACGCGCGAACACTCGTCAAACACGGGCTCAAACCCATGCTCAATATGTTGATAGCCCTCGTCCGGCGCGGCCACGAGCTAGGCCCTCAGCAGATAGCGCACCTCGTAGGGTGCAAGCTCAAGGGTACCCGTCAGCTCGACCGTGGGCGCATCGTCGGCAAGCAGGTCGACGAAGGAGCCGTTGAGCTCGCCGGCGCCAAAGGTGTAAGGCTCGCCCACGGCGTTCACCGCCACGAGCACCGTCGCGCCGTCACAGGCGCGCTCGAACAGCAGCTGCTTGTTCTGGATCACCACGTTACGATAGGCACCGTAGTTGAGAGCACGGGCCGCCGCGTCGTCGGCCGAGCGCAGGTGCGTGAACTGCGTGATGAACGCCGTCAGCTCGTTGGGCGCAGGCTCATCGAGCGCAGGGCGCAGCGCCCAGTCGCCATCGGGGCCGCCCTTTTCGCCGGCAATCCCCCACTCGCTGCCGTAGTAGACGCACGGAATGCCCGGCATTCCAAAGAGTATGCCGTAGGCGGGGCGCAGGCAGGACTTGTCCGTCAGGATGCTCGCCAGGCGCGGCACATCGTGGTTGTCGACAAACGACAGCAGATGCTTGCCGCGATAAATGCACCACGGGTCACCGCCAAACTGGCGATGAAGCGAATGGGCAATCTCGAACATGTTGACCGAATTAAAGCTGGAGTACAGGCCCTTGTAACACTCGTAGTTGGTACAGGAGTCGAGCATCTCGTCGTTGACGATCTGGTTGTAGTCGCCGTGGAGCGTCTCACCAATCAGCACAAAGTCGGGCTTGAGCTCACGGGTAAAAGTATGCAGGCGGCGCATAAAGTCGCGGTCGAGCATATAGGCGACGTCCAGTCGCAGACCGTCGACGCCAAAGACCTCGGCCCAACGGCGCACGGACTCAAGCAGGTAATCGACCACAGCGGGATTTTGCAGGTTGAGCTTCACAAGCTCAAAATGGCCTTCCCAGCCCTCGTACCAAAAGCCGTCGCCATAGCAGGAGTCGCCGTCAAAACTGATGTGAAACCAGTCCTTGTAGGGCGAGTCCCACTTGCGCTCCTGCACATCGCGGAAGGCCCAAAAGCCACGGCCCACATGGTTAAAGACGGCATCGAGTACCACGCGAATTCCATGGGCGTGCAGTGTCTCGCACACGGCGGCAAAATCGGCATCCCCACCCAGGCGACGGTCGATATGACGCAGGCTGCGCGTATCATAGCCGTGGCTATCGGACTCGAGCGGCGGGTTGATCAGCACAGCGCCAATACCGAGTTCTTGCAGGTAGTCGGCCCATTGGGCGATTTTCATGATGGGGGCTTCGGGGTTGGCGGCAGCAGCGGCAGCCTGGACGAGTTCATCCTCGGCAACGGGTGCGGCGTTTTCGCGCGGGGCACCGCAAAAGCCCAGCGGATAGATCTGATAGAACGTCGTCTCGTATGCCCACATAGCAACCTCCCGGTAAGCTCAACACAACGACATCCATTGTATGCCCGCCGCGCAACCCCTCCCCCAAAATAAGTTGCGGTGAAATAGTTCCTGTTTGGGCCATCAGAGACCTTAAACAGGAACTATTTCACCGCAACTGATGAGGGGATGTGGTTAGGCGACGGGTTGGGCGCGGCGGATGGCTGGGAACATCACCGTGATGGCGAGGATGACGCCCACGGCAGCAATCGCACCGCCCGCGTAGCCGATCCAGGCGATACCGGGACCCGAAACCACGGCTCCGCCGATCGCGGTACCCGTGCCAATGCCCAGATTGAACAGGCCCGAGAAGATCGACATGGCGACGGCCGACGAATCTGCCGGCGTGTGCTTGATGAGCTCAGCTTGGAACGCCACGTTAAAGGCCGTGGCGCAGCAGCCCCACAGCGCGCAGACGGCAAGCACTGCCACGAGCGACGATGCGGCCGGACCCATGAGCAGCAGAGCCACCGGCACGCCGGAGAGCGTAATCGCGAGGAACGGGAAGCGGTGCCCATCGAACAGTCGGCCGAATAGCCAGCTTCCGAGCAGACCAGAGCAGCCGAACGCCGTCAGCGTCATAGTGATGGCGCTTGCGTCGACATGCGCGACCTGAGCCAGGAAAGGCTCGATATAGCTATAGCCCGTGTAATAGCTAGTTGCCATGAACACCGTGACCGCATAGAGCGCGATCAGTAACGGGTTCTTGAGCAGCTCGGGCAGTTGCTTGACGGTAAAGCGCTCGCCCGCCGGCATGGTTGGAAACACGGTCGCCTGGTAGACGACCGCGACAGCAGACAGTGCTCCGACCACGGCAAACGTCATACGCCAGCCCACGGCCAGGCCAATGGCGCGGCCGAGCGGCAGGCCGAAGATCTGTGCGATGGAAGAGCCCGTGGCGATCATGCTGATGGCGAGCGCCCCGTGGCGTGTGTCAACCAGGCGCGACGCCATAATCGAGGCGACCGACCAGAACACGGCATGTGCGCAAGCGACCACCAGGCGCGCGCAGACCAGGATGGGATAAGTCGGCGCCACAGCGGACAGAAACTGGCCGAGCGAGAACATGGCGAGCACGCCCAGCAGCATCCGCTTGAACTCGAAACGCGAAGCGAACACCATGAGCGGCAACGACAGCAGCATGACGCCCCAGGCATAGACGGAGATCATGATGCCGGCCTGGGCCTCCGTGAGCGAAAACGATGCGGCGATGTCGGTCAAAAGACCGATGGGCATAAACTCCGACGTGTTGAACACGAACGCACAGCAGGTGAGCCCGACGAGCGGGAGCCACTGCCTGAGCGTGATGCCGTCTTGCCTTGCCTGACTCATATATAACGTCTCCAATCATTTTGAGCGGAGGCGATTATATAGCAACGGCCCCGCATCCGTCAGCAACAGATGCGGAGCCGAAAACAATTCGATACACAGAGGTTGCGCCGTCAATACATAACTAAGCCAGCCCCAGCAATATGCCCGCCGAATGCACGACAAACGCCACGATCCAGGCGACCGTCACCTGAAACGCGAATACGGCCACGGCATAGCGCGCGCCCAGCTCGCTCTTGACGGCGCCGATGGCCGCCACGCACGGCGGATACAGCAACGTAAAGACCAAGAACACGTAGGCGGTAAACGGCGAAAACATGGTCGATAGCGCCGCGGGCGAAGTTGCGCCCAAAAGCACCGTAAGTGTCGAGATGACGCTCTCCTTGGCAATAAGTCCCGTAACGAGTGCCGTCGATGCACGCCAATCGCCAAAGCCGAGCGGCGCCAGCACCGGCGCGATGATGCTGCCCAGACCCGCGAGCAGGCTCTGCGACTGGTCGGCAACCACGTTAAAGCGAATATCGAACGTCTGCAGGAACCAGATCACGACCGTAGCGGCAAAGATAATGGTGAAGGCCTTGGTGATAAAGTCCTTGGCCTTATCCCACGCGAGCATCACCGTCGGCTTGACGCTCGGCAGACGATAGTTGGGAAGCTCCATGATAAACGGCACCGGGTCGCCCTTAAATGCCGTGCGGTTAAGTATGAGTGCCGCGATGCAGCCGACCACAATGCCCAGCACATAGAGTGAAACCATGGCGGGGACCGTCGCCTTGGGGAAGAACGCCCCGCACAGCAGGCCATAGACCGGCAGCTTGGCCGAGCAGCTCATAAACGGCGCGAGCATGACCGTCATCTTGCGATCGTGCTCGGACGGCAGTGTACGCGTCGACATAATAGCCGGCACGGTGCAGCCAAAGCCAACGAGCATGGGAACGAAGCTTCGGCCCGAAAGGCCAAAACGACGCAGGACTTTGTCCATAACAAAGGCGACGCGTGCCATGTAGCCGGAGTCTTCCAGAATGGAGAGGAACAAGAAGAGCACGACGATGATCGGCAGGAAGGTCAACACGCTGCCCACGCCCGTGAGCACGCCGTCGACGGCG
>CATVTM010000095.1 GCA_958346935.1 uncultured Collinsella sp.
GGGTATCATCTTTCACCGAAAATAGTTTCTAGTGTTAGGGGTTTTCGGTGGAAGATACCGATTTCCATGAGCTTGGGAGTCAGCTCCTTACCGAGTTTGGCGGCATTCACCAGCGCGTTTCGCGCTTTGTGGACAAAGCTCTCAGCGGCGAGATGGCTGTCATGCGCGCCCTCATACTCGCTGGTGGTTCGCTCACGCCGAGCGAACTCGCCGATCGCGCCTGGGTCTCGAACGCCCGCATCGCCAATATCCTACGCGCTCTCGAAGCCAAGGGTTGGGTTGAGCGTGAGCACTCAAAGACCGACCGTCGTCGCGTACACGTCATAGTGACCGACAAGGGATTCCAGGATCTCGAAATCAAACGCCGGGAATTCGAGGACCGCACCGCGGCTTTCCTCGAGCAGCTCGGCGAAACAGATACCCAAGAGATGGTGCGCCTTCTTAGACGTGCCAACGAAATTATCGACCGCAATCAAGAAAGGAGAGATGCCGAGTGAGGATTCTCAAGCTCTTTAAAAAGCATATCCTGGCACTGTTCACAGCTATCGTACTCATCGTAATCAGCTGCAACGCCGACCTGGCACTGCCTACCTATATGAGCGATATCGTCGACGTGGGCGTGCAGCAAGGCGGTATCGCCTCGCCCGTACCCGACACCATCCGCGCCGAATCGCTCGACGACCTCGAACTCTTTATGAGCGCCAAGGACGCCAAGGCTGTGGAGGCCGTGTTTAGCAAGGCTGACAAAAACGGCATTCGAACGTACAAGGGCACCGAGGAGGAGCGCGCCGACGGCGGCAAGATTGCCGACATCATGAGCCTGCCTGAGACCGTCGTCCTTTCGTTCAACCAGGGCATCGATGCCGACTCCATGGGCGACATGATGGGCACGTCCGGTGAGAAAGACAACAGCGGCGCTCAGGCCATGCCCACCCCCGAGCAGATGGCGGCAATGACGCCCGAGCAGCTCGCCGAGATGCAGCAGAAGGCCGCAGCGGCGCAGAATATGCAAAAGCAGATTGATGCCGACGGCGGTAAGATCACCATGAAGAGCCTGCGTCTAGGCGTTGAAGGCGGCCTAATCGACCAGGGCAAGCTCGTGGAGGGCGCCAACGATATGGCGGACAAAATGGGCTCCATGTCGGGCTCCATCGTGACCCAACGCGCCGTGAGCTATGTGCAAGACGAGTACAAGGCGCAAGGCATCGACCCCGCCGACGTGCAGAACGCCTACCTGGGCCGCATGGCGACCACGATGTTTGGTCTGTGCCTTGTGTCGCTCGTCGCCACCATCCTGACCGGTGCCGTGGCTTCGCGCACCGCCTGCTCCATCGCCCGCGACCTGCGCCGCGAGACCTTCAACAAGGTTATGCACTTCTCGCCGGCCGAGGTGGGCAAGTTTAGCCAGGCCTCGCTCATTACCCGCTGCACCAACGACATTCAGCAGATCCAGATGGCCGCAACCCTGTTTATCCGCATGTGTCTGATGGCCCCCGTCATGGGCATCGTCGCCGTCATGCGCGTCCTGGCCAACCATACCGGCCTAGAGTGGACCATCGCCGTGGCCATCATCGCGGTCTCGGCCGTCGTCGGCGTGCTCATGGGCCTCACCATGCCCAAGTTCAAAAAGATGCAGAGTTTTGTGGACCGTGTGAACCTTACCGCCCGCGAGCTGCTCGACGGCCTTATGCCCATCCGTTCGTTCAACCGCGAAGAGCATGAGCTCGAGCGTTTTGACAAGGCTTCGCTCGACCTGATGACCACGCAGCTCTACACCAACCGCGCCATGAGCTTTATGATGCCGCTCATGATGCTCGTCATGAACTGCATCACCGTGCTTATCGTGTGGTTTGGCGCGCAGGGCGTGTCCGACGGCGTGATGCAGGTCGGCAACATGATGGCGTTTATCTCCTACACCATGCAGATCGTCATGGCGTTTATGATCCTCACCATGGTTTCGGTTATCCTGCCCCGTGCCGAGGTCGCAGCTGAGCGCGTGGAAGAGGTCATCACCTGCCCCACGAGCATCAACGACCCTGCCTCGCCCAAACTGCCCGCAGCCAGCGCGCCGCGCGGTGAGCTCACCTTCCGCGACGTGAGCTTCCAGTACCCCGATGCCCGCGCCGATGTCATCAGCGGTGTGAACTTCACCACGCACGCCGGCCAGATGCTCGGCATCATTGGCTCCACGGGCTCGGGCAAGTCCACGCTCGTGCAGCTGATTCCGCGCCTGTACGACGTCACGGGCGGCAGCATTTCGCTCGACGGCATCGACGTGCGCGACATGACCCTTTCCGAGCTGCGCCGCCGCATCGGTTACATCCCGCAGCAGGGTCGCCTGTTCTCGGGCACCGTTGAGAGCAACCTCAAGTTTGCCGGCGACATGGTGAGCGATGATGACATGCACCAGGCAGCGCGCATCGCACAGGCCGAGGACTTTATCGCCGAACGTGAGGGCGGTTACGACTCCCCCATCAGCCAGGGCGGCTCCAATGTCTCGGGCGGTCAGCGTCAGCGCCTGGCCATCGCCCGCGCCTTGGCCAAGAAGCCCGAGGTCGTGGTGTTCGATGACTCGTTTAGCGCCCTCGACTACAAGACCGACGCGCGCCTGCGCGAGGAGCTGGCCAAAAACGTTACCGACGCCGCACTCGTGGTCGTGGCCCAGCGCATCGCGACCATCATGCACGCCGACCAGATCATCGTGCTCGACGACGGCCACGTGGTGGGCACCGGTACGCACGAGGAGCTGCTGCGCAGCTGCCCGGCGTACCTGGAGATCGCACAGTCGCAGCTTTCCGCCGAGGAGCTGGGGCTTACCCAAGAAGAAATTGCAGCCGTCACGGAAGGAGGCGAGCGCTAATGGCAGACGAGACCAAGACCCAAATTCCCAAGCCCACCCGCCAGCGTGGTCCCATGGGCCGCATGGGCGGCATGCGTCGCGGCGAAAAGGCCAAGGACTTTAAGGGCACCATGAGGCAGCTGCTCGGCTATATCGGCCAGCACAAGATTGCCGTGTTTGCCGCCGTCGCCTTTGCCGTGTGCTCGGTCATCTTTAACATTGTGGGACCCAAGGTGCTCGGCCAGGTTACGACCAAGCTGTTCGAAGGCCTGGTCGCCAAGGTCAACGGCACCGGCGACGTTGACTTTGACTGGATCGCCAAGACGCTCGGCTTTTTGCTCTGCCTGTATCTGGCGAGCTCTGTCTGCAGCCTGGTCCAGGGCTGGCTCATGACCGGCGTCACGCAAAAGATCTGCTACCGCATGCGCAAGGAAATCGCCGCCAAGATTGCCGTCGTGCCGATGAGTTACTTCAACGGCCACAGCAAGGGAGACGTGCTCAGCCGCATCACCAACGACGTCGATACGCTGGGTCAGTCGCTCAACCAGAGCGTGACACAGCTCATCACGTCGGTGACGCAGATTATCGGCGTGCTCGTCATGATGCTTTCGATCAGCCTGCCGCTCACCGGCGTCACCGTGCTCACGCTGCCGGCCGCCGCGATTATCCTGACCGTGATGATTCACTTCTCGCAGCCGTACTTCCGCGAGCAACAGCAGGTTCTGGGCGCCGTCAACGGCATTATCGAGGAGGACTTTGCCGGCCAGAACGTCATTCAGGTGTTCGACCGCGCCGAGGCCTCGATTGAAGAGTTCGACCGTCAAAACGACCGTCTCTTTATTAGTGGCTGGCGCTCGCAGTTCCTGTCGGGCCTGATGATGCCGCTTATGAGCTTGGTGGGCAACATGGGCTACGTGGGCGTCGTCGTGGTGGGCGCGCAGCTCGCGCTGACCGGCAATGCCACGCCCGGCGACATCCAGAGCTTTATCCAGTACGTTCGCAACTTTACGCAACCCGTGCAGCAGCTGGGCAACGTGAGCAACACGATGCAGTCGATGGCCGCCGCAACCGAACGCGTCTTTGAGTTCCTCGCCGCGCCCGAGGAGGAGCAGAAGGCCGACGCCCAGATTCCCGAGAAGCGCCCCGGCCACGTTGAGTTCGACCACGTCAAGTTTGGCTACACGCCCGACAAGACCATCATCCACGACTTTAGCTGCGAGGCACAGCCCGGTCAGACCATCGCCATCGTCGGCCCCACCGGCGCCGGCAAGACCACGCTCATTAAGCTGCTGCAGCGCTTCTACGACGTGGACGGCGGTTCGCTGCGCGTCGAGGGCGTCGACGTGCGCGACTGGGACCGCGCGGCACTGCGCGGCGAGTTTGCCATGGTGCTGCAGGATACCTGGCTGTTTAACGGCACCATCCGCGAGAACATCCGCTACGGACGTCCCGATGCGACTGACGCCGAGGTCGAGGCCGCCGCGCGCGCCGCACGCTGCGACCACTTTATCCATACGCTCGCCGGCGGCTACGACTTTATGATCAATGAGGAGGGCACCAACCTCTCACAGGGCCAGCGCCAACTCGTGACCATCGCCCGCGCCATTTTGGCCGACCGTCCGGCGCTGATTTTGGACGAGGCGACTTCCAACGTCGATACCCGCACCGAGGAGCTTATTCAGCGCGCCATGGTTGCGCTGATGCAGGGCCGCACGAGCTTTGTCATCGCGCACCGCCTGTCCACAATCCGCAACGCCGACGTAATCTTGGTGATTCGCGACGGCGACATCGTCGAGAAGGGCACGCACGACGAGCTGCTCGCCCAAGGCGGCTTCTACGCCGACCTGTACAACTCGCAGTTCGACGAGGCGGCGTAAAACCGGCGGCAAACAACCGCAATACCCAAAAACGGGGGCGCAGAATGAACTGCGCCCCCGTTTTTTGTTCTGCGGCCCTCGAACCGCCTCCCCCGGGACCTGATTAACGGCCTCCCTCAAGGCCCCGTGGACAAAAAATGGCAAATATGAGTACTGTCACCTTTTTAGTAACAGCCAAAACTGCCCCAAACGACCTCTTTGCGGCCTAGATATGCCTTCAAATTGATCAAAATGCCCGGTAGCATGCTTCTGTGTGCCAACGTTAATGAACATATTTACTGTTGTGTCTATTATCTTGTAAGATCGATATGATACTACGCTAGCAACAGTACTCATATTTGCCATTTTTTGTCCACAGGGTATGCCGCAGAAGATCCAACTTGCGCCAGCGTGCCGTACGCTGGCCCTCCCCTTCCGGCAAGCGCCGACATTTCCCCAGATAAAACCGACCAAAATAAACCTGTCCCTTTTCGGCAGGTTTCGCTTGCACTTTAGCGTGCGACAGCGGATAATGCCGAGCATTCGAGAATTCGCCAATTGTTGCCGTTAATTGATAAAGGAGGCCCCATATGGCCATGGAATTCAAGCGCAGGTTGCCGATCCCCATGGAGATCCGCGAGGAAATGCCGCTTTCCGCCGAGCTTACCGCCAAAAAGCAGGCATTCGACGCCGAGGTCGCCAAGGTCTTTACCGGCGAGGACGCACGCAAAGCGCTCATCATCGGCCCGTGCTCTGCCGACCGCGAGGACTCGGTGCTTGAGTACATGAACCGACTGGCCAAGGTCGCCGAAGAGGTCAAGGACAAACTCATCATCATTCCGCGCGTCTACACCAACAAGCCGCGCACCAAGGGCACTGGCTACAAAGGCCTGCTGCACAACCCCGACCCCGAGGCGCCCGATGACCTGCTCGAAGGCGTCAAGGCCATCCGCCACATGCACCTGCGCGTCATCGAGGAGACCGGCTTCTTTACCGCCGATGAGATGCTCTACCCGTCCAACTACCAGTACCTCGTCGACCTGCTGAGCTACGTTGCCGTGGGCGCGCGCTCGGTCGAAAACCAGGAGCATCGCCTGGTGTCGAGCGGCATTTCGGTGCCCGTCGGCATGAAAAACCCCACCGCCGGTTCCACCACCGTCATGCTTAACTCCATCTACGCCGCCCAGGCACATCAAAGCTTCATCTTCCGCAACTGGGAGGTTGAGTGCGACGGCAACCCGCTCGCACACGCCGTCATGCGTGGCTACATCGGTCTCGACGGTCGCACCTACCCCAACTACCACTACGAGCACCTGGAGCGCCTGGCCGAGCGCTATACCGAGCATGCCGGCTACGCCAACCCGGCGGCGGTCATCGACTGCAACCACGACAACTCGGGCAAGCGCCCGCTGGAGCAGTACCGCATTTGCAAGGAGGTGCTCGACAGCTGCCGCCGCAACGAGTCCATCTCCAAGCTGGTCAAGGGCTTTATGATCGAGTCTTACCTTGAGGACGGCAACCAGCCGGTCGATGGCGGTGTCTTTGGTAAGTCGATCACCGACCCGTGCCTGGGCTGGGAAAAGACCGACTACCTCATCCACGAGATCGCAGAGCGGGTTTAGTTACGCGGTTTTACCAAACCGCGTAACTACTCGACGCTGCGCGGGCCGCAACGCTCTTTATCTCGGAATCGAACGTAAAGAAGCACGCCAACGCTATCTACCACAAGCTTGGTGTCTCAAATCGTATGGGTCTCGCAGCCCTCCTGTTGCCATAAGCGGCTTGGGCCCATTCCACGCACCGATGCACATAACAT
>CATVTM010000096.1 GCA_958346935.1 uncultured Collinsella sp.
CGTGACTCGAACCATAGACATCCCAACGTTTCAGGCGGCAGTCGTGCGCAACTGCTCCCCCACGCTCGCAGGCATTAAGCCGGCATCGCTCTTTACCTATCCAGGCACCTACGCCCACCAGGACGGCACGTCCGCAACCGGGGCAATTGCAGAGCGCCGAGCCCGTCTGCTCAACGTTATCGCCCAGTGTAATCGCGAACTCGACCCACTCGGCATCCACCTGAGCGTTTTGGTCTGGCGGCCTTGCGGGGCACTCGTGTACGTGTACCGACCCAAAAGCCTCGCCACGTACTTCACGGACCCCCGTGCCAAGGCGGCGCTCGCCAAGGAAGGCTACGACACGAGTGACCTCTCGACATGCCTCGTGCATCTAGCATCACGCATCACGCTCGCAAGCAATAACGCCGCGGAATGCGCGTGTAGCCCGGCTCGATGCGCGCTGGCCCAGCAAGCCCGCTGCGGCAACGACTGCACCTGCGAGTTTCCGCACGAAATAGGCTACTTCCTGGGATACCCCTACGACGACGTGCACGAGTTTATCGTCCAACGAGGCGAGAACTACAAGGTCTTTGGGGCCTGGAAGGTCTACACCAACGTCGAGCAGGCGCTAGCGACGTTTGACGCCTACCGCGCCTGCACCCAATACCTCACCTTTGTCTATCAGCAGGGCTGCAGCTTGGCACAACTTGCCCAGGCGACCCGATAGAGCATACAAGCCGCGGCAACGCGCCGCACAACCGAAAGGACAAAACATGAGCAAGATCGCCGTTGTCTATTGGAGCGGCACGGGCAATACCGAGGCCATGGCAAATCTCGTCGCCGAGGGCGCCACGTCCGCTGGCGCCGAGACCGAGGTCATCCCCTGCGCCGACTTCTCCGCAGATAAGGTAGCCGGCTATGATGCCTTCGCTTTCGGCTGCCCCGCCATGGGCTCCGAGGAGCTCGAGTACGATGAGTTCCAGCCCATGTGGGACGAGGTCAAGGAGACTCTCGGCGACAAGAAGGTCGTCCTCTTTGGCTCCTATTCGTGGGCCGAGGGCGAGTGGATGGACAACTGGAAGGCCGACGCCGACGAGGCGGGCGTCAATGTGGTGGACTCCACCATCTGCTACGACGCGCCTGACGACGAGGGCGAGACCGCTTGCCGCGCCCTCGGGGCCGAGCTGGCATAACGAGCCCGGGGCCTCCAAGAGAGCTCACATCGAAACGCATCCCCATCCCTACAAAAGAGCGGGAGCTGGATTCATGTCCAGCCCCCGCTCTTTGTAACGACAGTTATGACAACCGCCTACGAGATATTGCCCAAGAACGCCTTGGTGCGCTCGCTCTTCGGATGGTCGAAGACCTCGCTCGGCGTACCCTCTTCCACGATAACGCCGCCGTCCATAAAGACGACGCGGTCGGCGACATCGCGGGCAAAGCCCATCTCGTGCGTCACGACGATCATGGTCATGCCGTCGCGCGCCAAGTCGCGCATGACGCCCAGGACGTCGCGCACGAGCTCGGGGTCGAGCGCCGAGGTGGCCTCGTCAAAGAGCATGACGTGCGGGTTCATCGACAGGGCGCGGGCGATGGCAACGCGCTGCTGCTGGCCGCCCGAGAGCTGGCTCGGCATAAAGTCGATACGCTCGGCAAGACCGACCTTGGTCAGCTCCTCGACGGCAATCTTCTCGGCCTCTTCCTTGCTGCGCTTGAGCACCTTCTGCTGCGCAAGCATGACGTTCTTTTTGACTGACAGGTGCGGGAACAAATTGAACTGCTGGAACACCATACCCAGATGCGTGCGCACCTTGTTAAGGTCGACGCCCTTGGCGCACACGTCCACACCCTCAACGACAATCGAGCCACTCGTGGGATGCTCAAGACGGTTGATGCAGCGAAGCATCGTCGACTTACCCGAGCCCGAGGGACCCAAAACTACGACGACCTCGCCCTTATGCACATCCAGATCGATATCTCGCAGAACGACGTTATCGCCAAAGGCTTTCTGGAGGTTCTTGATACTGACGACAACCTCGTTCGAGTTATTGGTTTCGCTCATGATAGGACCTCCTTACAGACCGGCGATGTGATCGGCGGGCGTCGCGACAACCTGTCCGGCGCTCTTGGCGGGACGCTTCTTCTTGGTCTCGGCCGTGCCTAAAAGCCTTGCCTCAAGACCGCTCACCAAGCGAGCGAGCGGCAGGGTGATGACCAGATAGAACAGGGCGGCAACCACGTACGGTGTAATGGAGCCCGTCGTGGCCACGATGGTGCGGGCGTTCATGACGATCTCGACCACGCCCACAGCCGCGAGCAGCGACGTATCCTTGTAAAGCAGGATAAATTCACTGGTCAGCGTAGGCAGGACATTACGGAACGTCTGCGGAATCATGACATAGAGCAGCGTCTGGAACGCGTTCATGCCCAGCGAACGCGCAGCCTCGTTCTGGCCCTTGGGGATCGACTGAATACCGGCGCGGAAGATCTCACACAGATACGCAGACGAGTTCATGGCCATGACGATGACGCCGAGCACGTAGTCGTCCACCTTGACGCCGGCCAACGGCAGACCGAAGAACGCGATATAGATCTGCAGGAACGCCGGCGTACCGCGAATGATATTCACATAGATACCGGCAAGGCAACGCAGGATGCGCGACTTGGAGATGCGCATGAGCGACAGGGCGAAACCAAAGGGAATTGCCAGCGGAAACGCCACGAGCACGATCGAGAGCGACATGAGGAAGCCTTTGAAGACGATCGGCAGGCTCTGGACCAAAATGACCGGGTTCAGGAACAGGCGAAGGAACATGTTGGAATTCCATGCCTCGACCCACGGCTGCTCCTTAAGGTCGGCCAGGAAGTTATCGAATGCCGTCACGCCCTTGATCTCCACCGACGGAATCTTGGAGATCTTCTTGGTCGAACCATCGGCCAAAGTGTAGGTGCCGCTAAAGGCCTCGTCGCCGCCCTCGACGGGGAAGGTCACGCCGTAGACCTCGACACGGAAATAACCGCCGGCGGGCGCCGTCTCACCAAAATCGATCTTGAGCGTCTGACCATCGACCTTGCACGTGGGCTTCATGGGCGTACGGTCCATAAGGTCATCGCCCGAGAGCATCGTCAGACGCGTGTCGTCCGCACCAAAGGTCGTGCCATCGACAAACGTCAGCGAAAGACCGCTCAGCTCCTCATCGGCATCGGCCTGGACCTCCCAGGTGATACGAGTCTCGGTGCCACCGACCACGTCGCTACCCGAACCGGTATTGGGTCGGGCGGTGATCTTTGCGGTCTCAAGTGCCTGAGCGGTCGAGGGCACGCAGGCCCCCGCGCATACCAGGGCGAGCGCCACAGCCAGGGCACAGGCCAGCTTTTGGAGCATCAAGGGCAGTGGATGGCTCTTGCCCATGGCTCCTTGGTTCAATCGAGACAAGGTGGCTCCTAACGTTTAAGTTGCCGACATAACGGGGCGGGATGACGCCCATTCAAGAAACGCAAAGGCCCTCTCCGCCAAAACGGAAAGGGCCCGCTTGCAATCAAGTGACTATTCTACTTGATGTTGTACTTAGCCATGAGGGCGTCAACGGTACCGTCGTCGGTCAGGTCCTTGATAGCCTGGTTGATGTCGTCCTTGAGCTTGGTATTGCCCTGGTTGATGGCGATGGCGTACTCCTCGCCGGTGCTGATCTGCTTGATGGTCTGGCAGGTGTTGAACTGCTCGGCGGTCAGCTGGCTGGCAACGGAGCGGTTGGTGACTACGGCGTCACCCTTATCGGACTGTAGGGCGCTGAAGCACTCGGTAGCGTCCTTATAGGGAACGATCTTGGCCTTGGGGAAGTTCTCCTGAGCAAAGGCCTCGGCGGTCGAACCGGACTGAACGATGATCGTGGCGTCGGCATTGTTGAGCTTCTCGCTGTAGTTATCGGCCGTAATGTCGGTGTTATCGACCTTGGTCACGACAGCCTGATCGTCCATGTAGTAAGAGTCGGAGAAAGTGACTTCCTTCTCACGCTCGGGTGTGTCAGTGATAGCCGCAATGGCGACGTCGTACTTGGCGCCCGAAGCAACGCCGGGGACGAGCGTGTCGAAGTCGTTGTTGACGTACTCGACATCCAGACCCAGCTTGTCACCGATAGCCTTGATGAGCTCAAGGTCAAAGCCCTGGTAGTCGCCGTTGTCATCCTTGTACTCAAACGGCGCGTACTCGGCAGAGGTGCCGACGGTGAGCGTACCGCCCTTGACGAGTGCATACTCCTTGGAGCCGTCGACCTTCTCGACCTTCGCGTTGTCAGAGCTGCTGGAACCGGCATCGGAACCAGAGGTGGCGTTGGACGAACCACAGCCCGTCAGTGCAAGAGCGAGCGCCATGGCGCCCGTGGCTGCAAACGCGCCAAGCTTCTTGAGCTTCATAATCAGTCTCCTTCCAGTGACCCCGTTTGATTCAGAGGTCTGCAAAAACTGTTGGCTATTATGCACCCGGAATTACAATTCTGCAATGAGAAAACTGATTGAAACAAACCCATAACGTGAATGGAATACTCCACTTAGCAACAGTCATTACTGCTGCAATGACCTTAACAGTTTGATTTCAGCTGCATAACCTGCAAGTTCGTTCGGCGTCTCCAAAATAAATGGAAGTGCACGCAAGCGGCTATTCGATACAATATTCTGCATAACCTGCATACCGCCGCCAAACTCTTCACTACCCAGGTAGCCCTTGCCGATGCACTCGTGGCGATCCTTATGGGCGCCGCAGGGGTTCTTGGAGTCATTGATATGCACGGCGCGCAAGCGCTCGATACCCACCACGCGGTCGAACTCGTCGAGTACGCCGTCAAGATCATGGATGATGTCGTAGCCGGCATCGCTCACATGGCAGGTGTCCAAACAAACGCCCAGCTTATCGGACAGCTCTGGGCACTTGGCGGCAACGCCCTCGATAATGCGCGCCAGTTCTTCAAAGCTACGGCCCACCTCGGTGCCCTTGCCCGCCATGGTCTCAAGCAATACCGTCGTCTGCTGTCCCTCAAACATCACCTGGCACAGCGTGTCGACAATCATCTGAATGCCGGCGTCTGCCCCCTGTCCCACATGCGCACCGGGATGGAAGTTGTAGTAGTTGCCGGGCAGTGCTTCCAGACGCTGCAAATCTTCCGCCATAGCCTCCAAGGCAAACTCCCGCGCCCGCTCCTTAGCGGAGCAGGGGTTATAGGTATACGGGGCATGCGCCACCAGCGGTCCAAAGTCGTTTTGCGCCATAAGCTCGCGCAGAGCCGCCACGTCATCCATGTCAAGGTCTTTTGCCTTGCCACCGCGCGGGTTGCGCGTAAAGAACGCAAAGGTATTGGCACCAATGGACAACGCCGTCTCCCCCATTGCCCGATAGCCCTTCGTCGTCGAAAGATGACACCCGATCGTCAGCATCTCCAACTCCCCCTCATCAGTTGCGGTGAAATACGGTCTATTGGTGCCTTATTTTGGCGCAAACAGACCGTATTCCACCGCAAGATATAAAAGGGGCATCAGGGGCACGGTCCGCCGAGCCCCCTTGAGCACCAGCACCGCAGCCTAGAGCGTCAAGCGAATCGCATCGATAATCTGCGCGCAGCGCTGCGTGGCGGCAAGAGGCATAACGGGGCTTTCAAGCTCTCCCGTCTGGACGAGCTGCATCGCATGCTGAATTTCGCCGTAGAAATCATCGACCTCAAACGGGGCATTAATTTCGAGCATTCGTCCGTCGGAGTACTTCACATGGGCGAGCTCGGGGCGATGGAGGCGCTCGATTTCCACCGAACCCCGTTCGCAGGCAATCGTTAAGCGGCTTTCATATGCTGCTTTGCCGTCGCACACCATATGAATGGGTATACCGCCGACACTCATATGGATCTCATCGGCCCAATCCACGCGGCCGCCCAATACGTCACGCCAGCGAACTTCACGAGACGAAACATCGCACGCACCCGCAAGCAGATCCTCAAACCACCCGACCGCATAGCAGCCCATGTCATATAGACAGCCACCCTGCAACGGATCGAGCAGATAACTCGAAGGGGACTCACCATAATCGAGTTTTTGCACGCTTTCGATCGAGACGATACAGCCGAGCTCGCCCGACGCAAGCAAACCCTTCACGCGAGTATGCATCGGACAAAACCGATTTTTCATCGCCTCCATAAACGGCACACCGCACTCACGGGAAACAGAGGCGATCGCATGGGCCTCTTCTTCATTCAAAACGGCCGGCTTTTCGCACAGCACGGCCTTTCCCGCGCGCAGTGCCCGACAAGCCCAATGCACATGCATGCCATGTGGAATAGCCAAGTAGATTGCATCGACATCGGGATCGGCAATCAACGCATCATAAGCCGCATCGCCGCTATCGTCAGCCGTGGCATAACTGTGCGCGGCATCAATCGAAAACGCTCGACAAAATTCCTCGACATGTGCAGGAGTGCGGCCGGCCGCAGCCACCAGCCGTGCCC
>CATVTM010000097.1 GCA_958346935.1 uncultured Collinsella sp.
CGGGCACGGAGCTTTTCGTAGCCGTCGGCGAAGAAGGCGACCGTGGCGGCGTCGGCCTCGGCGGCGTCCGTCTCGGTTGCGGGGACCACGCCGTGCTCGTCGCTCACCAGGAACAGCGCGCCCTTAAGCTGCGCGGGAATATCTACGCGCGTGACCGGGATGCCCTTGGTCTGGGCCAGCTGCTCGATGAGCGTCGCCGTGCCGCACAGGCACTCGTCCGCCGGCGCCACAAAGGCGAGCTCGCCGTTGTTGACGGCGGCGAGCAGCTCGGGCGCCACGCCGGTCTCGTCGGCTTCGGAGCGGGCCTCGGCGGAGCGGGCACGCAGCGCCTTGGCCGACGTATCGGCGAGCGGCTCGTACTCCCCCACTGTCATGGCGGCGTTGCCGTTGATGTCGATCACCAGCATGAGCACACCGTCGTGTGCGGTGTAATCGCCCTCGGCTAGTGACCACTCAACGTGCTGCTTGGCCCAGCTGAGCATGTTATGGGTAAGCGGCTCGCCCTGCACCAGACGCTCGGACAGTGCACGGATGTGGCGGTTGAGCATGGGCACCTTTTTGTTGGACATGCGCCAACGGCAGACAAGCGCGGGCTTGTCGAGCGTAAACTTCTCGACCGCCTCCTGATTGGCGCAAAAGTCCTCGTACGCACGCTGATCCTCGGCATTGCCAAACAGCTCGACATCATCAATCTGGGGCATGGTTGTACCTTTCGTGTTAGTCATTCCGTCCTCTTATACCAAAAAGACGGCCCTCCAAACGGAGCAGCCGTCTTTTGCAGAGATTATTTTGACGATATGGTCAGGCGACCGAACAGTTTAATGGGATAGAGAAACATCCCATTAAGGGTTTTCCAAGTGCCCGAGATTGCCCCGAAAGAGGAGCGCCGCGTACTAAATGTACGCAAGCGACGGTTTGAGGGGCAAGGTCGGGTGCTTGGGAAAGCCTCTAGTGCCTAAAATGCCTAGCTCCGGTGAAGACCATCGCAATACCATGCTCGTTGCAGGCCTGGATGCTCTCGTCGTCGCGCTTGGAGCCGCCGGGCTGGATGATGCAGGTCACGCCGTGCGCGGCAAGCACGTCGACGTTGTCGCGGAACGGGAAGAACGCGTCGCTTGCACAGGCAAAGCCGCCCTTCTCCACGCCCTCGCGCTCGCAGAAGTCCTCGGCACGCCCGCAGGCCAGCAACGCGGAGTCAACGCGGTTGGGCTGACCCGGGCCCATGCCAATGCCGGCCTTGCCCTTGGAGACCAGGATGGCATTGGACTTAACGCCCTTGCAGACCTTCCAGGCAAACTCGAGCTCGGCCATCTCGGCGTCGGTGGGCTTGCGGTCGGTGGGGAACGTAAAGGTCGCGGGGTCCTCGGTCACGTGGTCGACCTCCTGCACCAGCATGCCGCCGTCGATGGAGCGCAGCTCCACCTGGGCGCCGTGGTCCACGCCGCCGGTAGCCAGCACGCGCAGATTGGGGCGCTTGGCCATGCGCTCGAGCGCCTCGGCGGTGTAGCTCGGGGCGATGATGACCTCGACGAACTGCTTGTTCTGATCGGCAAAGTGCTCAACCAGCTCAAAGGGAACCTCGCGGTTGCAGGCGATGATGCCGCCGAAGGCGCTCTTGGGATCGCAGGCAAAAGCGCGGTCGTAGGCGGCCGTGATGTCCTCGGCAACGGCGGAACCGCAGGGGTTCTGATGCTTGAGGATCACGCAGGCCGGCTCGTCGAACTCGCGGACCAGGTTCCAGGCGGCATCGGCGTCCAAATAATTGTTGTAGCTGAGCGGCTTGCCCTGGATCTGCTCGGAGCCCACAAGCGGGAACTGCGAGCTCGCGGTGTTCTCGCAGCCCTCGGCAAAGCGATAGACCGTGGCCTTCTGTTGCGGGTTCTCGCCATAGCGCAGGTCGTCGACCTTCTCCAGCGAGATCTCGAGCTTGGCAGAGGTGTCCGCCACGTCGCTTGCCTGAGCGGCAAGCCAACGGGAGATAGCCGTGTCGTAGGCGGCGGTAGTCTGGTAGACCTTCACCTGCAGGCGGCGACGGGTGGCAAGCGTGGTGCAGCCGCCAGTCTCGTGCATCTCGGCTAGGACGGCGTCGTAGTCAGCCGGGTCCGAGATGACGGTAACGCTCGCAGCGTTCTTGGCGGCAGAGCGCAGCATGGAGGGACCGCCAATGTCGATGTGCTCGATGGCGTCCGCAAAGGTGACCTCGGGGTTGGCGACGGTCTTCTCGAACTCGTACAGGTTGACGACGACCAGGTCAATCAGCTTAATGCCGTGCTGAGCGGCCTCCTGCATGTGCTGCTCGGAATCGCGGCGGGCCAGCAGCGCGCCGTGAACCTTGGGGTGCAGGGTCTTAACGCGGCCGTCCATCATCTCGGGATAGCCCGTGAACTCCTCGATGGGGGTTACGGGAACGCCCGCGTCCTCGATGGCACGAGCCGTGCCGCCCGTAGAGATGATCTCGACGCCAAAGTCATCGACCAGCGTCCGTGCGAAATCGACGACGCCCGTCTTATCGGTAACCGAGATCAACGCGCGTGCGATCTTCACATCAGATCCCATGCAGTCCTCCTGTCTGGTACGCCGCCGTGCTCTGTGAGTCGGTGATACGTCGATCTGCAGCGCTCGCGCAGCGGCATTGAAAATACTGATTTAATGTAGCGCATCGAGCGCATCGATGCACCCCGCAACGCACGGCTGTGCAGAAAAAGTTTGCGAGCGAAGGGGATGGACACGGCATCGGGCACGGTGAGTTCATGGAACACAGGGGCACCATAATTAGATGCCAATGGCGTGGTAGAACTGTGCTCGATATGTATCCGCAATAGAAAGAGGCACCATGGTCTCGCGGGTTCTCTACCGACCGTTTGATACCGAAGATTTCGACGCCATCGCACTGATTCTGCAGCAGCTTTGGCATAACAATTCGGATAACGATGAGTACAACCGCCTCGAGGCCGCGTGCGACCTCGCCTATTGCCTTTCGTCATCGACGTTTTCGCAGGTTGCCGTCATCGACGGTCAGGCGCGTGGCATTGCGCTCGCGCGTGCGGGACAGAGCTCCGGCGCCACCGTCAAGGAACATTGGATGGATACCGAGCGTACACTGCTGTCGCAGATGCGTGAGCTAGAACCCGAGTCGTGCGCCGAGTATCTCTCGTTTGTGCGCGCCACCATTCGAACCAACAACCGCCTGCTCGAGAAAAGCCCACTGCCGCATGACAATGAGGTCACGCTGCTCGCCGTCGACCCTGACGTCCACGGCCTGGGCGTGGGATCGGTGCTGCTCGACGCCGCAATCTCACATCTGTCCTCGTGCGGGGCGACCAGCGCACACCTGTATACCGATTCCAACTGCTCGTGGAAGTTCTACGAGCTGCACGGCTTTAAGCGCACGGCCACGCACCGCGCCAACCGCGAAGAGCGCCGTCACGACATGCCGCGTGAAAGCTTTCTCTACGAACTCGACCTAACAGCCTAGCCCAGGCAGCCACACCTAGTCATTTAAGTCTGTCCCCAATGAGTAGCCTTGGTGATCTGCAAATAGCTGTGGTCAAAAAACATCAAATATGAGTACTGTTACCTTTTTAGTAGCAGCGATTTGGGGCATTTTTGATGCTTGTAGGCATGACGACCAGCTGCACGAGCTGACGTAACTCCCCAAATGTTTAATAAAATGGGCTCCTAACGAGAAGTACTCTCATTAGGAGCCCATTATTATGTGCAAACATATGTGACCAACGCAGCAACAGTACTCATATTTGGCATTTTTTGTCCACTGCCCCTTGCGCGAAGGTCCTCAGCGGAAAGTTTGACCCGTTTCGATGCACAAAAAAGGGATGAATCTTCCCTGGCAACCGCCCGGAAAGATCCACCCCAAAGCAAGCGCTCACTAGAACGTTCCGCCGCCGCCTCCGCCGGCGCCGCCACCACCGCCGCCAGAGAAGCCGCCGCCGCTGCCGCCGCTCGAGCTATCGGAGCTCGAAGCCAGCTCGCGGATGGTCTCGTGGTACACATCGTTGAACGAATCGAGCGGGGACTCGTTGCCGTAGTGATGGTAATACCACCAGTAGCAGGGGTAGTTGTCGTAGAAATCGTCGCTGTTGCGCAGGTCCGCAGGCACGGCCTCGGCCAGCTGTCGCAGCACTTCTTTCGAAACGCCCAGGGCAACGCCCATCACCAGCAGCTTGTTCCACAGCACCAGATCGCCCGGGACGGCTTCCTTTAGGCGTGTGAAATCCTCGAGCCAATGCTTGAGCGCCTTGCAGCGAGCCGCCACCTCGGCGCCCTCCGGCGTGTAACGGCGGAAGGTGCAGCTCAGGACAAAGCCCACGATCGTAACGGGGATCGAGATCATAGCGGCACCGACGTTGGCGTCCGCAAAGTCGGTATAGAACAGAGAGCCCAGAATGCCAAAGACAATGATGATGCCGAGAACCAGGCCGGCCACCATCGCGATAGTGCCATCCGATGCAATAAGCTCGCGCGCCTCCAGCTTGCCCTTAACTGTGCTCTGATAGTCCTCGAGCTTGTCGCCAACAGATGTGGTGCGCTCGCTAGCGTACTCCTCCAGCTCGCTAAACGTGCGCGAACGGACTCCGTCCTTATCGGGCTTAACGCCGGCGAAGAAGACCTTGAGCACATCGCGATCGATGCCGTCCTTCTTGGCAGCCTTCCAGGCCTCGTCGGTCACTGTGATGCGATACGTCTGCTCCTCTTTTTCGCGACGGAGCAGACCCTTCTTCTTGGTCTCGGTCGCTTCTTCCAGCTTGATCACGCGGTCGTCGGTGAGCTTCATAAGCGTGGCGATATATGCCTGATCGGGCACGTCGTTCCAGCTCATAAGAGCTGCAAGCACCGCGGGATGGTCGGCCGAGGGCACATCGCGGAAGTACTCGTCCTGGAAGAGTGGCTTGGGCTTGGGCCTGCGCAGCTTAAGCATCACGATCACACCGGTATAGGCAACCGCCACGACAACACACACCACGGCAATCGCGCCGGCAACCGCACGCGCGTGCTCACGGCGAGCGTTGGCCTCGTCGGCCCATTCCTTCTCTTCGCTCAGAATCGTCGACATGCGCTTTTCGCCCGAGACGGCAAGCTGCGGCACCCAGTCGCTGGGGAAGGCGATGCGTGCCTCGGCGAATTCGCCCTCATGCACGCAGGGAATGGTATAGGTGACCATGGGCTCGTCCGCATCGAGCGACACGTCGCCCGTCAGTGGGCCGTGGCCCCATGCGCGGAAGTTATCGCCCTTGACGGCAGCCGTCCCGGCAGCGGCATTTGCAAAGTAGACTTCCATCTCGACGTCATCGGAATCCGCCGACCAGCCGTCGCCGACGAATTTCCAGTAGAGCTCGGCGGTATCGGCCCAGTTCATAACCGCACCGGTCATGGAATAACTCACGTAGTAGATTGCGCTGTCGCCGCTCTCGTGAGGGCTGAACACCTTAATCTTTACGCCGTCGTCGGACTGTTCCACCGTGTAAACGCCGTCGTCGCCTTTATTTGCGCTGTCGACCTTGTTAAACGCAGTGTCGTCTTCCTCAACACTCAGCACATCGACGCCCGCCGCGCCGCCCTGCTGGTTGGTACCCGTATTGATCTCCCAAAACACGCCGTTGATGTCGTCATCGAAATCAAACTGGCGCCCCTCGACAACGGTCAGCGATCCATCGGCCTCGACCGTGGCACTGATGTAGGTTTGGGTCATGGAATACCCGTCGGCACGTGCAACGGCGGGCAACAGCAGCAGCGCGCACGCGACGAGCGCGCAAATGGAAGCAAATCGCGCAAACGGGCAGCGCTGCCGACAGGTCTTGGCAACGGGGGCGTTCATAGGCACATCCTTTGTCTGTGATACCAGTAGCGTCATTGTCCCACGTTTGCGGGTTCATGTGACGAACATCTAGGTCAGCGGAGCGTCAAAACGGGACAAAAGTCACGCCCGCCGCCGGCACCTGGGGACGTTCCTTATCTGCCGGCAATCTGGGACACTCCTTGGCATAGCCCGCTCCGGCAATAGATACCACTTCATAGCTCCATCACAGGTGTAGCGGCTTTGTGTGGGCGCGGCATGCGCTGATTGAGCCGCCAGTTGAGGGGCATAAAGCAGTTGAGCGAAAACGGTTTGCCCCTTTGCCGTCCGCTCGAGGATCATGTCCCCCTTTTCCGCGGAAACCCCGGCAGTTGCGAAGAGCTGCCGGGGTTTCTGTCGTTTGAGGGCTAGATTGATTGACGACGATTAAGGCGCCGAGCCGGTGGTCCGGCACGCGCAACGCGCGGCCTCAGCAACTTGCAGGCCACGGCAGCGTCTCCCCCACCGCGCCCCGCGCTATACTCGTCCGCATGGACATCAACGCACGCAACATAGCAACGCCCGCCGCGGACGCGCTAACGACGCAGCCCGCCTCCGTTCCCGCCCC
>CATVTM010000098.1 GCA_958346935.1 uncultured Collinsella sp.
GCCGCATATTGCTGCTGCAACGCATGCATTCCCTCGCGAGCGCCGTCAACGGCATCGGCGCCGCGCAGTGCTTCGGTCACCACGACCGCCGGCTCGTACAGATTATCGAATCCCAGGTTCTGGCTCACGCCCTTGAGCGTGTGCGCTGCCATAAACGCACCTTCAGCGTCTCCTGCCGCCATGGCGGCCTCCAGCTTGTCCATGCTCTCGTCATCCAAAAACTTGAGGGCAAAGCGGGCAAGCATTTCCTCGCCCATCAGCCGAGCGCACGCGTCATCATAATTAGCGCCGATCTTCTCATACGCCTCACGCATGGAAATCATGGATTAAAACTCCTTAGGTCAAACTAAATCGTGGGAAACGCGACAACGTCGGCGGGGCGTGCCAACGTCTCGGCAATACGGTCTTGCACCTCGAGCAGGCAGTCGAGCAACAGCGGGTTAAACTCACCGCACTTACCGTCCAAGATCATCTGGATAGCCTCCTTGTGCGAGATAGCGTCCTTGTACACGCGCACGCTCGTCAGAGCATCGTACACGTCGGCCACCGAGACCACCTGTGCGGCAATGGGAATTTCGTCGCCCTTAAGGCCATCGGGATAGCCCTTGCCGTCCCAGCGCTCGTGGTGCCAACGCGCAATCTGGTACGCATATTCCATAAGCGCATTGCCGACGTGATGGCGGCCCAGCTCAAACAGCATGTTGGCGCCAATCGTGGTATGCGTCTTCATAATCTCGAACTCCTCGGACGTAAGGCGTCCGGGTTTGTTGAGAATCGCATCGTCAATCGCCATCTTGCCGATATCGTGCAGCGCCGAAGCCAGGGCAATCGTGGAGCGTTCCTCGTTGTCGAGGGAAATGGTGTCGCTACGCTGGACCAGACAGCCAAGCAGCAGCTCGGTCAGCTTTTCGATATTCGTAACGTGCCTGCCGCTCTCGCCATTGCGAAGTTCCATGACACCGGCCATGATGTCGATGAGCATGCGACTGTTCTTGACGCGCTCGTTGTACTGCTGGGACAGCAGGCTCGTCAGGCGGCGCTGTTTGGCGTACAGACGGATAGTGTTGCTTACACGACGGCGCACGACACGGGCGTCAAACGGACGGTTGATATAGTCCGAGGCGCCCAGCTCGTACGCGCGCAGAACCATATCATCGGAATCTTCGCTCGAAATCATGATGAAAGGCAGATTGTCGATACCCGATCGGCGAGACAGATCGGCCAACACCTCAAAGCCGCTTATGCCCGGCATGACAATATCCAGCAGCACGAGCGACAACTCATCGCCATAGCGGTCGACCATGTCGAGCGCCGTACGACCGTTGTCGGCCTCGAGGATGCAATACTCGTCCTTGAGCATCTCGTTGAGAATGGCTCGGTTCATCTCGGAGTCATCGACAATAAGCACCAAAGGCTTTTCGCTTTGGAAGGCTTCGATGGAATCGGCATCGGTCACGACCGTACCGGCTTTTGCCTTAGCGCGGCTCAATAACTGGACAGCGCGGCCAACGCCCTCATCGACCGTCTCGCCATGAATGCGAACGCCACCAACACATGCCGTCAAGCTCACGTACTCATGGCCCGGAACAATCGTGGCATGAACGGCATCGGACACCTGATGCAGGCGACGGGTGAAGTCATCGGAGGGAATATTGGGCATGACGACCACAAATTTGTCGCAGCCATAGCGTACAAGCTCGTCAGTCGAACGAATTCCGCTGCGTATGGCCGTCGCCACGGCACCGAGCGCAAGGTCGCCGGCATGACGGCCACACGTATCGTTGAAGACCCTAAAATCATCAAGGTCGATCACCGCAACGCCGGCATTCATGCGGGCGCTACGGAGCTTTTCCTCGTAATATCGGCGATTGCGCACACTCGTCAGCACGTCAGTGTAGACGAGGTCCTCTTCTGCAGCCTCTTGCTCATCGATCGGACGCACCATCAGCAGGACGTGAGGCTCGCCCTCGACCTTCAGAGGGCGCAGGCGAGCGCGGTACTCGGTACCATCATTGAGCAGCTGCTCCGATACATCATCGGAACCTGCCAAGGCCTCAAGACTCGACTGGCGCAGACAAGGGCACCGATTGCCGGCGAGCAGGCAGTTAGGCTCGCTCTTAATCTGATCGGCCGACAGCAAACGCACCACGGGGTAGGTCTTCGCGACACGGGCGACCTCGGCGGCAGCCTCCTCGTCGGTTAGATTGGCCTCGTGATTATTGAGCATATGGGGCCCTTTCGATAGTTTCGCATGGTAGCGGTGGGTTCCAAATGTTACAAGGTTAACACCTTGCCGATGCAGGTAAGCACGTGAATGCTGTTACATTTTTATGAGTTGGCAGACGGCGCGATTGAAGCCGCAGACGTGAGGTCTTGAGCACATTTGTTAACACGGCCGAAACGTTTGCGAGTGAAGGCTGTTTTGTTTTTTGCAGCTGTTAGAGCCCCAGGATGCCACGGACAGTCTGGGCAGCCGCTGTCGGGCGATCGCGCAGACCGTTGTGCGCGCCGGGAACCATTACGAGTGGACAGCCCAAAAGCTCAGCCGCCATCCTCGTGCCCGCCTCGCGGGGTGTACCGACCGAAAGCTCGCCCAAAAACACAGCCGACACCGCCTTTGATTCTCGGGCGCGCTCCCAGTCGGGAGCATATGTCATATTTGTTCCGTATTCATTGGCCATAAAGCAACGACCATTGCGCAGGGCATGCTTGGCTTCCGCTTCGGTCGTCCCAGGAGCCTCGGGGTCCAAGTCGCCGAGAGCTCCCAAGAAAAGCCGAAGCGCCCTTGAAACCTTTCCAGCCGCAATCATATCGAGCAAAATCGGAGCCGCGCCCATGCCGACGCCTTCGGCCGACACAGCCGGCTCATGCAGAATCGCACGGGCGACGAGATGGGGTTCGGTGCGAAGAAGCTCCAGCGCCACCAACGTACCGGCGCTGTGCGCAAGCACATTTGTCGGAGCGCCAACGTGTTCGATCACGGCCTGCAGGTCGGCGCCCTGAGCGGCAAGATCATAGCTGCCGTCTGCCGCTTCGCTGCTGCCGCCACAGCCGCGGCGGTCGTAGGCAATTACGCGGTAGTTGTGACTGAGCTCACATGCGATGCCGTCGAAAAATGTGCCGTCGACACAAGCGCCGTGCACGCACACCAAGGCAGGAGTATCAGGCGACACATCCGGGCCGGCATATTCGCGACAGGCAATCGTGGTGCCCGCATTCTCGACCGTAAAATCCATGTTGTGCCCCCATCATCAACGCCCATCCAGTTGCGCGTCAGTACGGCTGGATAGACCCGCATTGCTTTACGCCTTGTTAACAGATTAACTTTACCCGACCCGAGGCTTTTCATGACACGGCATAATGAGCGACGTGAAAAAACGAAACTTGTAAAGCAAGAGCCCGCACCCTGCTTTGGAGCCGATGCTATGCTTAGGCACAATTGTCTTGAGGAGCATATGCCTATGTCTACGTTTTTGAATGCCAGCCCCATCTTTGGGCCCGTTCGCAGCCGTCGCCTTGGTCTCTCGCTCGGCGTCAACATGATGCCGGCCAGCGGCAAAATCTGCACGTTCGACTGCATTTACTGCGAAAACGGCCTCAACGCCGAGCGCCCCTGCCACGAGCCGTACAACACAACCGCCGTGGTACTCGACGCGCTCGAGGCAAAGCTGCGCGATATGGCAGCCGAGGGCGAGCTCCCCGATGTGATCACCTTCGCAGGCAACGGCGAGCCCACCGCCGCACCGGAGTTTCCGCAGGCCATCGCCGGTGCCGTCGCGCTTCGCGACCAGCTTGCCCCAAACTCCAAGATCGCCGTGCTCTCCAACGGCACGCGCGCCGACCGCCCCGAGGTGCACGACGCGCTCATGATGGTCGACGACAACATTCTTAAGCTCGATACCGTCGACCCGGCGTTTATCCAGCTGCTTGACCAGCCTGTTGGCCCCTACGACGTCGAGCACCAGATCGAGACGTTCGCAAGCTTTGACGGTCACGTTATTATCCAGACGATCTTTTTGAACGGCGAGTATCAGGGCAAGCTCATCGACAACACCGGCGAGGAGTACGTCGCCCCCTGGCTCGCGGCGCTTGAGCGCATTCGCCCACAAGAAGCGACCATCTACACGGTGGCGCGCGAGACACCGGTCGCAGGCCTTGCCAAAGCAGCACCCGAGGTGCTTGACGCCATTGCCGCGCGCGTCCAAGCCCTCGGCATTCCCTGCCAGGTGAGCTACTAGCAAAGCCACGCAGCAGCCAGTGTCCGCCATCCCACTCCATCAGTTGCGGTGATATAGTTCCTGTTTATGCTGTTAAACCGCTTAGATCGGAACTATATCACCGCAACTTTTATGGACGCGTGGGTGGGCTATACTAGCTGCGGATGAAAGGAAGTTAGCCATGTATGACAAAGGACCCGTGCCTGGCCGCAACGACGCTTGCTGGTGCGGCAGCGGCAAAAAATACAAGAAATGCCACAGTGCCTTTGATGAGCGCCTCGAGCGCTTGTGGGAAGAGGGCTGGGAGGTTCTGCCCCGCACACTCTACAAGACGCCCGCCGACATCGAGGGCATCAAGCGCTCCGCTGCCATCAACGTGGGCGTGCTCGACTACGTAGGCGAGCATATCGCCGCAGGCATGACCACCAACCAGATCGACCAGATGATCTACGACTACACCGTCGAGCACGGTGGCACGCCGGCCGATCTCAACTACGAGGGCTATCCCAAGAGCGTGTGCACCTCAATCAACGACGTGGTCTGTCACGGTATCCCCTGCGATACGGATGTGCTGCACGAAGGCGACATCATCAACGTGGATTGCTCCACGATCTTGGACGGCTACTTTAGCGACTCGAGCCGCATGTTCTGCATCGGCGAGGTCTCGGCCGAGCGCCAACGCCTGGTCGACGTCACCCGCGCCAGCGTGGAGGCGGGTCTGGCGGCCGTCAAGCCATGGCTACCACTGTCCGTTATGGCCGAGGCCGTGCAAAAGACGGTCGAGGACGCCGGCTTTAGCGTGGTGCGCGAGTACGGCGGACACGGCATCGGTAAGGAGTTCCACGAGGACCCGTTTGTGGGCTTTACCACCGAGGCGCCCGATGTGGACACCATCATGGCTCCGGGCATGGTCTTTACCATCGAGCCCATGGTCAATGCCGGAGCGCCCGACATCAAGATCAGCAAGGGCGACGGCTGGTGTGTGCGCACCAAGGACGGTAGCGATTCGGCCCAGTGCGAGGTACAGCTCGTGGTGACCGAGGACGGCTACGAGCTGCTGAGCTGGTAGCCGTGGATGCGCCGGGCTTTGCGATGGATATGTTAACCATCGCAAAGCCCGGCGTTTTTATAGCGTTTTGCCTGATAAAACCTGCCAAAATAAACCTGCCCCTTTTGGTAGGTCGAGCGGAGAGGACTGCTTGTGAACATCCTGGTTTTGCTGCCCGTCAACGACCGTCATCGTGCAATTCTTGAGTCGAGCGCTCCGGGCGAGGACTTTATCTACACGAGCGCCGACGCCGCCACGCGCGAGCAGGTCGCCGATGCTGACGTGATCTTGGGCAACATCGACCCTGACATGCTCACGGCATGCGAACATCTCCAGCTGTTGCAATTGCAGACCGCTGGCTATGACGATTACTTGGCCGCCGGCACCGTGCCGGCCGACGCCAAATTGTCTTGCTCGGTGGGCGCCTACGGCCAGGCCGTAAGCGAGCACATGTTTGCCATGGTCCTTTCCATGATGAAGCGCCTGCCCGGCTATCACAACTTGCAGCGCGAGCATCGCTGGGAGGATTTGGGGCCGGTCACCTCGCTCAAAAACGCCAATGTGCTGGTGCTGGGCGCGGGCGATATCGGCGGCCACTTCGCCACGCTCTGCCGCAACATGGGCGCGCACGTCCGCGGCATCAAGCGCCATCCACTCGTCTACCCCATTGTGTTTGAGGACATGAACGGCATGGACGCCCTGTCCGAGCGCCTGGCCGAGGCTGACATCGTCGCATCCTTTATGCCCAGCACACCCGAGACCCGCGGCCTGGCGAACGCCGAGTTCTTTGCCGCAATGAAGCCGGGCGCCTTCTTTGCCAACGGCGGCCGCGGCGATCTCGTGGTTGCCGACGACCTAGTTGCCGCCCTTGAGTCGGAACATCTCGCCGGCGCCGCGGTCGACGTCACCGATCCCGAGCCGCTGCCCGCGACAAGCCCGCTGTGGGATGCGCCCAACATGCTCATCACGCCGCACGTCTCCGGTTGGTTCCACTTGGAGGCTACGCTCAACAATGTGGTCGACATTGCCGCAGAGAATCTGCGTCACCTGCAGGCTGGCGAGACCCTGCGCTGCTGGATTGAGCATTAGGGTTCCGCCGTTCTAACGAACG
>CATVTM010000099.1 GCA_958346935.1 uncultured Collinsella sp.
TCATCGAACAGGCACTCGGCAAGCGCCTTGGCGAGCTCGGTCTTGCCCACGCCGGTGGGGCCCAGGAAGAAGAAGCTGCCGATGGGCTTGTCCGGATCGGAGAGGCCCGCACGGCTGCGACGCACGGCCGCGGCGACAGCGGAGACCGCCTCGTCCTGGCCGATGACGCGCTTATGCAGCTCGCCCTCCAAGCCCTTCAGCTTGTCGAGCTCGCCCTGCATCATCTTGGAGACGGGCACGCCGGTCCAAGCGCTCACGACCTCAGCGATCTCATCGGAGGTCACCTGCTCGTTGAGGCCCTCGCCGTCCTGCTGCTTTTGCGCCTCGAGCGCAGCCTCGGAATCCTGAATCTGCTGCTGCAAACCCGGAATCACGGAGTAGCGCAGCTCGGACGCACGGCCCAAATCTCCGTTGCGCGTCGCGCGCTCCTCTTCGCTCTTGGCCTCGTCGAGCTGTCCCTTGAGCTCCTGCACGTGGTCGATGGCGTTCTTTTGGTTGAGCCAGCCGGCCTTTTGCACGTTGAGCTTTTCTTGGACCTCGGCGATCTCTTGGCGCAGGGCCTCCAGACGCTCCTTGGAGGCCTCGTCGGTCTCCTTCATGAGCGCCTGCTCCTCAATCTGCAGCTGGGTGAGCTGACGCGTGGTGGCGTCGATCTCGACCGGCATGCTGTCGAGCTCCATGCGCAGGCGGCTTGCAGCCTCATCGACCAGGTCGATGGCCTTGTCGGGCAGGAAACGGTCAGCGATGTAGCGATCGGAGAGGTCGGCGGCGGCCACGAGCGCGCTATCGGTGATATGCACGCCGTGGAAGATCTCGTACTTCTCCTTGAGGCCACGCAGGATCGAGATGGTGTCCTCGACGGTAGGCTCGCTCACCATAACGGTCTGGAAACGACGGGCGAGCGCCGCGTCCTTCTCGATGTACTTACGGTATTCGTCAAGCGTGGTCGCGCCGATCGCATGCAGGTCGCCACGGGCGAGCGCAGGCTTGAGGATGTTGCCGGCGTCCATGGAGCCCTCGGTGGCACCCGCGCCCACGATGGTGTGGAGCTCATCGATGAACAGGATGACCTTACCTTCCGATTTTTGCACTTCCTTGAGCACGGCCTTCAAGCGGTCCTCGAACTCGCCGCGATACTTGGCGCCAGCGACCAGCGCGCTCATGTCGAGCTCGATGAGGTCGCGGTCGCGCAGGGTGCTCGGCACGTCGCCGGCCACGATACGCTGGGCGATGCCCTCGACGATGGCCGTCTTGCCGACGCCCGGCTCGCCGATGAGCACGGGGTTGTTCTTGGTGCGGCGGGACAGGACCTGGATGGTACGGCGAATCTCATCGGTACGGCCGATGACCGGGTCGAGCTTGCCGGCGCGGGCCAGGTCGCAGATGTTGCGACCGTACTGCTCCAGTGCCTCAAACTGGGTCTTGTCCTCGGCAGACGTCACACGGTCGTCGCCGCGCAGCTCCTCGTAGACCTGCTCGATGCGCTCCTTGGTCACGCCGGCGCCGCGCAGAACGCGGCCGGCCTCGCCCTTGTCCTCGGCAAGCGCCATCAGCAGATGCTCGGTCACCACAAAGCTGTCGCCCATCTTGGTGGCCTTTTTCTCGGCCTTCTCGATGACGCGAACGAGCTCGTTGGACAGGCCCATCTGCTGACCCTCGCCCGAAACCTTAGGCGCATGGTCGATGGCATCCTGCGTGGAGCGTGCGAGCTGGGCTGGGTCGGCGCCGATGCGCTCGATGATCACGGAGATATTGCGCTCGCCGGCACCGAGCAGGGCGGACAGCAGGTGAATCGGCTCCACCGCGCCGGCCTGCGCGTCAGCAGCCGTGCTCATGGCGGTCTGCAGCGCCTCGCGCGACGTCATTGCTAGCTTATCGATTCTCATGGAATCACCTCTCTTGGGGCGGCCGCCCTACGGGGCGGCTTCACGTTGTTCGAGAAGTATTGTTGCCAGCTTTGCGCGATCTTATACACAAATCTAAGTCTCTATATATAAGATTTTCTGAGTGATTGATGGATAGGGTACTGAGATGTCAGCCCGCCGTTGCCCAGGCGCACCACCATCTCGATCTGTAACATCTAGCAGCCATTTTTGATCCTAGATGTTACAGATCGAGATGAAATGACCAGCGGCAACCGTTTGTCTCAATCTGTAACATCTACTCGGCAAATTAAGGTCTAACTGTTACAGATCGAGACAAACAGAAGACACCCGAATCGAAAATCTAAATCTGTAACACCAGGCCCACTTTTAGCGGCCAAGATGTTACAGATCGAGACAAACCAAGAACCACCACAAAGATGCCCGTCCCCTTTGTGGTGGTCCAGAGAAGAATCAGCCCCGATTAAAAGAAGCGACATCAAGCCCAGTCTACGTTTGGCGATCCCAAGACCCAGCGAGAACGCAGCGATGGAATCGAGAACCGACAATAGCCCGTTCGCACAGATAGAGGCGGAGATTCAAGGTCAGAGTCCGGCTTAAACGGCTTAGCTATCGCACGTCACAATGTTCTCGTCGTCCTTCCTATCGTATTTATAGTGCTTATAGTGAAAATAGCGGCTTTAGTGAGAATAGTATTGCGCAAAACTCGTGAACTCAATTTTTGACCTCTCGCCCAGAATGAGAGGGAGGCAAATATTCCTATTAGAGGTCAAATCGGAGCCTAATAGGGCCTTTTAGCCCCTCTCATTCCGGGCGGTCGCTTTCTTTTGACTATTGTCGTAAGCTGGTATCGCTTATCTTAATGATTGCATACTGTTTGCGAGGTACCCGCCGTGAAACGCTCCACCTATATCGGCCTGCTCGTCTTAGCGTTTGCAATTACCGCAGTCGGCGTGGGCATTATCTATCTCGCATTTCTCCCCGCCTCTGCAACGCAGGCGGTGATTGAGACCGTAAGCTATCCCATCGAAATCCTCACCGATATCGTCAAACCCGATTCGATCACCGTCGATTTTGACGGTACGCCCGCAGCGCTTGGGGTCAGCAACTATCCCCGTATCGAACTTGGGGCCACGCGCTATACCAAAGATGAGCAGCTTATCGGTAAGGCAGCCAAGTTGCTCAAAGGCAAGACGTTTACGCGGTGGTACGGCGCCGTAATATATCGAGTCAAGAATAGCCAAATGAATGGCGGGTATCATTCGACCCTTGAACTCGATGCAGCAAACGGGAGCAGACTGTGCAACGTCTCATACGACCCCGGCTACGTGGACAACGAAGGGCCGGGAGTCTATATCTCGGATGGCAACGTGATCTACGTCATGGAAGGCGACCAGACGGCAGTCGTCGATTTTATGGATCGGTGTACCGAGGATGCCTACGAACAAACCTGCGAGCCCGATCCGCAGACAGCGCGCGACAGCGGCTCAGCACGCACTTGGCTATTTGACGATGAGATAACCTGGACCCCATCGAAATAAGAACCCGCCGGACAGACACCTTTGTGGTGGTTTTCGACAAAAGAAGTCGCCCCAATACAAAGAGGCGGCTTCAAGCTCAGTCTTTTTTAGCGTCCCTCAAGACCCAACGAGAACGTCGCGGTAGCCCCGGCCATACCTTTCCCTCGGGCGACCCTCGCGAAGCGCGTGAGCACGAGGGAAAGGTGTGGCCGGGGCGTACAGCAGCGTTACTCGGCAGCGGTCTTGAACTTGTTGTAGTTGATCAGGCAGCCGGCCTTGACGATGGCGCGCTCCTCGGCCGTCATGTCGGCAATGTAGAGCTCAATCTGCTCGACCGCACCATCGGCGCGCACCACATAGGCGGCGACGTTCTTCAGGTCACCATCGAGCGCGGCGCGGATACCCGGCACAAAGACGTAGTCGCCCACCTCAAAGTTGGGCTCGGCCTCCATCTGGAAGGGCACCATGCCCCAGTTCATGACGTTGGAGCGATAGCGCTTGGTGGCGTACTCGTGAACGATGTTGGCCAGGCCGCCAATTACGCGCTGGCAGCTCGCGGCCTGCTCGCGGGCGGAACCGTCACCGGGCTTCTTGGCATAGAGCATGGAGCCAAACTCGGTCGCCTTGGCATCGGCCGCGACGCCCGCGCCGGTCAGCGCCTCAAACACACCGGCAAGCTCGGCATTGAGCGCCGCCAGGTCGCCCGTGGCCTCGCCGGCCACGCGGCGCTTCTCCACGGCGTCGACCTCCTTGGAGCGACCCACGTAGGCCGGATCGCGGCGGCTCAGCGTAAACTCGGCCAGACCCAGCGGGTTGGAGCGGAAGGAACTCGTCTCGCCCGAGGGAATGAGCTCGTCGGTCGTGGTGACCGGGTCCATGATCTTGGAGCACACCTTGAGCAGGATGTCGTCGCCGAGCGGTTCCATCGTAGGCCACGGCTTGATGTTGGGACCCTCGACCAGCTCGTCGGCCGGCTCGGCCTTGCCAAAGCCCCAGTACACGCGCTTTTTGTACGGCGCGTCGTCGAAGGTGTACTCGCAGGCCTCGTCCCAGGTGTCCTCGGGCAGGTCGGTCGCCGGCGTCAGGACGCCGCCGTTGGCTGCGGTCGCCGCGATGGAGCGAGCGTCCATCAGGGCCACGGCGCTTAGCTGGCCATTGCCCGGCTTGGAGCCCTCGCGGTTGGGGAAGTTGCGCGTGGTGTGGCGGATGGACAGGCCGTTGTTGGCAGGTGTGTCGCCGGCGCCAAAGCACGGGCCGCAGAACGCCGTGCGCACGATCGCGCCGGCCTCCATGAGGTCGTAGATATAGCCGCGACGTGTAAGCTCGAGCGCCACGGGCTGGCTCGTGGGATAGACCGACAGCGAGAACTCGCCGCAGCCGGTGTTGGCGCCCTTGAGCACGCGGGCAGCCTGGACCACAGAGTCGTAGTTGCCGCCCGAGCAGCCGGCGATAACGCCCTGCTGCACGTGCAGCTTGCCGTCGACGATCTTGTCGAGCAGGCTAAAGTGCGTCTTGCCTTCGCCGATCTTGGCGGCCTCAAGCTCCACCTCGTGCAGGATGTCCTCGAGATTCTCGTTGAGCTCGTCGATCTCAAAGCCGTTGGAAGGATGGAACGGCAGGGCGATCATGGGCTTAATGCTCGACAGGTCGACCTCGACGCAGCCGTCGTAGTAGGCGACATCAGCGGGCTTGAGCTCGCGGTAGTCGTCGCCGCGGCCATGCATGGTCAGAAATGCGTGTGTGTCCTCGTCGGTGGCCCAGATGGAGGAAAGGCAGGTGGTCTCGGTGGTCATGACGTCGACGCCGTTGCGGTAGTCGGTCGTCATGCTCGAGATGCCGGGGCCCACGAACTCCATGACCTTGTTCTTGACGTAGCCCTTGGCAAAGACGGCGCGGATGATGGCGAGCGCCACGTCGTGCGGACCAACGCCGGGGCGCGGGGAACCCGTGAGGTAGATGGCGACGACGCCGGGGTAGGCGACATCGTAGGTGTCGCGCAGCAGCTGCTTGGCCAGCTCGCCGCCGCCCTCGCCCACGGCCATGGTACCCAGTGCGCCGTAGCGGGTGTGCGAGTCGGAGCCCAGGATCATCTTGCCGCAACCGGCAAAGTTCTCGCGCATAAAGGAGTGGATAACGGCGATGTGCGGCGGGACGAAGATGCCGCCGTACTTCTTGGCCGCGGAGAGGCCAAAGACGTGGTCGTCCTCGTTGATGGTGCCACCCACGGCGCACAGCGAGTTATGGCAGTTGGTGAGCACGTAGGGCAGCGGGAACTGCTCCATGCCCGAGGCACGCGCCGTCTGGATGATGCCGACAAAGGTGATGTCGTGGCTCGCCATGGCGTCGAAGCGAATCTTGAGCGCCTCGGGGTCGCCGGACGTATTGTGTGCCTGGAGGATCGAATACGCGATGGTGCCGCGCTTGGCATCCTCGGGCGTCTGCGTAATGCCGCGTTCGGCAGCCTCGGCCGCAGGCACAACCTCGGTGCCACCGCGCAGGTAGATGCCGTCCTCGTACAGCTTGACCATACTGTCTCCCACTCTGCCCAAAAGATTTGGGCGCATAGCATACATTCGTTCAATATCGTGCCATAGAACGGTTGCGAGTGGGTTACGAATCTGCACGTTCACTTTATCTCAGTAAAGCACAGGACGAGCCCAGTGTAGGGCCGGCAGATTTGGCGCAAGAGTGTCCCTTTCGACTAGTCATTTAAGAACGTCCCCAATGACTACCCATAACAACGCCGATGTTTTGGCGCGGACAGACACTATGACCCAATCCGAGGGCACAAAAAAGACAGGAGCCCCCGCTC
>CATVTM010000100.1 GCA_958346935.1 uncultured Collinsella sp.
GAGGCGCTCAAGCTCGCCTTTGAGATGAAGGGTGCCGATGCCAAGGTGGCCGTCATTCCCGATGGCCTGGGCGTTGTCGTCGCGCAGCACTAGTACGCGACCTAAACGAATCGTTTATAACCGACAAGAAAGATAAGGTTTTATGCTTACCAAACTCCTCTGCGAATTCGGCGCAACGGCCCTCATGATCATCTTTGGCGTGGGCGTGCACTGCGATACCGTGCTCAAGGGCACCAAGTATCAGGGCTCCGGCCACATGTTTGCCATCACCACCTGGTCTTTTGGCATCTCGGTCTGCCTGTTTGTCTTTGGCGGCGCCGTGTGCATGAACCCGGCTATGGTGCTTGCCCAGTGCATCGTCGGCCTGGTGCCGTGGAGCAGCTGCATCCCCTTCATGATTGCCGATATGCTCGGCGGCTTTGTGGGCGCCGTAGTCGCTTGGCTTATGTATGCCGATGAGTTCAAGGCTTCCGAGGGCGTCGTCGACCCCATTGCCCAGCGCAACATCTTCTCGACCAACCCCACCACCGAGGGCACGAACTATGCCCGCAACTTCTTCTGCGAGGCTATTTGCACCTTCGTGTTCATCAGCGCCATCCTTGCTGCCGCTAACCGCGCCGGCGAGAACGTTCTGATGCTCGCCATCTGCGTCGGCCTGATCGTTTGGGCTGTTGGCATGGGTATGGGCGGCATCACCGGCTTCGCCATGAACCAGGCTCGTGACCTTGGTCCTCGCATGGCCTATCAGGTTCTGCCGATTAAGAACAAGGCCGACAACAACTGGAAGTACGGCCTGCTTGTTCCTGGCATCGCTCCGTTTGTCGGTGCCGCTCTGGCCGCGCTGTTTGTGCATGGTTTCTTGGGCATGTTCTAGGCTAAGACAATTGATATAACGCCCGGGTCCGGCATAGGTTAACTTTCCGCCGCGTCCTCGGACATGCAAGAAGCTCCCGCTGCGCACTTCGTGCGGCGGGAGCTTCTTGCGTCCTGCGGAATGCGGCGGAAAGTTAACCTATGCCGGACCCTGCGGGAATCCAGTTGCCTTCGAACAAGCAGCCCAACATATATATCTGAATATAGATGGGAGGGGCTTGTTGCTGTTGGGGGCGTTGAAGTGTGAATGACACTTTGGGATGCGTGGCGGCCTGGGTTGGGTCGATGATTTGGGATGAGCTTCTTACTTAGGTGAAGAGGGGCTTTATGGCTGAGAGGTAGTCTTTGGCTACGTCGGCTTTGTCTGCTTGGAAGTTGTGCCAGGCCCACCATTGGACCATTCCTACGAAGCTTGAGGCTATGTGGTGTAGTAGGAAGCTGCGATCCATGGTGGCGGCGGGGCCGTTTGGGTCGTTGGGGACGGTTTCGGCTGCTCGTGACATGATGGTCTTACGTAGGCAATCGGCGAAGACGCGTGAGCCGGCGCCGGCTACGAGGGCTCGAACGCCCTGGCGGCGCTCCCAGAGGTTGTTGAGGATATGCTCGACCTGCACGAGCGGATCATCGAGGGGCGTACCGTCATCGTCGAGGGCATGGGTGCAGATATCGCACACGAGCTCAGCGAGTAGGTCATCTTTGCTCTTGAAGAGGCCGTAGAACGTGGCCCGACCCACATGGGCGCGAGCGATGATGTCACCGACGGTGATCTTGCCGTAGTCCTCTTCGCGCAGCAGCTCGGAGAACGCCGCGACGATCGCAGCGCGGCTTTTTGCCTTGCGGGCATCCATGGCTATGCGTCCGCGTGAACGAGCAGGCAGCGGAGCGTGCCGGAGCAACCTTCGTAGGGGCGTTTGCCGGCGCCGTAGCCGACGGCTTCGATGCGGTAGCGTGAGGGCAGTTGGTCGGACGTGCGCAGCGCGGTGACGATGGCGGCGCCCGTCGGCGTCACGAGCTCGCCGGCGACCGGTGCAGGCGTGAGGGCGATATTGCCCGCCTGGCACAGGTTGACGACAGCGGGGACGGGAATGGGCATGAGGCCGTGGGCACAGTGGATGGTGCCGTGACCCTCGGAGAGCGACTCGACCACGATGTCCTCAATACCAAGGTCGTCGAGGCAGATGGCGACAGAGCAGACGTCGACGATGGAGTCGACGGCGCCCACCTCGTGAAACAGGACGGTGTCGGGCGTTTTGCCGTGAGCCTTGGCCTCGGCAGCGGCGAGTACGGAAAAAATGGCGAGGGCGCGACGCTTGGCGCCATCGCTTAGCTGCGAGCCGTCGATGATGGCTGTGACGTCCGCCAAAGAACGGTGGTGATGGTGGTGGGCGTGATGATGGCCCTCGTGGCCATGACCGTGGGCCTCATGGTCATGGTCGTGGTTGTGTGTGTGCTCGTGTTCGTGCTCACCATGATCATGATGGTGATGCTCATGCTCGTGCGTGTGCTCGGCAGCTGCTTCGTTGCCGTAGAGCCAGGCCATATCGTGATCGTGGTTCTCGAGCTCTTCTGCCAGCTGAACGTCGAAATCGCAGGCGTCGATGCCATGCTTGTTTACGCGCGTCACGGCGATCGAAAAGCCGTCGACCGGCAGCGTGGCGAGCTGTTCGCGCAGGTGCTCCTCGTTGGCGCCCAGGTCGAGCAGGGCCGCGACGGTCATATCGCCGCTGATGCCCGAGGTGCCATCGATGATAAGCGTGTGCTGATGGTTAGACATGGAATGCTCCTTAACGGGCGCGGGGTGTGCCGGCGCTCAGATGATTGATAAGACTTGCCTGGTATGCGGCACCAAAGCCGTTGTCGATATTGACGACCGAAACGCCGCTGGCGCAGGAGTTGAGCATGGCGAGCAGTGCGGCTACGCCACCAAAGCTCGCGCCGTAGCCCACGCTGGTGGGAACGGCAATGACCGGACAGCTCACCAGGCCGCCGATAACGCTCGCCAGCGCGCCTTCCATGCCGGCGATGGCGATGACCACCTGTGCCTGGGCAAGTTCCTCGGCATGCGCGAGCAGACGGTGCAGGCCGGCGACACCCACGTCGTAGAGGCGGTCGACCTCGTTGCCATAGAACTCGGCCGTCAATGCGGCTTCCTCGGCGACGGGCAGGTCGCTCGTGCCGGCGCAGGCGACGACGATGCGTCCGTTGCCGGTAGGGGAGGGCTTGCCTCCCACGAGGGCGAGCTGTGCGTCCGGGACATATCCCAGGTCGATGCCGTTGTCGAGGAGCTCCGAGGTGCGGTCTGCCTTTTCGGCGTCCAGGCGCGTGACCAGGATGCGCTCCTGGCCGGCATCGTGCAGCGCTTCGATAATGGCGGCAATCTGCTCGGCGGTTTTACCGGCGCCGTAGACAACCTCGCCGGCTCCCTGGCGCACCCCGCGCGAAAGATCGAGCTGCGCAAAACCCAGATCGGCGGTTGGCGCCGTCTGGATGCGCGTAAGCGCGTCGGCAGGGGCGACTGATCCGCCGGCAACATCGCTCAGCAGCTGCTCAAGATCTCGCTTATCCATATATGTTCCCTTCGACGGCGCAAAGTCTAGCACTCAAAGGGTATATTTCCGAACACTAAGACAAAATTGTTCGGAAACTATAGGACAGACTGATTCAATTGTTAGACGGATCGGCTAGTCGCGCAGGATGATGTCCATGGCGAGCATCAGGTTGCGTTCGTCGATGGCAAACGGGGCGGCCTCGCGCGTCTTGGGCTTGGCACAAAACGCGATGCCCGTGCCCGCGGCCTGAATCATGGGGATGTCGTTGGCGCCGTCGCCGATCGCGACCGTGTGGGCCATATCGACGCCGCACTCGACTGCCCAGTCCAGCAGCTGGATGAGCTTGGACTCCTTGGTCACGATGTCTGCCGCCAGCTTGCCGGTGAGCTTGCCGTCCACGACCTCCAGGCGGTTGGCCAGGCAAAAATCGATGCCCGCGGCGGCCACGATCTTATCGGCGACCTCGTGGAAGCCACCGCTTACCACGCCGACCTTCCAGCCCTTGCTGTGCGCCGAGCGCACAAGCTCCAGCGCGCCGGGGGTAAACGTCACGCGTTCAAAGGTGCGCTCGAACACGCTCTCGTCCAAGCCGGCAAGCAGCCCCACGCGCTCCTCGAGCGCCTGCTTAAAGTCAAGCTCGCCGCGCATGGCGCGCTCGGTGATCTGCGCCACTTGCTCGCCTACGCCGGCCTCCTCGCCCAACAGGTCGATGACCTCCTGGTTGATGAGCGTGGAGTCGATATCCATAACGATGAGGCGTGCAGTCATGGCGGGCCTTTCCGAGTGCAGTTGTATTGGGGCACATTGTCGCACGCGGCGCGCCTTGGCGACGGCCACGGCGCGTCAATTGTTTCGTCTCCGTCAAGTCTTTGGGCAGGAGCTACTTTTCCGCGGCACATCGACGCGGGTGCGATAAGATAGAACGCCATGTCTGGCTGCGCGGTTTACGCAGGCCGGGCAAATCTGTACGACGCCGCCCGGAACGACACGGGGCGGCACAGATCCATAAAGGAGGATCACTGGTATGAGCCAGACCCGTCCCATCGACGAGCATTCCATGCACACCCGTACCTGCGGCGAGCTTCGCCGCGAGAACGTGGGCGAAGAGGTCACCCTCACCGGTTGGGTGAGCCGTCGCCGCGACCACGGCGGTCTTATCTTCTGCGACCTTCGCGACCGCGAGGGCATCACGCAGCTCACCTTCGACCCCGAGCACTCCGACGGCGACGCCTTTAAGATCGCCGAGACTATGCGTCCCGAGTGGCCCATCAAGATCCATGGCGTCGTGCGCGCCCGTGGCGAGGAGACCACCAACACCAAGCTCGCGACCGGCGAGATCGAGGTCCTCACCGACCACGCCGAGGTGCTCAACACGTCCGTCACCCCGCCGTTCCAGATCGAGGACGGCATCGAGACCAGCGAGGACACCCGCCTGCGCTATCGCTATCTGGACCTCCGTCGTCCCGAGATGATGGCCAACCTCAAGCTGCGCTCCGACTTTACCTTTGCCATTCGCGAGGCGCTGCACAACCGTGAGTTCATGGAGGTCGAGACGCCCTCCCTGTTCAAGTCCACGCCCGAGGGCGCTCGCGACTTCATCGTCCCCAGCCGCATCCAGCCGGGCAACTTCTATGCCCTGCCGCAGTCCCCGCAGCTCCTGAAGCAGCTGCTTATGGTCGGTGGCGTCGAGCGCTACTACCAGGTTGCCAAGTGCTTCCGCGACGAGGACCTGCGTGCCGACCGTCAGCCCGAGTTCACCCAGGTCGATATCGAGATGTCCTTCGTGGACCAGAACGACGTCATGAGCGCGCTCGAGGAGGTCCTGGCCGACGCCTTCGGCCGCATGGGTGTCGAGATGCCCACGCCGCTGCGTCGCATGGACTATTGGGAGGCCATGGACACCTATGGCTCCGACAAGCCCGATACCCGCTATGGCATGCACCTGGTCGACCTGACCGACATCTTTGCCAACTCCAAGTTCAAGGTCTTTGCGACTGCTGCAAACGAGGAGGGCTCTGTCGTCAAGGCCATCAACGCCAAGGGCGCCGGTGCCTGGGCACGTGCCAAGATCGATAAGCTCGCCGGCGTGGCCTCCACGTTTGGCGCCAAGGGCCTGGCCTGGATCGCTTTCCGCGAGGATGGCTCCATCAACAGCCCCATCGTCAAGTTCTTCTCGGACGAGGAGATGGCCGCTCTGCGCGAGCGCATGGACGTCGAGCCCGGCGACCTTGTGATGTTCGCCGCCGGCCCGCGCCTGCTCTCCGACGAGATCCTGGGCGGCATGCGTTCGCACATGGCCAATGCACTCGAGATCAAGCGCGAGGGCCACGACTTCCTGTGGGTCGTCAACTTCCCGCTGTTCCACTGGGATGAGGACCGCAAGGCCTATGCTGCCGAGCACCAGCCCTTTACCCTGCCGACCGAGACCGACATCGCCAAGATCGAGGCCGATCCGCTGGCGGCTGGTTCTTGCACCTACGACTTTGTCATGGACGGCTTTGAGGCTGGCGGCGGCGGTATGCGTATCCACAACGCCGAGATGCAGATGTCCATGCTCAAGCTCCTGGGCTTTACCGAGGAGCGTGCCGAGTCGCAGTTTGGCTTCCTCATGGAGGCCCTCAAGTTTGGTGCGCCCCCGATGGGCGGTTTCGCTCTGGGCCTGGACCGCGTGTGCATGCTGCTCACCGGCTCTGACTCCATCCGCGACGTCATGGCGTTCCCCAAGACGGCCAGCGGCTCCGACCTCATGTCGG
>CATVTM010000101.1 GCA_958346935.1 uncultured Collinsella sp.
GCAAGCAGCATGACCGCGTCGGTATGGCCGGCAAACGAGAGGAGCACCTCGTAGCACACGTACAGCATGCCCGAGGCTTTGGGGTCAATCGCCAAGACCGCGTTGCTCGACACCGGGGCGGGATCGATGGAAAACGCCGTGGTTGCCAACAGCGCGAGCAAAAATGCGATGAGCGTCTGCTTGGCGGGGTAGCGCCTAAACCAGACGATGCGGGCAGCGTCGCGCGCAGCCGTTGTGGAGAGGTCGGAATCCTTCACAGTCCGAAAGCCTTTCTAGAAACCTATCAAACTCGGCAAGACCACCACAAAGGTGCCTGTCCCCTTTGTGGTGGTTTTGGTGGTTAGGCGTCCAGGTAGACGCGCTGGGGCTGGTTGCGGTGTCGGGCGAAGATGATGAGCGCCAGTCCGGCGATCACGAGCGGCAAACTCAGCAGCTGACCCATGGTGATAACGCCTCCCAGCAGATAACCCAGCTGGGCATCGGGCACGCGCACAAACTCAATGAGGAAGCGGACGATGCCGTAACCCATCACAAACACGCCCATAAACGTGCCCTGGGGTAGCAGCGGTTTTTTGCGGCTGAGCACCTGCAGAATGCAAAAGAGCACAATGCCCTCGAGAAACGCCTCGTAGAGCTGGGAGGGATGGCGCGGCATATCGCCCGCGGTGCCGCCAAAGATCACGCCCCAGGGCAGATCGGTCGGCTTGCCCCACAGCTCGCCGTTGACAAAGTTGGCGCAGCGCCCCAGGCACAGGGCCAGCGGAGCACCGATGACCGCGAGGTCTGCCAAAGTCCAGGCGTCGAGCTTGTACATTCGGCACACGATGATGCCGCCCAAGATGCCGCCCACCAGGCCACCGTGGAAGCTCATGCCTCCCTCGTTGGTGGCAAAGATCTCGAGCGGGTGGGCCAAATAGTAGCCATCACCGTAAAAGACGACGTAAAACAGGCGCGCGCCGATAATAAGGCCAAAGACCGCACCGACCACGACGCTCGTCAGGTCATCGATCGTGATGTCGAAGCCCCAACGACGCTGCGTGCGGTACATAACGACCGCCGTGAGCAGGGCGCCGACCACATAGGCCAGACCGTACCAGTAGATCGTGATGGGGCCCGCCGAGATCGCAACGGGGTCAAGCATATGGTAGAGGTCGTTGAGCATATCGATCCCCCTGCTCCCTACATACAAATGCGGCCGCGGGCCTTGCGCTCGCAGCCGCATATTTGGACGTAACGTCTATGCGGAGCGTACCGTCCGCAGCTTTCGCATCTTAGAACGGCGCGTACTCGTCGTACAGGTCCTCGGCCTCGCCGGAAGCATTGACCTGCTCGACGCGGGTAACGCCGGGCACGTGCTCCTTCAGGATGCGCTCGATACCCATGGAAAGGGTCAGCGAGCTCATGGGACAGCCGGCGCAAGCGCCCTGCAGTTCCAGCTTAACGACGCCCTCGTCGTCGACGCCCACATACTCCATATCGCCGCCGTCGGCCTGCAGGTTGGGGCGAATCTCTTCAAGAACCTTCTTAAGCAGCTCTTCGTTAACAGCCACAGGGGCTCCTTTCTCACAATAACGCGGGCACGCCCGCGGACAGAAGCTATGTTACTACAGCCATGTACCCGCTCACGAGCCGTCCATGCGCGCAGACGCGACTTTCACGAGTAGTCAATTTGGGACGGGGCTCTTTGAGCTGCGTTCGTCGCCAGATAGCGACAACGCATATTACTGCTGAGCTTGTCCCCCGGTACCAATCTGGACATCGACGATGACCCGGCGGTAGCTGATGCCGCAGGAGTCGAGAATGCGGCGGCTGATACGGCCGTCATCGGTGTCGGCATACTTGTTGTCCAGGTAGACGACCTCGCCCACACCCACCTGTGCCAGGATCTTGGCGCAGTCGTGGCACGGGAACAGCGTGACGTAGACCGTGGAACCCTCAAGGTCTTTGAGCGAGCCGCGATAGTTGAGCACGGCGTTTGCCTCGGCATGGACTACGTAGTTATGCTTGTCCTGCAGCGGGTCATCGCTCGTGCCCCACGGGAAAAAGTCGTCGTTGAGCGCCGAGGGCGTACCGTTGTAGCCCACCGAAAGGATGCGGTGGTTGGCGCTGGCGATGCACGCGCCCACCTGCGTGTTGGGGTCCTTACTGCGGCGCTGCGCGGCGATGGCCACGCTCATAAAGAACTCATCCCAGCTAATGACGTCGCGGCGCTTGCCCGACGCAGTTTGATGAAGATCGTCCGACATGCCAGACACCTCCGAAATCGCAATAGTTTGACCCATTGTAGCAGGTGGAAGGTAGGGGCGTTTATCCCACCGGCGCCCTCACTTTCACGCGCGGCGGGGCTTTTGGTTGATGTGGTAGAGCTCGGCGAGGCCCCGCAGCGTCAACGCGTCATCGACCGTCAGGCTATGGCCGACAAGGGCCGCAAGTGCCTCGGCATCGTCGCCGGTAATGACGATGGGCACATCGCCCTCCCCTGCGGCCTTGGTCGCACGCATCTCGGCAAGCACCATGTCGAGCATGCCGTCGATGCGCGCCACCTCGCCCAAAACCACACCCGAGCGCATGGCCTCGCGCGTGTTGCGGCCGATGACGTGTGTCGGCGCCGAGGGCTCAACCTGGGGCAGGCGCGCTGCTGCCGCCGAAAGCGAGCGGGCGCCGAGCGCCAGCCCCGGCGCGATAACGCCACCAACAAAGGTGCCATGCGCGTCGATGACCTCGATATTGGTCGTCGTGCCCAGGTCAATCACGATGCACGGCGAGCCGTAGACGGCGCGGGCCGCCACGGCATCGGCAATGCGGTCGGGGCCAATCTCGGCCGGATCGTCGTAGTGCACGGGCATGCCGGTCTTAAGTCCCGGCCCCACCGTGAGCACGCGCCCCGTGCAGGTACGGGAAAGCGCCGCCTTCCACGGGCGCTCGAGCGCCGGGACCACACAGCTCAGCACGGCCGCGGCGGGTACGAGCACCCCGGGCACACCCGCATCGGCGGCGAGCGCGCCCATGACCTGCACGAGACGCATGCGCGCCTCGTCTGCTGTGATGCTCGACGGCGTCGTGATCTCGCACGTCGCGAGCGGGCGCTCCTGCGCCGCGGCCGAATCTTCGGCAAACAGGCCAAAGCGAATGAACGTGTTGCCCACGTCGATCGTCAATATATATGCGCACCCATTAAGCATCGTCGGCGCTCCTTTCGTCTGCCCAGCAGTATATCGCCTACCTAAACCAGTCATTCCAAAATGACTACCTTGCGGCTATACTGGTGCGCGGTCGTTTGCGAGCTCACGCGGCGGCCCTTGGTAACCCGACTTCCCGCGCCGTATCCGTAGCGGCGCTCCCGGGGGAAGCGGATATACGCAAAGGAGTTCTATATGAGCAATCCCTCGAACCGCGCCTCGATGCGCGGTCAACTCACGCTGCGCGGCGTCGTCATCGGCGTCCTTGGCTGCGCGATCATCACGGCAAGCTCGGCCTACACGGCCCTCAAGATGGGCGCACTCCCCTGGCCAATCATTTTCGCTGCCGTCATTTCGCTGTTTTTCCTGAAGCTCATGGGTAACGCCAGCCTCAACGAGGCCAACGTCACCCATACCATCATGTCCGCGGGCGCCATGGTCGCCGGCGGCCTGGCGTTTACCATCCCGGGCGCCTGGATGCTGGGCTATGCCGACCAGATCAGCTGGCTCGACATGTTTATCGTGGCGCTCGCCGGCACCGTCTTGGGCCTTCTGGCGACAGCGCTCATCCACCGTCACTTTATCGTGGACGCCGCGCTTGAGTTCCCCACTGGCAACGCCGCAGCTCAGACCCTGCGCGCGACCGAGGCCGGCGGCAAGATCGGCAAACAGCTCTTTGGCTCCATGGCCATCGCAGGCATCTACAGCGTGCTGCGCGACGCTCTGGGCGTGGTGCCCAGCATGCTGTGCACGCTCAATATCCCCGGCGTGACCTTTGCCATCTATAACTCACCCATGTTGCTGTCCATCGGCTTTTTGGTGGGCTTCGCCCCCGTCGCGTTCTGGTTTGCCGGCGCGCTGCTGGGCAACTTTGGCATCATCGTCGGCGGCACCGCCGCCGGCCTGTTCGATGTTGTGACCGCGCAGGGCATCGTCAAGTCCCTCGGCATGGGCCTTATGATGGGCTTTGGCGTCGCCGTCGTCCTTAAGGACATTTTGCCGCAGGTCGCCGGCATCATCCGCGGCCTTACCGCCGACAGCTCCACCGACACCGACGAGCAATCGCTCATCTCGGGCTCCCTTAAGCTCGACGCCGGCATCATCGGTCTGGGCACCGCAGCCATCGCTGTGATCGTTGCCATCGCGCTCGACCTTGGCCCCGTTCCAGCCGTCATCGTCACGCTGTTCACCTTTGTCACCACCATCATGAGCGCGCAGAGCTGCGGCCAGACGGGTATCGACCCCATGGAGATCTTTGGCCTCATCGTCATGCTCATCGTGGCTGCCTTCGCGCAGCTCGCGCAGGTCAAGCTGTTCTTCATCGCCGGCATCGTGGCCGTGGCGTGCGGCCTTGCGGGCGACGTCATGAACGACTTTAAGGCCGGCGCCGTGCTGGGCACCAACCCGCGCGCACAGTGGGTCGGCCAGGCCATCGGCGGCATCGTGGGCGCCCTGGTCGCTGCCGCCGTCATGGTCGCGCTCGTCACCGCCTATGGTCCGGACGCCTTCGGCCCCGACAAGAGCTTCGTTGCCGCACAGGCAAGCGTGGTCGCCACCATGGTCTCGGGCATCCCGAGCGTGCCGTGGTTCGCAGGCGGCTTTATCGCCGGCATCGTCATGTACTGGCTCGGCATTCCGGCCATGATGATCGGCCTGGGCGTGTACCTGCCGTTCTATATGTCGCTCACGGCTTTCCTGGGCTCCTGCGTTAAGCTCGCCTACGACAAGTGGGCCGCTCGCCGCGACGCCGCCGCCGGTCTTTCGGACAAGGAGAAGGCCGCCAAGGACGCCGCCTTCCAGGAGCAGGGCCTGGTCGTTGCCAGCGGCCTGCTGGGCGGCGAGTCCATCGTCGGCGTTATCCTGGCGTTTGTCTCCGTGGGCTTGAGCCTGCTGGGATAAACCCAACAACAACGTAACCGCACAGAGCGCGGGGTCGGTGACTATCCGGCCCCGCGCTTTTTTTGTATCTGCCGAAACCCTCAGCAGCACTCGCATGTGGCCTGTCTTCCTTTGCCTGCTCGCCTAAGTTCCATGTCAAGATGACCGCCCCGCCCGTCACGGTGTAGAGTACATGCTGCGAACGCACCCGCGTTCCTGCGGCAATACGAGGTGGACATGGAACTCGACAAACAACAGCTCAAGCGACTGCGTGAGCGCCATCATCGGCGCCATGGCATCCGCCCCGCTCACAGCGAGGCCATGGAGAACGCAAGCCGCTTTCTAAAGCAGGCATTCAACATTCGCGAGGGACGCGCGCCCTATCACGTGATTCGCAAGCGCTTTGTAAACGGGGCGCGGCTGACTGGCTCGCACTTATGCATCCTCATCATCGCGATGCTTATCGCGAGCATTGGCCTCGACATCGACTCGGACATTGCTATCGTGGGCGCCATGCTCATCTGCCCGCTCATGGGCTCGGTCCTTGCCATGGCATATGGCATCGCCACGCTCGACCGTAAGATTACCGTCGAGGCCATTGCCGGCCTCGCGCTGCAGATGGTCTTTTGCCTGGTCACATCCACGTTGTACTTTAAGCTCTCGCCCCTTGGCGCCACCACGGCCGCCATCATCGACAACTCGATGCCCACCGTGTGGGACCTTGCCGTCGCGCTCGCGGGCGGCTTTGCGGGTGGTCTGGGCAACTCGCGCGACCAGGAACCCGCCACGCTCAT
>CATVTM010000102.1 GCA_958346935.1 uncultured Collinsella sp.
GCGCAGGGGTGGTTTTTGTCCGGCGAATCGGTAGAATCGAATACAAGAAGAAGTTCAAAGCGCATCCGATGGGGTGCGCTTTTTTGAGGGAGGCAGCATGGCATATCGTCTGGACATCAAGCGCATTCTTTCGATGAACTTCTTTCACGACCTGCCCCAGATTATGTTGGGGTGCGCTCTGGCCGCTATTGCGACCGACCTGTTTTTGATTCCCAACGGCCTTGCTGCCGGTGGCGTTACGGGCCTTGCCACCATTATCCAGGCGGTCGGCGCATCGCGCGGCTTATCGCTTCCCGTTGGTATTCAGACGATCGTGATGAACGCCTTGCTGCTGCTGGTCGTTATGCGCGAGGGCGGCATGTTCTACGTGGTGCAGACCGCGACGGGCTTTGTGCTGCTGGGCTTCTTTACCGATCTGTTCGCCCCGTTTGTAGTACCTCTGGCGGATGCGGACCTGATGCTCCCTGCCATGTGGGGCGGCATTATTACGGGCATCGGTTACGGCATGGTGTTGCGCGCCGGCGCCAACACCGGCGGCTCGGACACGATTGGCCAAATCATCTCGCGTAACACCTCGCTGCCGGTGGGCTCGACCGTCATGGCGATCGATGTTGCCGTGTGTGCGCTGTCGGCTCCGGTCTTTTCAATCGAAAACGCACTGTATGCAGGCCTTTCGATGGTCATTAGCGGCTACGTGATCGATGCCGTGGTCGATGGTGGCAACAAACGCCGTATGGTACTCATCATCTCGGACAAGTTCCCTGATATCGCTGCCGATATCATGTATGGTCTGGGTCGTGGTTGTACCAAGTTTAAGGCGACTGGCATGTATTCGGGTGCCGAGAAGCCGGTGATCATGGTCATCGTGAGCCGTCGAGAGCTCAATACCCTCAAGACGATTGTGCGCGAGCGCGATCCTCGCGCCATTGTGACGGTCGCTGACGTTACGGAAGCCTTCGGCGAGGGATTCAAGGACATTAGCGCGTAGGGGCGACCGCGTTCCATCCAAAAGACGTTCACATTGATAAACCGTTTCATCAGCGGTTCTGCCTGCTAAATTGTTCAAATAATGATAAAAACTCTGGTAAAGCCATCAGTTTCCAGCATAATGAATGACGTACGTGCATTGCGGCTGTGTTGGGATTACCTTCGGTGCCGTGCGCATTTTGTCTAATGAGGATGAAAGGAAGGCACAATGAGCGACGAAGAGCTCAAAAAGGTTGCCAACGAGGTAAGGAAGGGCATCGTCACCGGCGTGCACGCTGCCAAGTCCGGCCATCCGGGCGGTTCGCTCGGCGCTGCCGACATCATGACCTATCTGTACTTTGAGGAAATGAACGTCGACCCGGCCGACCCCCGCAAGGCCGACCGCGACCGCTTCGTGCTTTCCAAGGGTCACTGCGCGCCTGGTCTGTACGCCGTGCTCGCCGAGCGCGGATTCTTCCCCAAGGAGGATCTCGAGACGCTGCGCCACATCGGCAGCCACCTGCAGGGCCATCCCAACATGAACGACACCCCGGGTGTGGACATGTCCACCGGGTCGCTGGGCCAGGGCATTTCCGCCGCCGTGGGCATGGCGGTTGCCGCCAAGCACTGGGGCGATACTTACCGCACGTACGCCCTGCTGGGCGATGGCGAGAGCGAGGAGGGCCAGGTCTGGGAGGCCGCCATGTTTGCCGGCAACCAGCAGCTCGACAACCTCTGCGTGATCGTCGACCATAACGGCCTGCAGATCGACGGCCCCGTCGAGGAGGTCAACGACCCCATGCCGCTCGCCGACAAGTTCCGCGCCTTCAAGTTCCATGTGGTGGAGCTCGCCGACGGCAACGACTTCGACCAGATCCGCGCCGCCTTTGCCGAGGCCCGCGCCACCAAGGGTCAGCCGACCGCCATTATCGCCGAGACCACGAAGGGCAAGGGCGTGTCCTTTATGGAGAACCAGGTGGGTTGGCACGGCAAGGCCCCCAACGATGAACAGTTTGAGCAGGCCATGGCAGAGCTCACGGCCGCCGGAGAGGAGCTCTAGGATGGCAGACGTCAAGAAAATCGCCACGCGCGTAAGCTACGGCGAGGCCCTCGTCGAGCTCGCCAACGAACACGATGACTTTGTGGTCCTCGACGCCGACCTGGCCGCCGCCACGCAGACCGGCAAGTTTAAGGCCGCTTGCCCCGATCGCTTCTTCGATGTGGGCATTGCCGAGAGCAACCTGATGGGTGTTGCCGCCGGTATCGCAACCACCGGTCGCGTTGCCTTTGCGAGCACCTTTGCCATGTTCGCCGCTGGTCGCGCCTTTGAGCAGGTCCGCAACTCCATCGGCTACCCGCACCTCAACGTCAAGATCGGCGCCACGCACGCCGGTATTTCGGTGGGCGAGGACGGCGCTACGCATCAGTGCTGCGAGGATATCGCCCTGATGCGCGTCATCCCCGGCATGACCGTTATCGTTCCCGCCGACGACGTGGAGGCCCGTGCCGTGACGCGCGCCGCCTACGAGTGCGACGGCCCCGTGTACATGCGCTTTGCCCGTCTGGCCTCGCCGGTTATCAACGACCCCGAGACCTACAAGTTCGAGTTGGGTAAGGGCATTGTCATGCGCGAGGGCGCCGATGTGACCATCATCGCCTGCGGCCTGATGGTCGGCGAGGCTCTCGAGGCCGCCGAGCAGCTCGCTGCCGAGGGTATCGACGCCGAGGTCATCAACATGCACACCATCAAGCCCATCGATGCCGACCTGATCGTCAAGAGCGCCACCAAGACCGGCCACGTCGTGACCGTCGAGGAGCACTCTGTGATCGGTGGCCTGGGCAGCGCCGTTGCCGACGTCCTGTGCGAGCAGTGCCCGACGCCGCTTAAGAAGATCGGCGTCAACGACACCTTTGGCGAGTCCGGTCCGGGTGCCGAGCTCCTGCACAAGTACGGCCTGGACGCCGCCAACATCGTGGCCACCACCAAGGAGTTCTTGGCCTAAGGCAAGGCGGATCTCAAGGACTGCTTCGCCAGAACTATAAAACTGCTTCGCCAGTACTATGGAAACCCGGCAGGGGCGCTCTCTTGGAGAGCGCCCCTGTTTCAGTTGCGGTGAAATAAGGACTGTTTGCCAGCTTAAAGGCTTAATTAATCCGTATTTCACCGCAACTTTCGAAGGCGTTCCCGCTTGTGCTGGCGCCGTCACGTCGATCGATTGCCGCTTGGCACAGTGCAGCAACATCGGGGGCGTCGTCGCCTTTATATGTCATGGCGAGTAGGGCAGCATCATAGATTTCGTCGTTGGTCATATCGCCGGCATCGATGGGGCAGAAGGTGAGTATCGAATCCTGCTCAGCGAGCTCGGCGAGATTGATCGTTTCGCCTGCGGCAAAGACATCGTCGAGGACGAGTGTCGCGCTCGTACAGGGAATTTGATAAATCTTGCCATCGGTGGCGATGGGGGAACCTGCCGCCTCGAGCGCGTACACACCTTGAATGAGGCTGATACCGGAACCGTCGGAGGCGACGAACTCAACCTTGTCGACTGTTATCCCGTCGACAGTCTTGCCCGTAATGTGTATCGGGACACGTGAGGCCCCGCTATCGGTATCCCAACCTGCGGCAGAGATGTTGAGCACAATAGCATGCTCCGAATGAGCCGATATAAAGTGGGAAAAAATCTGCCGCAGATAAAGACCCAAACAGCTACCGCCGATGATGCCGATTATCAGCATGCAGGCAAGGATGGCCGCAACGTGGTTCCAAGGCTTTTCCCGAAGTTCAGAATCAGCAGAGACGCCATTGACGGCAACCCCGCACGCCGTGCAGTACCTAACACCATCGCGCAACTCAGTTCCACAATAAGGACAATTCATGCCAGCCCCCGTAACCATAGGCGTTCTAATCGAGGCCACTGTAAAGCGATAATCCAAATCCAAGCTGCGCAACAATTAGCCTTAATTGAAGTCGCGGTGAAATAGGGACTGATTAGACCTTTTAACTGGTAAAACAGTCCCTATTTCACCGCAACTCATGAAGACGCCCCTCAAGCACGGTCCCATCAGGGAAAAGGGCACATATCGGCAAAGTGCAATTCAGACCCTTCCAACTATGTATATGCAGCACTTCAAGATAAACGCAGCGACCCCTTAGTTACCGCAGGCCGGGTACAGGGCTACTCTCCAAATCTTTCCGCAGGACGGAGGAGCCCCCGCCGCGCGAAGCGCGCAGCGGGGGCTCCGACATGTCCGAGGACGATTTGGAGAGTAACCCTGTGCCCGGCCGACGGGATCCCTAAGCACGCCATGCTTCTTATGTGCAGCAAAGCTAATGCTGCTAAAATACAAAGCGCTCATGTAGTTTAAACGCACGACGATAAGGAGCACCAGTGGGTAACCACTTCCGTACCTCCGGTGCGGGCGATGATGCCCCCAAGACGCAGGCAGGCGTCCAGGGCAGTCGTTTCGCCACTCCGGATTCAGAGGGCCAGCCTGTTGCTCAGGCCCCCGTTCAGCCGGCAGATCAGGCACAGCCGGCATCCGATCCCTTTGCCTACAATCCAACCAGCGATGTCGCGCTTTCCGGCACGGCGGGGTTTGAGCCCGTTCAGGCCGTGACCGCTCGCGTGGAGCAGCCTCAGGCTGGCGCCGCCACGCCGCAGCCTACCATGGCCGGCATTCCCGACCCCTTGGCCCCTGCGACGCCGGCTCCTCAGCCTGCGCAGTCCGGTCTCTTTGCCGCTATTCCCGACCCCATGCAGCCTGCTGCCCCGGTGGTCGAGAGCGATCAGGCCGCCGAGGTCGCAAGCCTCGATAACGCGCTCAACAACCCCGATTTTACGTCGGTGTTTGCGCCCATCGATCCGCAGGCCAGCCGCAAGAAGATGGCCAAGCAGGCCGGTGTCGAGCCCGTCATCCTTATGGAGCATGTCACCAAGATCTATCCGGCACAGCCCAACAAGCCTGCACTCGACGACATCAACATCGAGATCTATCCGGGCGAGTTCGTCTTCCTGGTCGGTCACTCCGGTTCGGGTAAGACCACGCTGCTGTCGACGCTCAATCGCGACGTTAAGCCGACGAGCGGCCGTATCCTGGTTGCCGGTCAGGACCTCATGAAGATCAAGAACCGCAAGGTTCCATTCCTGCGTCGCCAGATCGGCGCCGTGTTCCAGGACTTTAAGCTCCTGCCGCAAAAGACCGCCTACGAAAACGTGGCGTTTGCCCTGCAGTGCATCGGCAAGCCCAAGGGCGTCATTCGCAGCCAGGTGCCCGAGGTGCTGCGCCTGGTCGGTCTGGCCGATCAGATGGACTCGCTGCCCGACCAGCTTTCCGGTGGCGAGCAGCAGCGCGTTGCCGTCGCCCGTGCTATGGTCAACCGTCCGCCGCTGCTGATCTGCGACGAGCCCACGGGCAACCTCGACCCGGCGATCTCGCTGGGCATCATGAAGCTGCTTGAGCGTATTAACCGCACCGGCACCACCGTGATCGTCGCCACGCACGACCGCGAGATGGTCGATAGCATGCACCGTCGCGTGATCGCCCTCGAGGGCGGCCACGTTATCCGCGACCAGGAGAGGGGAGGTTACGGCAACTATGGCACCAACTAACGTGGGCTACTCGCTCAAAGAGGCTATCAGCCATTTCTTCCGTAACTGGACCACCTCGCTCGGCGCCGTCATCACGATTTTCCTTTCGCTGTTTATCATCGGCCTGTTCATTATGGGCTCCGCGATGCTGAACTCCGTGATCGGCACCGTCGAGGATCAGGTTGTCATCAACGC
>CATVTM010000103.1 GCA_958346935.1 uncultured Collinsella sp.
ACCAGCGCAAAGTAGTGCGTTCGTCGATGATTTTTCTGGGACGGGGATTAAAAAATCATCGAGAGGATCGCCTGTTCGAAAAGTTGCCAAAATAGCCGCGTCCCAAAAAGACTGGTTATTGGGCGTTGACAGTTGGCGAGCCGTAGGTAAAATATCGACTTGTCCTGGGGACGTAGCTCAGTTGGGAGAGCGCTGCCGTCGCATGGCAGAGGCCGAGGGTTCGACTCCCTTCGTCTCCACCCTTGGATTTGATAAGCCGCTGACATTGTGTCGGTGGCTTTTTTTAAAAGAAAGGGCTTTACCATGGCCGAGCTTGAGTCCCAACCATTGTCCGACGAGGAGCGCGCTGAGTTGGAAGAGCTCCGCGCTGAGAAGGCCCGCCGCGAGGCTCGGGAAGAGGCCCGTCGCGAGCGCGAGGAGCTGGCTGCCCTGCGTGCCGAGCGTGCGAAGGCCGAGGAGGTCGCCTCGAACGCCGCATCCGCGCCGGCGCCCGCGCCCGCACCCAAGCCCGCTGCTGCGAAGCCTGCACCTGCCGCGCCCAAACCTCAGCCTAAAAAGGCCGCTCGTCCCAAGTCCGTCGAGCCCAAGCCGAGCCGTGACGAGATGACCTTTGCCCAGCGCATGGTTACCTCCAAGGAGCCTACGGGCGAGAACGAGATCCCTGGCATGGCGCCGGCTCAAAAAATCATCATTGTCCTTGCCCTCATCGCGTTTGTCATCTTTATGGGCTACACGATCCTGACCAGCATGGGCCTGCTCTAACCGATTTGCATCGGGCGTCATGTCCGCATGCTCTGCTCTCGTCCAACCCTTAAATTCTGCACCACACATCCGAAAGGTCGCCCCATGGCTTTGACCGACATCTCGCATCCCACCGACATTGCAATGCTCACCGATCTGTACGAGCTCACTATGGCCCAGGGCCTGTGGGAGAGCGGCAAGGCCAATGAGCAGGGTTGTTTTACCGCGTTTTACCGCGACCATCCTTTTGGTAGCGCCTATGCCGTCATGTGCGGCACCGCCGAGCTGCCCGAGCTGGTCGAGAATCTGCGCTTTACGCCCGAGGACATCGACTACCTCGCGTCGCTTGAGGCTCCGGCTGGCGGCGCGATGTTCAAGCCTGCATTCCTCGACTACCTGCGCAACTTCCGCGCGCACGTGAATATCGATGCCGTGCCCGAGGGCGAGCTCGTCTTTCCGCGTGAGCCCATGGTGCGTGTCACCGGCCCGGCGCTGGAGTGTCAGCTGCTCGAGACCGCGCTGCTCAATATCGTCGGTTTCCAGACACTCGTCGCCACCAAGACGGCGCGCGTGGTGCTCGCCGCCGACGGTCGCCCCGTGGCGGAGTTTGGCCTGCGCCGAGCCCAGGGTCCCGATGGCGGCCTGGCCGTTGCGCGCGCGAGCTACGTTGCCGGCTGCTCCTCTACGTCCAATGTGCTCGCCGGCCGCCGCTACGGTATTCCCGTCTTTGGCACGCATGCGCACAGCTGGGTGATGAGCTTCGATTCCGAGCTCGAGGCCTTCCGCGCCTTTGCCAAGTCGAGTCCCAAGAACTGTACGCTGCTTATCGACACCTATGACGTGCGCGAGGGCTGCGAGCATGCCATTACGGTTGCCAAGGAGATGGAGGCGGTGGGCGAGCGTCTGTCGGCCATTCGCATCGACTCCGGCGACCTCGCCAAGCTCTCCAAGTATGTTCGCGGCCGTTTTGATGCCGAGGGCCTGCCCTATGTGGGGATTTCGGTTTCCAACGATCTGGATGAGTACACGATTCAGTCGCTGCTCGACCAGGGCGCGCCCATCGACAGCTTTGGCGTGGGTACCAAGCTTGCGACCTGTTACGACCAGCCGGCGCTGGGCGGCGTGTACAAGCTTTCCGCCCGCCGTGCGAGCGAGGCAGATCCATGGACGCCGGTTGTCAAGCTCTCCGAGCAGCCCTACAAGCGCACGATCCCGGGTGTGCAACGCGTGCGCCGTTATTACGACGGCTTTGGCGGCCCGGTCTGCGACATGATCTACGACGAGGACCATCTGGCGGGGGAGGGCGCCGCGCGCGGCAATACCCTTGTGGCCGTGAATGATGCCGCCCTGGTGACCGACGTGTCCGAACTTGAGTATCGTGAGCTGCTGGTGCCGATCGTGCGCGATGGCAGTGCGGTGGCTCCGCGTGAGAGCATCCAGGACGCGCGCGAGCGCTGTGCTTGGGCGTTCGATCATCTGGACGCAGCTTTCAAGCGCTTCCTGTACCCGCAGACCTATGTGGTGGGCATGGAGCAGGGCCTGGCTCAGGTGCGCGACGAGCTCGTGCGCAAGAACATGGCCGCGGCTTCTGCCTTTCCCTGGGCTCACTAATTCCTTGGGCGGTAGGGGCGAGTCACGCTTCCCTGGCCGCCGGCTCGGCCGTTCGCTGAACAGTTGATTGGTTTGACGTATGACGACTTCTTATAAAACGATGGTGGTAAAGATCGGTTCGTCTACGGTGGTGGGCGCCGACGGCAAGGTCAACCGCGCCTTTATCGGCGGGCTTGCCGATCAGGCCGCAGCGCTGCGCGAGCTTGGCTGGCGCCTGGTCGTGGTGAGCTCGGGCGCCATTGCCTGCGGCTATCCCGTGCTGGGCTTCGACCGTAAGCCGGTCGGTGACCTGCCGAGCCTGCAGGCCTGCGCCTCGGCTGGTCAGTGCATCATCTCGTCGGCCTATGACGAGGAGTTCCATGCGCGCGACCTGCTCACCTCGCTCGTGCTGCTCACGCGCCACGACACGGCGCGCCGCACGTCCTACCTGCACGCGCGCGACGCCCTGCTGCGCCTTGTGGAGCTGGGTGTGGTGCCGGTCGTCAACGAGAACGATACCGTCACCGTCGATGAGATCAAGTTTGGCGACAACGACACGCTGGCGGCGCTTGTGAGCTGTCTGGTTTCCGCCGATCTGTGCGTGACGCTCTCGGACATCGATGGCCTCTATACCGCCAATCCGCACGAGGACCCCACGGCCGAGTTCGTCCCGGTCGTGCATAAGATCGACGCCAAGATCATCGCCTCGGCGGGCGATTCTTCCACATCGGTGGGCACGGGCGGCATGATCACCAAGATCCGTGCAAGCCGCATTCTCATGACGGCCGGCATTCAGAGCGTGATTTGCTCGGGCGAGGAGCCCGATGCGCTCGTGCGTTTGGCCCGCGGCGAGAGCGTGGGCACGCTGTTCGATCCGCCGGCTGAGCGCCTGGACATTGCACCCCGCAAGCTGTGGATTGCACTGGGCGACAAGGCGCACGGCTCGGTGACGGTTGATGACGGCGCCGCGAAGGCGCTGGTCAGCCGCGGATCGTCGCTGCTCGCGGTGGGTATTCGCGAGGTCGATGGCCAGTTTGCCGAGGGCGATGTGCTCGACGTGTGCGACCCGAGCGGCATGGTTGTCGCCCGCGGTATCGCCGAGGCCGATTCGGACGTGCTGGAGCTTGCCGCCGGCCGCCGCCAGGACCAGATTGCCAGCAACCGCCTGCTCGCAGACCTGGCCGAGAAGCCCGCAATCCATAGGGACAACTTGATAGTGTTTGCATAAAGAGAGGCAGCGCTGCGGCTCGTTTTGCCAGCAGTGCTGCCTCTCCTTTTCCGGCACTTGGGGACGTTCCTATTGTGCCGGCAGGTGGGGACACTCCTTTGCTAGAAGATTCGGCGCAGGTCTCCGCGGTTGAGGGACTCGTCGAAGAGGTGCTTGAATACCACACTGCCGTGCAGGCCGTCGTGCTCGAACTCGTTGGTTACCCAGGCGTGCGAGTTGCCCACGCGGCTGAGCGTGTCGAGCTGCAGACTCGAATCGACGTACATGTCATCGAAGTACACCGCGGCCTGGAGCGGCACCTCGTTGCAGGCCAGGCGCTGCGGGTCATAGATCTTGTCCCAGCTGGTGTCTTCCATCAGCAGGTCCATGGCGGGCTTGAAGGGCTTGAGCTCGGGCATCTGCTCGAACATCCACGGGAATATGGCCTCGCCGGTAAACATGAGCGGGCGCGCGAGGGTGTCGAACTCGGCGTGGTGTGCCTTCTCTTCAGCTGCGGCCCAGCCAATGGGCATAGTGTCACCGTCGGCGTATATGAACTCCTGCAGCGTCCAGTACAGCGGATTCGTGCGCGTGTTGGTGCGCTCGAAGGCGCGCATCAAAAAGCTGTCAGATACCGAGGCGCCGCAGGTCAGCGTGCCGTCGCCGTCAACAAAAGCGTGATCGATAATCCAATGCATACGCTCAAAGCTCGGCTTCATGCCAAAGTCGCTGCCCATGAGCTGTAGGCGCTCGACCGTCATTGGCGAGCCGTCGGGCAGCACGGGCTTCTGAGCCTCGAGCGCATCGGCCAGGGCTGCCACGCGCTCGACGTCAGCGGGGTAGCGATCGTAATACTGCTGCGTCTTGGCGGCCATGCGCGGGAAGGTGTGCGCGTAGACCTCGCTGGCGCTCGCCGGCACGTGCGGAATGCCACCACAGGTAAAGCTTGCCGCCACGCCCTCGGGGAAGAGCGACAGATAGCTCAGCGTCAAAAAGCCGCCGTAGCTCTGCCCGAGCGTGACCCACGGCTTGCCGCCAAAGCCCACCAGGCGCAGGTACTCAAAATCGCGCACGATGGAGCTGGCGAGGTGACGCTTGAGGAAGTCCGCCTGCGAGCGTGCTGTATCGGCGCCGGCGGCCGTTGCGCGATCACCCAGTGCCTTGATCGTGCGTCCGTCCACGCAGCTACTGCGTCCGGTGCCGCGCTGGTCGGGAAGGACCACGCGGAAGTGCTTGACGGCCTCCTCGATCCAGCCGTCGCTTGTGGGCGACAGCGGACGCGGGCTCTCGCCGCCGGGGCCGCCCTGCAAAAACAGGAGCAGCGGCAGATCGTCGTTGATGCGGTCGGGCGCGCAGACCACGCGGTAGAAGAGCTTGATGCTCTCGGGCGCGCCGGCGATGGGCGCCGGCATGGCGCCGCGGCGCATGGTGCTGCCGACGGCCAAAAGCATGGGGTCCAGGCCGCGCCAGTCGAGAGGGACATCGATGCTGTGGTCCTCGACATACAGGCCAAGGACATGGTACGAAGTGATGAGCGCCATCTGATGCTTCCATTCGTTGCGGTGTTTCGGGTTGACCAATTCTACCGCCGTCGGCGAGGATGCGCATAAATCGGCTACCATTGTTGGCAAACATCTAAGAGAAAGGGCCGTCCATGTCGGTCGATATAGCCACGTACGTTCACGATCTTGCCGTTGAGGCCAAGGCAGCGTCGGCCTCGCTTGCCACGGCGAGCGATGAACAGCGCCAGGAGGCCGTACGCGCCATGGCCGCAGCGCTGCGCGACGGCGTCGACTCCATCGTTGCCGCTAACGAGCTCGATATGTCCGCCGCGCGCGATGCGGGCACCTCGGCCGGCCTGCTCGATCGCCTGCTGCTGACGCCCGAGCGCGTTGAGGGCATGGCCGTCGGCCTGGAGAAGCTCGCTGTGCTGCCCGATCCCGTGGGCCGCGTGCTCGACCACCGCGTGCTTGCGAGCGGCGTGGACCTTACGCGTGTGAGTGTGCCGCTGGGCCTGGTCGCTATGGTCTACGAGGCGCGCCCCAACGTGACGGCCGACGCCGCAGGCATCTGCATCCGCACCG
>CATVTM010000104.1 GCA_958346935.1 uncultured Collinsella sp.
GCGTAGGGAGGAGGACCGCCACGGAATCGGCCCATCTACTACGTTTAGTCCCTTACCCCCAACCATGCCGAAAAGCGCGAAAACAAAACCGCAGGTAGAACGCCTGCGGTTTTGTTCAAAACGAAGGTATGGTTAGGGGTATCGAGTCAAACGTAGTAGATGGGCCGATTTCGTGGCGGGCGGTTTCGGCTGATCCATTGGGGACGGAGGAAAACGGCTCATTTTGGTCCCGCGAGGCTGGCGGAGACACTCGTGCAGGGCCGCCCGAACAAAACTATGCCGGTTTACTACGATGAATCCGAGATTCCTGACCACATCCGCATTTTTGCAAATATCGCAAGTGTTCTACCTGCGGTTTTGTAAGTGCGCAATTTGCCGTGGTCGGAGATATGCGGTTCATCGTAGTAAACCGGCATAGTTTTGAAATGGCATCAAATTGGCGGCAGCCAGCGGCTAGCCTCGCAGGTAGGCGATGGCGATTTGGGTGCGGTTGCGTAGGCCCATCTTTGCCAGGATCGAGCTGATGTGGTTGCGCACGGTGCCTTCGCCCATATAGGCGGTGGCAGCGATCTCCTTGTTGTCGAGACCGCGGGCGATGAGCTCGGCGACTTCGAACTCGCGGTCGGTCAGGCTGGCGAAGGCTGCGGGCCGGCGGGTCGCGCCCGCCTCGACGCCCGTTCCGTCAAAATCGATGTCCTCGATCGCCTTGCCCTCGAGTATGCGTTTGCCGTCCATGACCTGCGCCAACGCTGGCGGAATGGCGGCGACATCGGTCTTGATCAGGTAGCCGCGGGCGCCGAGCTTGAGCGCCGACACAATGTACTCGTCATCCGAGAATGTCGTCAGAAACACCACGCGCGCCGAAGGGTCGCGCTCGAGGATCTCGCGTGCCGCCGAAAGTCCGTCACGCCCCGGCATCTGGATGTCGAGCAGCGCGATATCGGGTGCGTGCTCGGCGTAGAGCGCCACCGCATCGTCGCCGTTGGCACCGGTACCCACCACTTCGATCTGCGGCTGGGCGCCCAGGATAATCTTGAGCGAATCGACCACCAAGCGGTCGTCGTCGACAACTATGAGCCTCATCGGGCGTCATCTCCTTGCTGTTTGGGGACGGTGGCAAACACGCGCCAGCCGGGGGCGCCGGCGCGCAGGCCGGCGGTGAAGGTTCCGCCAAGCGCCTCGACGCGCTCGCGCATGGAGGCGAGCCCCATGCCTTCTATGACGTTGCTGCTGCTCGCCGGGGTCGCGTCCGCGCCATCATCGGTAACGATGAGCTGGTAAAACGACGGATGCTCCATGCACCGCACGGTAATGGTTTTGGCATGGGCGTGGCGCACGGCGTTGGAAAGCGCCTCGCGCAGCACCGCCGCAAAGCAGTTGGCGACGTTGGCGGGCGCATGCTCGGCCAAAACCTCAAGCTCAATCTGCGGACCGCTGTCCGAGCGTGCGCCTTCAACGATGCGCTCGAGCTGCACGGAGAGGTCAGTCGCATTGTCGTTGAGCGCGTGGACGCTGGCGCGCACGAGCTGGAGCGCCTCGTCAACCGTGCGTTTGACGTCGGCGAAATCGGCGGCGACGTCGGGCTCATCGGCATGGACCACGCGCAAGGCCTCGGCTTGAAGCGAAGCGCGCGTGAGCTGGTGGCCCACGTTATCGTGGATTTCGCGCGCGATGCGGGCGCGTTCGGCGAGCGTCGCGAGCTCGACTTCGTAGTCCTGGCGGTCGGCGAGGTCGCGGTTGCGTGCCTCGAGTGCCAGGGCGCGTTCTTGCAGCTTGTCGCGGGTGCGACGCATGCGTTCCTGTTCGCGCTCCAGCTGCGCGGTGCGCAGCGACAGCAACGTGGCGGCGACCGAAAGGATGGCGGTTAGCAGCAGCGTTCGGGTGGTGAGCACGCCGCCACGAAGGTCCGCGACAAGCGCGCAGACGAACACGGCGCCAATCGCCAGCGCGGGCCAGATTCGTTCACGGCGCACGCGTCGCACGATGTCATAGAAGGCAAGGGGTGCGAACGGCATAAATGACGGCACGAAGATGGCCGCGATGATGTAGGCGTAGCTCGCGGCCTCGCTCGCGCGATGGGCGTGTTCTTCTCGTGCGACTTCCGACGCCGAGGTGGCAATAACGCCAAGGCAAAACGCCGCGACCAGGCGAGCGTCCACAGCAAGACCCACGGCGGCCGCAATACAGCACGCCAGCACGATCGATTTGTCGAAAAGCCTGTTCATACGGGTATTGTACGCGAAGCCGCGCGTGGTGGAGGGGCTGCCTGCGCAACCGTGACATTCCTCCCGTGCGGCAAAGCGGCGTCAATCGCTCGCGCGAGCGGGGGTTTCGCCTCCGCCCCCTCGCACTCGTGACAAAGCTCACTGGCGCGCGTCGGCGGCTCCTGCGATGATGCAATCGTACCGGGCCGCAATCAACGGAAGGGCCACCTCATGACAGACATCGTCCACGTCGAAAACCTCGTCAAGCGCTACGACGATCTTATCGCGCTCGACCACTTTAACCTGAGCATCGCCCCCGGCGAGATCTTTGGCCTGCTGGGCCCCAACGGCTCGGGCAAGACCACGTCCATCAACTGTATTCTGCAGCTGCTCGCCTACGACAAGGGCACCATCGAGCTGTTCGGCGAGCCCATGACGCCCGCCCGCTACGACCTCAAGCGCCGCATCGGCGTGGTGCCGCAACAGGTGGCGGTGTTCGACGAGCTCACCGTGCGCGAGAACATCGACTATTTCTGCAGTCTCTACGTCAACGACCGCAAACGCCGCCGCGCGCTGGTGGACGAGGCGATTGACTTTGTCGGCCTGGGCGACTTTACCAAGTTTCGCCCCGGCAAGCTCTCGGGCGGCCTGGCGCGTCGCCTCAACATCGCCTGCGGCATTGCGCACAAGCCCGAGCTCATCTTCTTTGACGAGCCCACGGTGGCGGTCGACCCACAGAGCCGCAATGCCATCCTGGAGGGCATCTGCCGCCTGCGCGACGAGGGCGCCACGGTGGTGTATACCAGCCATTATATGGAGGAAGTCGAGCAGATCTGCAGCCGCATCATGATCATGGACGGTGGTCGCGTGCTGGCGCAGGGCACCAACGACGAGCTCAAGCGCATGATTCAGATGGGCGAGAAGATCGTGATCGAGGTCAGCGAGGTGCCGAGCGCGGCGCTCGGTGCCGTCGCGAGCCTGCCGCATGTCCTGGACCTGTCGGCGACGGCGGGCCAGCTCACGTTTTCGTGCGAGGCGAGCCCGCATAACCTGACGGACATCCTCGACACGCTGCGCGCTGCCGACGTTGCGCTCGGCCGCGTGTGGAGCGAGCCACCGACCCTCAACGACGTGTTCCTCGAGATCACCGGCCGCGAGCTGCGCGACTAGGGGGCGGCCATGTTCAACACCATTATCATTACGGTCAAGACGCTGCTGCGCCGGCCGAGCACGTGGGTTTGGGGCGCTCTCTTTCCCATCGCGCTTTCCACGATGTTCATGTTTATGTTTGCGAATCTGAGCTCCGACGGCACGGTCGACCCGGTGCCGGTTGCCGTCATAGCGGACGAGGCCTGGGACGCCTCGACCTTTAAGGACGTGGCGACGTCGCTTGCCAAGGAGAGCGACGATCAGCTGCTCGAGATTCACGAGTGCGACGACGCAGCCGATGCGAACCGTGCGCTTAAGGCCGGCGAGGTCGCGGGCATCTATACGGTCGACGACGCGGGCGCACCCAAGCTCACGTTGCTGTCGAGCTACGACAGCTCGCGTGCGTCGTCGGTGCTCACCGACCGCAGCATTTTGGAGACGGTGGCAAGCTCGTATACACAAAATGCCGAGCTCATGTCCCAGATTGCCCAGGACAACCCGGCGGCGCTCGCCGACCCGGAGGCGGTTGCGCGCGCCCTGTCGCTCGAGGGCAGTACCCGCCGCGTAAGCCTGACACGCACCACACCCGATGGCACGGTCATCTACTATTACGCGCTCTTTGGCCTGGTCGCGATGATGTCTGCCGAGTTTGCCGCCTTGAGCGTCGTCGATCTGCAGCCCAATCTGTCGGGCCTTGGCGCGCGTCGCTGCGTGGGCAGCCTTTCCAAGACGGCGTCGCTGGCCGGCATCTTTGTCGGCTCGTGGCTGGTTTCCTTCGCCTCGATGGCGATCGCAATCGGCTACGTGCGCCTGGTCGTGGGCGTCGACTTTGGCGGGCGCGAGGGGCTGTGTCTGGTGGGCGGCGCCGCTTCCGCGCTTGCCGCCACGGGCCTGGGGCTCTTTGTGGGCACACTTCCCGTTAAGGGCGGCAAGGCGTCCAAGTCCGGCATCCTCACGGGCTTTGCTACCACGTGCGCCCTGTTCGCCGGCCTCTACGGCGAGCCGGCGATGGCGCTTGCCGACGACGTCGCCCGCGCCTGCCCGGCCGAGTGCTGGTTCAACCCCGTCAAGCTCATCTGCGACATGTTCAACCGCCTGTATTTCTTTGAGGACCTGGGGCCCTTCGCTGTTCGCGCGGGCGCGCTCGTCCTGATGGCCCTGGTGTTTGTCGCCGCCGCTACGCTGATCTTTGGAAGGAGTCGCTATGAGCACCTTTAAGACCGCGCTTCGCATGGCGCTGGCGCACCCGTTCTACCTGCTCATCTATACGGTGTTCATCTCGCTCATGGGCGTATTCATCGCGGCATCGGTGAGCTGGAACTCGTCGCAGCTCACCGAGTACAAGCCCTACGATGCCAACGTGATCGTGGTCGACCGCGACGACAGCGACCTTTCGCGTGCGCTTACCAAGCATCTGGGTTCGCGTTTTGAGCTGGTCACGGGCATCGGCGACGATACGTACGACCTTGCGGACGCGCTCTCCAAGAGCAACAGCGCCAAGGGCAGCGCCGACTGCGTGTTCTTTATCCCGGAGGAGTTTGAGGACGACCTCGTTGCGGCTGCCCGCGCGGGGGAGGCCCTGCCCAAGCTCGACGTGACCTACGGTTCCGGCACCATGGCGGCGGCGCTTTCGTCTGCCGAGGCCTCGCGCTGGATCTCGCTCGCGGGCGCTGCGGCGGCGCTTGAGCCCGCTGCTTCTAACGGCGACGTTGCCAAGGCCGCCGAGCATGCCGCTGCAAAGCGCGCGGAGGTCCAGATCGAGCAGGTCAAGGTCGACTCGACTGCCGCCGCCACGCTCGAGTCGTACTTTAACTTTGGCGCGTACGCGATCATCTCGTCGGTCATCGTGTCGGTGGGACTGGTGTTCTCGGGCATGAACGAGCCCGAGCGTGTGCGCCGCATGGAGGCCGGCCCGGTCTCCGAGCGCCAGCGCTCGCTTGCCGTGTTCGCGGCTGCTGCAGTGCTCACCGTCTGCATCTGGTTTGTGTCGAGCATGATGGGCGTCGTGGGCTTTGCCGGCGCGGTTGCCGAGGTCGGCGTGGGTCGTGTGTGCCTGGCGCTGGCGGCGACGTTTGCCCTGGCGTGCACGCCTCTGGCCGTTGGCTTTGCGCTGTCGAGCCTGGGTGCGCGCGAGGAGCTGCTTAACGGTGTGGGCAACCTGCTCGGCATGCTCATGACGTTTTTGGGCGGCGCTTGGATGCCGCTGTCGCTGATGGGC
>CATVTM010000105.1 GCA_958346935.1 uncultured Collinsella sp.
TTGCGTTTGCCTCGCTGCTGCTGCTCTTTGGCCTGGCGATTCTGCCCACGATGACGCACTACGCGGACAACCTCGAGACAAGCCTGGTCGCCGAGCACCAGTACACGCTCAAGGCGCCGCTGGAGCTCGAGGGCACTGCCGAGGAGCGCGAGCAGTGGTCAGCACTCGAGCGCTTGCAGTCGGTTGACGGCGCGCTGCTTTCCGCCGCCCAAGATGCCGATGACGAGCTTGACGACGCGGCCGATGCGGCGCAGACGGCAGCCGATGCCGCGACCGCATCTCCGTCTGCCGAGAGCCTGACTGCGGCGCAGGATGCGCTTACCAAGGTCCAGGACAAGAAGGATGCGCTTTATGCGCGCCTCGATGACCTTGCCGATATCCTCGGCTGCAACCGCGACGAGGCTATCGACCTGATTGACAAGGCCTCTAAGATCGACACCGACAACGACGACATTCACCCGGTCAACACGATTGACAACGGCGCGGGCGCAATCGCGCAGGCCGAGAAATATGCCGTTTACCAGCTGCAATACGACCGCGGCGACGGAAATGGCGAGGAGACGATTTCCGTTTACGGCATTTCATCCGATTCGCGCTATTGGAAAGACCTCAACGTCGGCGACGGCCGTGTCGTCTTTGGTGGCGGTCTGCTCGATAAGTTTGGCTGGAGCGAGGGTCAGAAGGTCACGCTCATCGACAAGTACGAGGGGGAGCATTATTCCCTTGAGTACGCGGGCAAGGACTGTGCCTGGGGCTCCAAGTCGGACATGAATATCTATATGAGTATCGACGACTTTAACGAGCTGTTCAGCAACGACGCCGCCTACTTTAACGGCTATGTGAGCGACGAGAAGCTCGACTTCGATGCTCGTTACTTTGCCGGCGACACCACGCCCGACGACATGCGGGCCGTGGGCGACCAGTTCATCGGCATGATGAGCAAAATGATCGGCATGATGGTCGGGCTCGCGGTGTTTATCTTCCTGCTGTTTATGTATCTGCTGACCAAGGCTGTGATCGACCACAGCGCCCGCTCGATCAGCTACATGAAAGTCTTTGGCTATCGCGATAGCGAGATCTCGCATCTGTACATCCGCTCGATCACGCTGTGCGTGGCGGCGTCGCTCGTGCTGAGCCTGCCCGTGATCATCGGCTCGCTCACGGCCATCTTCCGCTCGATGCTGCTCGCCTACAACGGCAATATCGAAATCTATGCGCCCGCTTGGTCCATGGTTGCATGCGTCGGCATTGGCTTTGCGACCTACCTGGTCGTGGCGTTGCTGCACATGCGTTCCATCAAACGTGTGGGCCTGGCCGAAGCTCTCAAGGTGCAGGAGTAGTCATCGGGGACAGTCTTAAACGACTAGTCATCGGGGACAGTCTTTGCTGACTTGCCGGCTCGCCGGCCGGCTGGAAAGGACTGTCCCTAGCTGCCGGCACTTGGGGACTGTCCCCAAGTGCCGGGTGGCGAAAGAGTGTCCCTTGCGACTACTCATTTAAGAACATCCCCAATGACTAGGTGCCGTACTTGACTTTAACTCTGCTTTAACTGGTACCATCCTCTATGTCTGTAACGCCATATAGACCGAGGGGATAGATCTATGACCGCACCTGCACCCGCAGCACCCGCTAAGGTGTACTTCACCAACCTGCGCACGCATGCTCGCGAGAGCCAGCTCGACAAGCTCAAGCGCCTCATCCGTCATGCCGGAATTGAGCAGATCGACTTTGAGAACAAGTTCGTCGCCATCAAGATTCACTTTGGCGAGCTGGGCAACCTGAGCTTTTTGCGCCCCAACTACGCCCGCGCCGTCGCGGATGTCGTGAAGGAGCTGGGCGGCAAGCCCTTCCTCACCGACTGCAATACGCTCTATGTGGGTAGCCGCAAAAACGCGCTCGAGCACATCGATACCGCCTACCAGAACGGTTTTACCCCGTATGCCACGGGCTGCCAGATCATCATCGCCGACGGCCTCAAGGGCACCGACGAGGCGCTCGTCCCGGTCGAGGGCGGCGAGTACGTGCGCGAGGCCAAGATTGGTCAGGCTCTCATGGACGCCGATATCGTGATCAGCCTCACCCACTTTAAGGGCCATGAGCAGGCCGGCTTTGGCGGCGCCATGAAGAACCTGGGTATGGGAGGCGGCAGCCGTGCCGGCAAGATGGAGCAGCATGCCGCCGGCAAGCCGAACGTCTCGACCGAGCACTGCGTTGGCTGCCGTGCCTGCGAAAAGATTTGCGCGCACAACGCTGTCTCGTTCGACGGCACCCGCGAGCGCGAGCTTGCCAGCGGCGCTACTCGCACGGTGCACGTGGCCACCATCGACCACGATCGCTGCGTGGGCTGCGGCCGCTGCATTGCGGCGTGCAACCAGGACTGCATCAAGCCCGGCTATGACGCCGCGGCCGACGTGCTCAACTGCAAGATCGCCGAGTATACAAAGGCCGTTGTCGACGGCCGCCCGAGCTTCCACATCTCGCTTGCCATGGACATCAGTCCCAACTGCGACTGCCATCCCGAAAACGATACGCCTATCGTCAACGATATCGGCATGTTCGCGAGCTTCGACCCGGTCGCCATCGACCAGGCCTGCGCCGATGCCGTCATGGCATCCGAGCCGCTGCCCAACACCGAGCTCACCGATAGCGCGGCCAAGATGGAGCACAACCACGAGCATCTGGAGGGCGAGCAGGCCAAGGACCCCTTCTGCATCACGCATCCCGACACCGACTGGCGCGTGTGCATCGCGCACGCCGAGAAGATCGGCTTGGGCACGAGCGAGTACGAGCTCATTGAGGTCAAGTAGCACCTGTCTATTGGACATATCAAGCGCTTTTATAGCGCAACGTTAGCAAAAGCCGCCCGTGAGCACAGCGCTCATGGGCGGCTTTTCGGAAGTGCTAGGGGGTCAGATAGACCAGTAAACCGTACTATTTGCCTAAAAATACTCGTCGAGGAAGTCATCGACCGTGTTCCAGTAGAGCTCGGGGTCAACTTGCGCACTCTTGGCGTGGGTGGCGCCATGGATGGTGAGCTTCTGCTTGACCTTGCTGGCGCACGCGTCGTAGTTTTGGTCGAGCATGTCGTACGGCACAAAGGTGTCCTGGTCGCCGTGGATAAACAGCATGGGAACCGTCGCGTGTTTGAGTTGCTCCACGCTGCTCGCCTTATGAAAGTCGTAGCCCGCGCGCACGTTGCACACCAAGTTTGCTACATCGAGCAAGGGAAAGCTGGGCAGGCCGAACACGTCCTTGAGCTGCAGAGAAAACTCGTCCCAAACACTCGTATAGCCGCAGTCCTCGATAATGCATTTCACGTTTGCGGGCAGAGATTCCCCCGCGACGTTCATGGCGGTTGCCGCACCCATCGACTCGCCAAAGACAAGAATGCGCGCCTCGGGGTCGGCTGCAACGATCCGTCCAATCCATGCAACGACATCGAGGCGCTCGGGCCAGCCCATGCCGATATAGTCGCCGCCGGAGCGCTCGTGGGCGCGGGCGGCGGGTGCGAGTACGTTCATGCCGCGGTCGTGGAATCGCTTGACGTATCGAGCCATGCCGATGGGCTCGTTGGTATATCCATGCAGGCAGACGGCGTAGTCGTGTGCGCTCTCCGACGCAGCAAAATACCAGGCGGCAAGCTCGGTCCCGTCGTCCGCGGTGAGGTTGCTGCTCTCGCGATTCTCTTTAAACCATGCCCGCGCCTCGGTATCCTCGGCATCCGGCTGCTCACCTTTTTTGTCGGCCTTACCATCCTGCATCATCTTCATGGTGTAGGGCGCTTGGGGGTTCAGGGCAAAGTCAAACAAAAAGTTGCCGGCAAACCCCAGCAGCGCGACAACGAGCACCAGCGCAACAACGACGGTTATCTTAAGCTTTCGATGGGAACGTGCGTTTTGAGACATAAGAAGCTCTCCTATAAGATGTTAATACATCAACATTTAATGCAAGCGCATTATGGACGTTCACCGTTGATGCGTCAACAGGCAAAGAATGGGTAAACAAAGGGTCACGTATGGTGCAAATTTCGCACGCACCCAGACGCTTTGATATAGTGTTGAGAACTCTTTACGTTGGAGGATGTAACCGGCATGTCCGATTCGAGCGACAGTTCTAAGCCGCGACCCAAGACCGCGGCCGTTCCACACTACACGGTGGGTGAGGAGATCATGAACTCCGTCACCCATGGTGTCGGCTGCCTGCTGGGTATCGCGGGCCTGGTGCTCCTAATCGTATTCGCTGCCCTGCGCGGCGGAGGCCCGGCCCACATGGCCGCGGCGATTGTCTATGGCGTCAGTATCATCCTCGAATACTTGGCCTCCACGCTCTACCACGCGATTCAGCCCGCGCGCGCCAAGCGCGTGTTTCGCATCATCGACCACAGCTGCATCTACCTGCTCATTGCGGGCAGCTATACGCCGTTTTGCCTTATCACGCTCGCAAACGACGGCGGCCCTGCGCTGTTCTTTGCCGTATGGGCCATCGCCATTATCGGCATCGCCCTCGAGTGCTTTATGCGCGAGCGTCAACCGCACTGGGTAAGCGGCCTGGTCTATCTGCTGATGGGCTGGCTCGTCGTCTTTAAGCTGCCCGCACTCGTAGCGCTGTTGAACCCCGTCGCGTTAGCGCTGCTCGCCGTCGGCGGCGTGTGCTACACCGTGGGCGTGCCGTTCTACATCGCCAAAAACGTGCGCTACCTGCACAGCGTGTTTCACCTGTGGGTGCTCGCCGGCAGCATCTTTCAGTTCATGGCGGTGATTCTCTTCGTAATCTAACGACCGAGCCCGTGCCCGCGGATCCACCCAGGTGGCCGTTGGGCGCAACTGCCTTATCCGCCAACTATGTCTCCTGCCAACGTCCCGAATCTTGGAGGTTCGAGAAACTCCCGATGGACATAACCATCTCCCTTATCACCACCCTCGTTTTGACCCTCATCAACGGCTACTTCTCTATGTCCGAGATGGCGCTCACCACGGCCAAGCGTGCCGTGCTGGAGCACGATGCCGAGGAGGGCGACAAGCGCGCCGAGCACGCCATTAAGCTTGCCGCCGACTCCGACCAGCTGCTGGCCACCATTCAGGTCGCCATCACGCTCGTGGGCTTCGCCTCGTCCGCCGTTGCCTCGACGAGCCTGTCCGACCCGCTTGCCACGTGGCTCATGAGCTTTGGCATCGCGCCGCTCTCCGCCATCGCGCGCGGCCTGGCGCCGGTCATCATCACCGTCGCAGTCGCCTTTGTCTCCATCGTGATCGGCGAGCTCGTGCCCAAGCGCATTGGCCTCGCTAATGCCGAGGGCGTGTCCAAGCAGGTCGTGGGGCCGCTTTCCGTGTTCCAGAAAATCGCCCGCCCGCTCGTGTGGCTGACCGGCGCTTGCTCCGACGGCCTGGCCCGCATCCTGCGCATCAA
>CATVTM010000106.1 GCA_958346935.1 uncultured Collinsella sp.
AGGTCTTCACGACGTCCTTCTTGCCAGCCTCGTTCATCGCGGTGATACGCGAGAGAAGGCGAGTCTCCACGAACGGGCCCTTTTTGAGACTTCTGCTCATAAGTGCTTTCTCCTAAAACTCGGTATCCGAAATTACTTCTTACGGCGACGAATGATGTGCTGGTTCGAGACCTTCTTCTTCTTGCGCGTACGAAGGCCCTTCGTCGGCTTACCCCAGGGGGTAACGGAGGGACGACCAGAGGTGTGGTTCTTGCCCTCGCCACCGCCGTGCGGGTGGTCGACAGGGTTCATGACGGTACCGCGGACGGTCGGGCGCACGTTCATGTGACGCTTACGGCCGGCCTTGCCGATGACGATGTTGGAGTGATCGGCGTTGCCGACCTCACCGACGGTGGCGCGGCAGGTAACGAGGATGCGGCGCATCTCGGAGGAGGGCATACGGACGATAGCGTACTTGCCCTCCTTACCCATCAGCTGGCAGGAGTTACCGGCGGAACGGGCGATAGCAGCGCCCTTGCCCGGCTGGAACTCGACGGCGTGGATGAGCGTACCGACGGGGATGTCGGCGAGGGGCAGAGCGTTGCCCGGCTTGATGTCGGCGTCAGAACCGGACATGATGGTCTGACCGACCTCGAGGCCCTTGGGGGCCAGGATGTAGCGCTTCTCACCGTCAGCGTAGTGCAGCAGAGCGATGCGAGCGGAACGGTTCGGATCGTACTCGATCGTGGCAACCTTGGCGGGCACGCCGTCCTTGTTGCGCTTGAAGTCGATCACGCGGTAACGACGCTTCACGCCGCCGCCCTGGTGGCGGGTGGTGATGCGGCCGTTGTTGTTACGACCGGCCTTCTTGGGCAGGGGCTCGAGAAGAGACTTCTCGGGCTTGGTGCAGGTGATCTCGGAGAAATCGGAGATCGTCTGCCAACGCCTACCAGCGGAGGTCGGCTTAAGGTGCTTTACAGCCATTACAATCCCTTTCAATAGGAATCCGTTAGCCATCGCAGACAGGGATTCGAGGTTCTGCCTCGGGTGCGATGACACCGGACGTATACACGGTTCCGGGCGTGTCCATTTTATACGCCCGAAACCTTGAGCTCTCGCCTCCCCTATTTGGGAGGCATGAGCTCACTCAACAGCAGCGAGTCTTAGGCCTGGTTGCCAAAGACCTCGATGGTGTCGCCCTCGGCCAGCGTAACGATGGCCTTCTTCCAAGAACGGGTCTTGCCGGCGACATAGCGCACGCGCTTGGTCTTGGGCTTGACCGTCAGGGTGTTCACGCGAACGACCTTGACGCCGAAGATCTCCTCGACAGCGTCCTTGATCTGATACTTGTTAGCATCCTTGGCGACCTCGAACGTGTACTTGTTCTGCTCCATGCCGGAGAAGGAACGCTCGGACACGATCGGACGGATGATGATCTCGTGGGCGGTCATTTATGCAAGCACCTCCCCGAAGTGAGCGGCGATATCGGCGGGCATCAGCACAGCGTTGTTGTTGACGAGATCGTAGGTGTTGGCCTCGTCGGCAGTGATGATGAACGTCTTGGGAATGTTGCGGAACGACAGGTAGGCGTTGACGTCCTCATCGCGAACGATGATGGTCAGACGCTTGCCCTCAAGGCCGAGAGCCTTGAGCATGGCGACGGCAGCCTTGGTGGAAGGCTTCTCGAAGCCGTAGTCGTCGACGAGCACGAGCTCGCCATCGGCCAGCTTGGCGGACAGCGCGGAGCGCATAGCCAGCTTGACCTCCTTGTTGTTCATACGCTTAGCGTAGGAACGGGGCTTGGGGGCGAAGACAACGCCACCGTGACGCCACTGGGCAGCACGGATGGAACCCTGGCGGGCACGGCCGGTGCCCTTCTGACGCCAAGGCTTCTTGCCGCCACCGGAAACCTCAGAGCGACCCTTAGCAGACTGGGTGCCCTGACGCCAAGAGGCCATCTGGCACTTGACGATGTGGTGCATAACGTGGATGTTCGGCTCGATGCCGTACACCTCAGCGGCGAGCTCGGCCTCGGCGACCTTCTTGCCCTCGCTGTTCTTTACTTCAAACTTTGCCATTTAAGTGTTCTCCTTGGTATGACGCTGGGCTAAATGGGCTGGGCCCTTAGGCCATACGGATGGCGACGAGACCATTCTTGGCACCCGGGACAGCGCCCTTGACCAAGATGAGGTTCTGCTCGGCATCGATGCGGACAACGGAAAGGTTCTTGACGGTAACGCGCTCGTTACCCATGTGACCGGCCATCTTGACGCCCTTGAGGACGCGCGCAGGATAGGCGCACTGACCGATAGAACCGGGGTGACGCTGGAAGTGAGAACCATGCGTCATAGGACCGCGGCGCTGACCCCAGCGCTTGATGCGACCCTGGAAGCCCTTACCCTTGGAGGTACCGATGACGTCGACCTTCTCGACATTAGCGAAATCAGCGACGGTGACGACCTCGCCGACCTTGTGCTCCTCGCCGTTCTCGACGCGGACCTCACGAAGGAAGCGGACAGGCTCGACGCCAGCCTTGGCGAAGTGACCAGCCATGGGCTTGTTCACGTTCTTGGCCTTGATGTCGCCGAAACCGATCTGGACGGCGTCATAGCCGTCGGTTGCCTGAGTTTTAACCTGCGAGACAGCGCAGGGGCCAGCCTGGATGACCGTGACGGGAACGACGTTGTCGTCCTCGTCCCAAACCTGGGTCATGCCAATCTTGCGGCCGAGAATCATGCTGATCAAGATATGATCCCAACTCTCGCGTGGTCTTGGGACAATGCGTACACCACCGAGCGTACGCCCCTAGAGGACCACTACTTACACGACGTGCTCCCCAGCCTTGTATTTCGCCCGGACTACCTGACAACCCTATTAAGCAGGCATTTTGTCCAGCCAGAATACTCCCCTGGTTTCACACAGCTGTTTAGTATACACGGCTGCGGGCGTATCCATCGAGATTCATATTTCACTCACATTGTTTACGCAGGTAAAGTGCGTGGCACGTCTCCCGAGCACGGCGAGGGCCGGAGAAATATATTAAGGTCCCTGCTCTACAGTCCTGCGCAAGACGGAGAGCACATTAAGTGCTCTCCTTTGCGTGCGGAACTCGCGATGACCTTAATATATTTCTCCGGCCCTCGCCGTGCTCGGGAGACGACACGCTGATGTCTGCTTAACTCTGCTCGCTCAGGCTAATGACTTTGCTGGGGATCGATGATTTGCCGCAAGGTAAACTTGGATTGAGGCGTATCGCCCTCTTCTCCCGACTTTTCCTCATCGAAATCGAAGATCATGATGGCGCAGTTGGGGAGTTTTGTTGGGAGCTCAAAGTCCTCTGGGACGGCAGCCTTGATGAATTGGCGGCTGGCGCTGCCGTGGCTTACTGCTAGAAGGGTTTCGATACCATCGGCGTCCATGACATTGGTGAGGGTGTCTACCATGCGCTCTTGCAGCGCCTGGCTTCCTTCTCCTCCGAATGGGATTAAGTCCTCGCCTGGATCCCAGACGTCGGTGGGTAGCGCGTCGTGCGGGCCCTCTTCGAAGGTGCCGTAGCAGCGCTCGATAATGCCTTCGCAGGGCTCAACGTCAGCGTCTGCGCCGAGAAGCTCGGTTGCGACGAGGCTTGCCGTGGCCATGGCTCGGCCCAAAGGGGAGGAGACCACTTTATCGGGGACGACGCCGTGGGCTTTGAGCCATGCGGCTGCCATCCCGGCTTGCTGACGGCCTAAGTCGGTGAGCGGTGAATCGCAGCGGCCCTGGACCAGCTTTTTGACGTTGAACTCCGTCTGACCGTGACGGAGTAGATACAGCTTCTTCATGCTCTCCCCTTCTGCATAACCTGCTTTGCCGGCACAGCCTTACTCGTGGGTATGCCCTACGTAGTCTTCGTCGATCGTAATCTTGGCAATCGACTTGGGATATTCCGATTCGACCCGTTGTGCCAGCGCGTGCTTTACGTCTTCGGCACTCATCTGCAGATCCGAGGGACGCACGCAGTCAAAGATCACGTTGGTGTGCGTAGGACCCGGCACACAGCGTAGATCATGAATCGAGAGGCGGTTATCGATCTCCTGAGCCATTGCGTTGATACGCAGGCGCATGCTCGCCAGCTTGGGGTCATCGGTCACGATGGGGTCGTAGTGAAGTGTGACAATCATGCCGTCTTCGTTCCTAAACGACTGCTCGATGTTATCGAGCGTGTCGTGACTTTCCAGCGGGCTGGCCTCGGCCGCCATCTCGGCGTGCGCACTTGCAAACTTCCTGCCCGGGCCGTAGTCGTGAACCATCAAATCGTGAACGCCCAAAACGCCGGGATAGCTCATGATCTTGTCTCGAATGTGCTTGACCAGCTTAGGATCGGGTGACTGGCCCAAAAGCGGGCTTACCGTATCTTGAATAAGTTCAAGGCCGCTCCAGCCAATATAGGCGCCAACGGCAAGGCCAACCCATGCGTCAAGATTGATGTGCGTCACCTGCGAAACAATCGCACATGCCAGCACGGCGCCTGTGGCAAGGACATCGTTCTTGGAATCCTGCGCGGTCGCATGCAGCGTCTCGGACTCAATGCGATCGCCGAGCTTTTGGTTGAGGGCCGCCATCCACAGCTTTACAACCATCGAAAGTGCCAGGACTGCCACCAGGGCAAGCGAGAACTCGACAGGCTCCGGGTTGACAATACGCTCCACCGAGGACTTCACCAGTTCGATGCCAATAAGCAGCACGAGCGCCGCCACGACCAAACCCGAGAGATACTCGTAGCGACCGTGGCCGTAAGGATGCTCGGGGTCGGCCGGCTTGCTCGCCAGCTTAAAGCCCAGCACGCTCACGATATTCGAGCTGGCATCGGACAGGTTGTTCATGGCGTCCGCCACAATCGAAACCGATCCCGACAGCACGCCAATTGCACCCTTCGCAGCGCAAAGCGCAACATTGGCGAGAATACACACTATGCCCGTCAACGTTCCCACGCGCGCACGGTCGCCCTGCGCACGACGAACAATCCACTCGACCATCCTCATCAGTCCCCACGGTACTACCTATATATCTATTGCTCAAACGGATTGTAGTGTAGCCACTTTGTCCCCCAGATACAAAAAGGCCGCAACCCACACGGGCCGCAGCCTTGGAATATGACAAAGGAATCGTCCTTTTGTCGCACAGATTTATGCGCTTGCTTCAGCAGCGCTCGCCACTGTTTCGAGCGAATCAACTTCGTGTTCTGCCGCCTGCACCTTTGTCGGCACCACGCCAAAACAGCAGCTCAGCGCCGCAGACACCGCAAATGCCGTGCCACCGGCAGCGCAGCACCACAGCAGGTCCGAAATGCCGCCCGTGGCAAAGCCAATGACCATAAGGACATTCGTCATGCCGATGGTAT
>CATVTM010000107.1 GCA_958346935.1 uncultured Collinsella sp.
CCGTTATAATCGCCTAGAACATTAAATGGAAACGGGACGGGAGCCATATATGCGCCAGGGTTTCGACAACGCGAAGTATATCGAGCTGCAGGCCGCTCATATTAAGGAGCGCATCTCGCAGTTTGGCGGCAAGCTGTATTTGGAGTTTGGCGGCAAGCTGTTTGACGACTATCACGCGAGCCGTGTGCTGCCGGGTTTTGAACCGGACAGCAAGTTTCGCATGCTCAAGAGTATTGCCGATGATGTCGAGGTCATCATCGCAATCAATGCAAACCATATCGAGAAAAACAAGGCTCGCGGTGACCTTGGCATTACCTATGACGAGGATGTGCTGCGCCTGGTTGACTTGTTCCGCGGCAACGGCTTTGCCGTCGCGGCTGTGGTCATCACCCAGTACGCCGGCCAGCCCGCCGCTGACGTCTTCCGCAACCGCCTGAACGCGCTCGGCATTCCTGCCAAGCTGCACTATCCCATCGAGGGCTACCCGCACGATGTCGATCTGATCGTGTCCGATGATGGCTACGGCAAGAACGAGTTTGTCGAGACCACCCGACCGCTCGTCGTGGTCACTGCCCCCGGTCCTGGCTCGGGCAAGCTTGCCACCTGCCTGTCTCAGCTCTATCACGAGCACAAGCATGGCACGGCCGCCGGCTATGCCAAATTCGAGACCTTCCCGGTTTGGAATCTGCCCCTTACGCATCCGGTCAACATTGCCTACGAGGCCGCCACGGCAGACCTCGATGACGCCAACATCATCGACTCCTTCCACCTTGAGGCCTACAACAAGACCACGGTCAACTACAACCGCGACGTCGAGGCCTTCCCGGTAGTCCGTGCCCTGATGGAAAAGATCCTGGGCAAGAGCCCCTACCAGAGCCCTACGGACATGGGCGTCAATATGGTTGGCTTTGCCATCACCGATGACGATGCCTGCCGCGATGCCTCCAAGATGGAGATTGTCCGCCGCTACTTTACTGCGGTCGAAAATGTGCGCCGTACCGGCGTGGGCGATGAGCAAGTCGACCGTCTCAAGATTATTATGAAGAAAGCCGGCATCGATAAGAACTACTCACCGGCGCGCTCGGCGGCCCTCACCAGGGAGCAGCTGACGGGCGGTCCCGTGGGTGCCATGGTCATGCCCGATGGCTCCGTGGTGACCGGTAAGACCTCCACGCGCCTGGGCGCCGCAAGTTCGCTCATTATGAACGCCCTCAAGCATGTCTCGGGCGTCGACCTTGAGCTCGAGGTCATTAGCGATGAGGCGATCGAGCCCATCAGCAAGCTCAAGACGCATTTCCTGGGCAGCAAAAACCCGCGCCTCCACACCGACGAGACGCTTATGGCGCTGTCGATCACCTCGGCCACGAGTGAGACGGCCGCTCGCGTCCTTTCGGGCCTGGAGCAGCTGCGCGGTTGCGATGCCTTCTTTAGCGTGATCATCTCGCCGACGGACGAGACGGTACTGCGCAAACTGGGTATCAACGTGTGCTGCGAGCCCAAGTTTGAGCGCCGCGGTTTCTTCCATCGCTAAGTTTGAAGCACCGCGGTAATTGCATTGCATTTTGGCCGTATCGGGTTAGCGCCCGGTACGGCTTTTTGATCAATAAAGCGCCTATTTCGGCGAAAAATAGCCGTTTACCTGCCTAGAAACAATTTGAGCGGTATACAATAACTGTAACTGTTTCATCCTTAGCGGGATGCCGCATGATGGATATTACCTGCCATCGTGAGGTGTGTCGGTCGCGCACGGCGCGTTAGATGCTCGTGCTCGGTTTGAGGAGGCTGCTATGGCGGGCAAGGGTCGTGCGAGTGTCAACGATATGAAGCGTGTCGAGGTGCTGGTGTTGATGGAGATCGGCCAGCAAACCGAAGACAATGGCGGGCCGTATGGTTTCTCGCGCAAAACGCTTGCCGAGCGCGTGGGGGTTTCGCCGTATCGTGCCCGCGCCGCAATCGATCGCTTGGATTCCGAAGGCATGATTGATGTCGTCTCGCGTTATAGCGACGACGGCGGTCAGCTTGCAAATGGCATTTGCCTCACCGAACGTGGCGAGTGGTATCTTGAGGGCGTCCGTACCGGCATGCTCGTTCAAGAAATGCTTGAGGACGAGGCTGCTGATCGATAGCAGCATGTAACCCTTGCCATAGCGACGCCGCCTGGGAAACTGGGCGGCGTTTTGTTTCAAGATTGAGAAATGCAATCGCATGCGAGAAAAATTGCGAACGGTCCGCGGCGCGAGTATTACAATGAAGACCCGTAAGATGTGGATAAACAACTTCTACGGGAAGCGCAGGTAACTCAATATGACCAAGCATGTGTTCGTAACCGGTGGCGTGGTTTCGTCCCTGGGCAAGGGTATCACCGCGGCCTCGCTGGGCCGTCTGCTCAAGTCGCGTGGCTACAAAGTAACGATGCAGAAAGCCGACCCGTATCTGAACGTCGACCCCGGTACCATGAGCCCCTTCCAGCATGGTGAGGTCTTCGTTACCGAGGATGGTTACGAGTCCGACCTGGACCTGGGTCATTACGAGCGCTTTATTGATGAGAACCTGACCCGCGATTCCAACTTTACGACCGGTGCCATCTACAAAAGCCTAATCGCCCGCGAGCGTCGCGGCGACTTTTTGGGCGGTACCGTGCAGGTGATTCCTCACGTCACCAATGCCATTAAGGACAAGTTCCGCCGCATCGAGGAGCAGACCGGCTCCGATGTGGTCATCACCGAGCTGGGCGGCACGATCGGCGACATCGAGTCGCAGCCGTTTGTTGAGGCCATCCGCCAGTACCGCAAGGAGGCCGGCCCCGAGAACGTCTGCTACATCCACGTGTCGCTCGTTCCCTATATCGCCGCCGCCCACGAGGTCAAGACCAAGCCCACGCAGCATTCCGTCAAGGAGCTCCGCAGCTTTGGCATCCAGCCCGATATCATCGTGCTGCGCTCCGACCACCATATCGATGACGCTATCCGCGGAAAGATCGCAAGCTTCTGCGACGTCGACACCGATTGTGTCTTTACCAACGAGGACTGCGCGAGCATTTACGATGTTCCGCAGCTGCTTGCCGAGCAGGACTTTGACCTGCGCATTTGCGAGCGCCTGGGTCTGGACCCGCGTGAGCGCGACATGAGCGAGTGGAACGAGTTCCTGCGCAAACAGAATCACGCCAACCATCACGCCGACAAGGTGAAGATTGCCGTCGTGGGTAAGTACACGCAGCTGCCCGATGCGTACCTGTCGGTTATCGAGGCCCTGCACCATGCGGGCGTCTTCTACGATCGCCATGTGGACGTCCAGCTGGTCGACGGCGAGAGCCTCGACGAGCAGAATGTCTCCGAGGTTTTGGGCGACGCCTCGGGCATCCTGGTCCCCGGCGGCTTTGGCAAGCGCGCCCTGGAGGGCAAGATCCTCGCGGCCGAGTTTGCCCGTGAGCACAAGATTCCGTATCTGGGCATTTGCCTGGGTATGCAGGTGGCCGTGTGCGAGTTCGCCCGCAACGTCGTCGGCCTTGCCGGCGCCAGCTCCTCCGAGTTCGATCCGGACGGTCCGTATAGCGTCATCGATCTGATGAGCTCGCAGGAGGACGTGACCGAGAAGGGCGGCACCATGCGCCTGGGCGCCTATCCGTGCAAGCTCGCCGCCGATACCCTTGCTCGCGAGGCATATGGCGAGGAACTCGTCTACGAGCGTCACCGTCACCGCTTTGAGTTCAACAACGCCTTCCGCGACCAACTCGAGGACGCCGGCTTGGTTATCTCTGGCCTCTCGCCTGACGAGCGCCTGGTCGAGATGGTCGAGCTGCCGCGCGACGTGCATCCGTGGTATGTGGCAACCCAGGCTCATCCCGAGTTCAAGAGCCGCCCGACCAACCCGCAGCCGCTGTTCCGCGAGTTCGTGCGCGCTTCGATCGGCCAGCACGAGGGTGTCGACCGTCTGCAGGTGACGCCCATGAACCTCGCTACGGACTAAGGGTGCCGGCGAATAAGGAACATACCGAAGCTACTCCCTCGTCGCCCGCCGTGGCGGCGGGGGAGTATCTCGATTACCTCGCGGTCGAGCGGGGTTTGGCGCGCAACACGATTGCGGCCTATCGTCGTGACCTGACGACGTACTGCGCCTATCTGGAGCGGGCGGGTATTGTGTCTTTTGAAGAGGTGACCCGTCAGGTTGTGGAGGGCTTTGTCGCCGACCGTCGCGATGGGGGCTATTCCGATGCCTCGGTGGAGCGTGCGCTTGCGGCCGTGAAGGGCCTGCATGCCTTTTTGGTGCGCGATGGGGCCGTGGCCCAAAACCCGACGGCGGCGTTGCGCCTGCCTAAAAAGGCTGAGCGTTTGCCGGAGTATCTATCGGTGGAGGATGTCTCGGCGCTGCTCGATCAAGACTTCCCCGAGGGCGAGATGGGCTTGCGCGACCATGCCATCTTGGAAGTGCTCTACGGATGCGGTTTGCGTGTGAGCGAGTTGGTGGGGCTCGATGTGGGCGATATCCATATTGACGATGGCTTTGTACTCGTTCGCGGTAAGGGCTCAAAGGAACGCCTGTCCCCGCTGGTGGGAAGCGCGGCGCGAGCTCTGACGCTCTATGTAACTGAGGGGCGTTCTCGCTTGGCGGCCCATGCCCGCGGAACCGAGACCTCGGCGGTCTTTTTAAATAAGAACGGACGTCGCCTGTCGCGCCAGGCCGTGCATGCGATATGCGAGCGGTATGGGCGTCAGGTGGGGCTGGTGGGGCTCCATCCCCATACCTTGCGCCACTCCTTTGCCACCCACATGCTCGCGGGCGGTGCCGACCTGCGTGTGCTGCAGGAGATTTTGGGCCATGCCGATATATCGACCACGCAGGTCTACACGCATGTCGATCGTACGCAACTGACCGAGGTCTATCTGGCGGCGCACCCGCTGGCGCATCGTTAACACATTGCTGGCCTGCATATTTATAGGTATTTGGGGACGGGCCCCAGATTGCCGCGGCGTGCTTTTGCGCGCGCATGGGCAATCTGGGGCCCGTCCCATTTTTTGCCACTTGTCGTCGCGGTGGTGGGCCGCACGTGCCTTGGGTGGGGGAGTTTGGGGGCGATGTGAACGGCATGTAAAGGGACGCAAAAATCGCCTCAAGGTCAACTTGAAGGTTGAGGTTGAAAGGCGGGATGCCACAGGTGGCATCCCGCCGTTGCTGTAAACACAACATATTGTGTTTTCGAACATATGCTTGGGGGTGTTTTGCAATATATGGTGGGTGGAGTAGTGGGGTG
>CATVTM010000108.1 GCA_958346935.1 uncultured Collinsella sp.
GATGCGCCAGCAGACGCAGCTCGATCTGCGAGTAGTCCACCGCCAAAAAGACGCTTCCCTCGCCTGCCGAAAACGCCGTCTTGACGGTACGGCCCAGCTCAGAGCGCGTCGGGATGTTCTGCAGGTTCGGGTCGCTCGAGGACAGACGCCCCGTTGCCGTGATGGTCTGGTTGTACGTAGTGTGTACGCGGCCGTCGCCTCGGCGTAGCGGGCCCAGCGTGTCCAGATAGGTGGACTTGATCTTAGACTTCTCACGCCAGTCCAAGATCAGACGCACGATTTCGTGGTCACGCGCAAGGTCGCTCAGCACCTTGGCGTTGGTCGAATAATAGCCGCGCTTGGTCTTCTTGAGGCCCTTGGTCGGAAGCCCCATCACATCAAAGAGCACATGCGACAGCTGCATAGGACTGCCAATATTAAAGGTCTCGTCACCCGCCAGGTCGCGAATACTGCGCTCAACCTCGGTAATCTGGGTCGCCAGACCCTCGGACAGACTGTGCAGACGGTCGGGGTCCACGAGCATGCCCGCGCGCTCCATCTTGGCAAGTACCGGAACGAGCGGCATCTCGATGCCATCGAACACGTTGGCGGCATTCTCACGGGCCATGCACTCGCGCAACGGCGCCACGAGCGCCAGCGTCAGAGCCGCAGTACGGGCGGCAGGCGCCGGAGCGTCCTCACAAGCACCCTCTGCGCCGCGCGCCGCAGGCAGCGCCATCTGCAGATACGTATCGGCCAGATATGCCTCGTCAAACTCGGAGCGGTCGGAATCCAACAGGTAAGCGGCGACCACGGTGTCGAAGATGCACGTGGAATCGACTGCTAGCGGATCCATGAGCTCGGGCTCAGAAGAATCGATGGGCGAAAGCTCGTGCAGCAGCGCCTTCGTATCCGGGCTCGCCACGCGGCCCTCCATAAACAGGCGCGCAAGCACGCCGGCGATCACACCGTGAGCGAAGTTGAAGCCATCGACTACGGCAGTGGAGGCGCCGTCGCCCTCCTCGAGCGCGAACAGGCCCTTGGACGTCGCCAACCACAGCGTGCGCGTCAGTCCAAAGAGCGCGCCCTCTTCCTTGTCGTCGTCCACCACGGCGGCGACCCACTCGCCGGCATCAATCGCGCGGGAGACCTCAGCCGCAACGGCACCAAGCGCGTCGGCATCGCCGGCGGCCGCGCGAACCATAGCAGGTATCTCAAACACACTAGAGGCAGCAGCAGCCCCGCCCTCGCCGCCGATCAGCGCCAAGAAACGGTTCTGCATGGCGGTGATACCAAGCGTACCCAGCGCCGCGGAAACCTCATCGGCAGAAAACGCCGGGAAGGACGTCGCCTCAAAGTCGAGCTCGACGGGCGCATCGGTGCGAATGGTTGCGACCTTGCGGCTCAGTAGTGCGTCGTCGATGTGTGCACGCAGGTTCTCGCCCATCTTGCCCTTGACCTCGTCGGCATGCGCGATGACCTCGTCCAGGCTACCGTACTGTGCGATGAGCGCACTCGCCTTTTTGGGACCGATGCCCGGTACGCCGGGGATGTTATCGGACGTGTCGCCCTTCAGACCATAAAAGTCGGGCACGAGCGCCGGCGTGATGCCGTGATACAGATCGTCCACGCTCTCGGGCGTCATGATCGCCACGTCGGACAGGCCCTTGCGGGTCGAGACCACGTTGACGTGCTCGGTCACGAGTTGATACATGTCGCGGTCGCCGGTCACCAGTAGCATGTCGCAGCCGGCCTCTTCACCCAGGCGCGCCATGGTTCCCAGGATATCGTCGCCTTCCCAGCCCTCGGACTGCAAAATCGGCACGTTGAGCGCGGCGAGCAGCTCCTTGATCATCGGAAACTGTGCATGCAGATCGGGATCCATGGGCGGGCGCTGAGCCTTGTACTGCGGCAGCATCTCCATGCGCACGCGCGGCTTGCCCTTGTCAAACGCCACAACAACGCCGTCGGGGTTAAAGGCGTCAATCATCTTGAGAAACATGTTCAGAAAGCCGAAGATCGCGTTGGTGGGGCGCCCGTCCGGCGCATTCATGGTGGGCGGCACGGCGTGGAAGGCGCGGTGCATGAGCGAGTTGCCGTCGATAACGGCAAAGGTGCGGCGCTTGTCAGACATATTGAATACCTCGCTTTGGGCTGGGCACGGTTTGCTCACACCAGTTTACACGCTCCCCGCCCCGCGGCCACCGCACATCAGGCTTCCCTGCCGCCGCGGGCCCGCGCGTGATACGATGGCTCACGGCACATCAACCAGCACGATCGATCCGAAAGGAGCCTGCGTCATGGAGCGTCCCTGCGCATGGAAAAAGTACACGCCACAGCAAGTCGAGGAACTCGAGGAGCTTTGCCGCGGCTATAAGCAGTTTTTGAGCGAGAATAAGACCGAGCGCCTGTGCGTCAAGACCGGCATCAAGATGGCCGAGGAGGCGGGCTACGTCGACTTGGAGACCGTGATTGCCGAGGGCCGCACGCTCAAGGCCGGCGACAAGGTGTACGCCGCCAATCACGGCAAAGACCTCATGCTCGTCAACCTGGGCACCGCCCCGCTCGAGCAGGGCTTTAACATCCTGGGTGCTCACGTGGACTCGCCGCGCCTGGACCTTAAGCAGAATCCCGCCTTCGAGGCCGGCGACATGGCCTACCTCGACACGCACTACTACGGCGGCGTCAAGAGCTACCACTGGGTGGCCTCCCCGCTTGCACTCGTGGGCGTCATCTGCAAAAAGGACGGCACCACCGTCGACATCAACATCGGCGACAAGGCAGACGATCCGGTCTTTACCATCTCCGACCTGCTGATCCACCTCTCGAGCGAGCAGATGTCCAAGCCCGCCAAGGACGCCGTCGACGCCGAGATCCTCGACGTGATCGTGGGCGGCCGTCCCGTCAAGTTCGATGAGGACGACAAGGACGCCCCCAAGGAGCCCGTCAAGCAGATGTTCCTGGACATCCTCAAGGAGCAGTACGGCGTCGAGGAGGAGGACTTCCTCTCCGCCGAGATCGAGGTCGTGCCCGCCGGTCCCGCCCGCGACATGGGCCTCGACCGCTCCATGATTTTGGGCTATGGCCACGACGATCGTGTCTGCGCCTATCCGTCCATGCTCGCCCAGATCGACGTCGCCAACGTGGAGCGCACGAGCATCACGCTCATCGTCGATAAGGAGGAGATCGGCTCCGTGGGTGCCACCGGTATGACGAGCCGCTTCTTCGAGAACACCGTCGCCGAGATCATGACGCTCGCCGGCGAGGATAGCCCGCTGGCCCTGCGCCGCGCGCTCGCCCGCAGCCGCATGCTCTCCTCCGACGTGTCCGCCGGTTTCGACCCGGGCTATGCCGGCAAGTTCGAGACGAAGAACGCCGCCTTTATGGGTCGTGGCCTGTGCTTTAACAAGTACACGGGCAGCCGCGGCAAGGGCGGTTCCAACGACGCCGATGCCGAGTACGTGGCCCTCGTCCGCGACATCATGGACGAGGCCGGCGTGGACTTCCAGACCTGTGAGCTCGGTCGCGTCAACGCGGGCGGTGGCGGCACCATTGCCTACATCATGGCCAAGTATGGCATGAACGTCATCGACTCCGGCGTTGCCGTCCTGTCCATGCACGCCCTGTGGGAGGTCGCCAACAAGGCCGATATCTACGAGGCCTACCGCGGCTACAAAGCCTTCCTCGAGCGCGCCTAGCAAACCCTCGTAAGGCGCACCAAACCAGCCCTTTATAACTTGCGGTGGAATACGGACTAACCTGGCCTTCAACCGGCCCGCGCAGACCGCATTCCACCGCAACTTCTTTTTGGCAGAGGAGAGTTCATGCTCCAGGTCATCGTTTCACCCGCCAAGCAAATGCGCGCGGCACAAGATGCTTTTGAAGTTCAGGGGATTCCGCCCTTTGCGTGCGAGACCGCCCAGCTGCACCATGCGCTCTTGGAGATCGAACGAACCGAAGGCGACAGCGGCCTACAAGCTCTGTGGAACGTCAGCGACAAGCTACTGGCCCCTTGTCTCGACATTTTGCATGAGTTCGAGCCCATCTTGGGAAACGGCGATCTTGCCGATTCCGGTATCGCCCGTCACCTCTCCCCTGCCGTCATGTCCTATCACGGCATTCAGTACCAGAGCATGGCACCCGAGGTAATGGATGCCGAACAGCTCGCCTGGCTGCAAAGCCACCTGTGGATCCTCTCCGGCCTCTACGGGTGCGTTCGTCCCTTTCATGCCGTTGAACCGTATCGGCTGGAGATGGGCGCGAAGCTTGCCGTCGACGATGCCCGAGACCTCTACGCGTTTTGGGGCGACAAGCTCGCACGGGCCATCGCTCCGGCAGGCTCCAACGCTACGATCGTCAACCTCGCCAGCGTAGAGTATGCCAAAGCCGTTCTGCCCCACCTCGCGGACGACGCCACGGCCGTCACATGCCTCTTTGGCGAGGGTATCCGCAACGGGAAGCCCATCCAACGGTCGACCGCCAGCAAAAAGGCGCGCGGCTCCATGGTGCGGTGGATGGCAGAAAACAAGCTCGAGGATGCAAGCGAACTTACCGCATTCAACATCGGCTATCGGCACATCCCCGAGCTTTCAGACAAAAACACCCTGGTTTTCATGAACGCGCAGACACAATAGGCCCGCCGTTTCCAAACACCCCATTACTCCGCCAAGCCATCGGCCTTTGCAATCTCGCTCGTCGAGCCATCTTGGTAGGTAATCTTAACGTGCTCTACGTCGGACACCGTAACGCCCGACGGAGGTTCCAGACGCCACTCCGTCAGAGCGATATCCATGGTCGTAGGCACATCGCCCTGATCTTTGAGCTTCACCGTGAGTGTTTTGAGTGCCTCATCAAACGTCACGCGTTCGATTTCTTCACCCGGAATAGACCCGCCGCTCAACTGCAGCTGCACAAACTCGTCGCGCGGATACCAGTAGTCGCCCGGTGCGGCAACGGTATAGCCGCCCGCGACCCTCACCGTCATTATCGGCAGGGCATCATCAGTCTCGAACTCCCAGGAAGCGCCGCGACCGCCAAACGTCCAAATACAAAAGGCAATCACCAGCACGGCAAGCACCGCAAAGCCAATCGCGACCAACCCATGGTGCGCACGGCCCTCCTCGGCCGATACATCCCATTGCGTCTCTCGATATAGATGCTTGTCTTCCATGT
>CATVTM010000109.1 GCA_958346935.1 uncultured Collinsella sp.
AAGACGAAGGCCACATTAAGTGGCCTTCTTTGCGTGCGGAACTCGCGATAAACCTTATATCCGGCCCCTCCGTCCGGGGACCTTTCTGTATCGATATAGCTTTTGAGCCGGTTTGGCGTCGACAACGTCCGGCAAGGTTGGCCAGCCTGCGTCGAATTTCCGGCGTGCTTTAGCTGAAAGAAAAAGATGGCATGCGGAGCTTTGCTCCGCATTTGGGATGGGAGCCCCTCGGGAGCGGGCGGGCGTATACAAGGTTTATCGCGAGTTCCGCACGAGCCGGAGAGCACTTAATGTGCTCTCCGTGCGAGCAGGACTGTAGAGCAGGAAACCTTGTATACGCCCGCCCGCTCCCGAGGGGCATCTCTCATGCAAAAACTTTTGTTGGGTAAAGTCCGAGGTCAGTGGCGTTTTATACCGAGAATTTCAAAAAAGTTGAAAATTCATTACAAATTTGCGTTGACTTTAGGTAACTAAAGTTTCATACTGCTTTTCATCCACTGGGGGATGTGAACACGCACGGATCGTTCGCATCATGATTGAAGAGGATTTCTTAGACATGTTCACGCATCAGCTAAACATTATCAGCGTAGTAATTATCTGATGCGGGTTAGCACATACAGCTAGCCCGTACGATAACGGGCGGCTGATGAAGATGAGGGCCGTCGAGCGCAACCGACGGCCCTCATTTTTTATGTCTAGGAAGTTCTTTTTAGAGGAGGAAATGTAATGAACGGAGTTTTGCTCATGGTTGTGGCCGCGGCGGTGCTCGCCTGTGGCTATCTGGGCTACGGCCGCTGGCTGGCCAACAAGTGGGGCGTTGACAAAGAGGCCCTCACGCCGGCCAAGCGCATGAAGGACGGCAAGAGCTTCTCGCCCGTCTCCGCCTTTACCGCGTTCTCGCACCAGTTCAGCTCGATCTGCGGTGCTGGCCCTGTCACGGGTACGATCGTCGCCATGGCCTTTGGCTGGCTGCCCGTCGTGCTCTGGGTCCTCGTCGGCGGCATCTTCTTTGGCGCCGTCCACGACTTTGGTGCTCTGTACGCTTCGATGAAGAACAACGGCAAGTCGCTCGCTCAGCTCATCGAGAAGTACATCGGCAAGACCGGCCGTCGCCTGTTCCTGCTGTTCTGCTGGCTGTTCTGCATCATCGTCATCGCCGCCTTCACCGACATGGTCTGCAAGACGTTCATGTTCACCCCGGCCGTTGACGCTTCTGGTGCTGCTACCGGTGCCATAGACTTCACCAAGTCCTATGCCGCTGGCTGCGCTGGCACCATCTCCATCCTGTTCACCTTCGTCGCTATCGCCTTTGGTTGGGCCCAGAAGAAGTTCAACCTCACCGGTGCCGCCGAGTTCGTCACCGGCGTGGTCCTCATGGTTCTCATGTTCGCCGTCGGTATGCAGTTCCCGGTCTACCTGGATAAGTTCCAGTGGTTCGCCGTCGTCATGGTCTACCTGGTCTTTGCTGGCGCCATGCCCATCCAGATGCTCAAGACCCCGCGTGACTACCTCACTTCCATCATGATGATCGTCATGATCGTTTGCGCTGTCCTCGGCATCGTCGTCCTGGGCGTCAACGGTCAGGCCACTATCACCGCTCCGGTCTTCACCGGCTTCTCCACTGCCTCCGGCATGATGTTCCCGGTCCTGTTCGTCTCCGTCGCTTGCGGTGCTCTCTCCGGTTTCCACAGCCTCGTTTCTTCCGGCACCTCTTCTAAGCAGGTCGAGAAGGAGCAGGACGCCGTCAAGGTCGGTTACGGCGCCATGATCGTCGAGTCCTTCGTCGGCATCCTTGCCATCATCGTCGCCGGCATCATGTTCTCCGACATGAACACCGCCGGTACCGGCGCCCTCAACGCCGGTGTCGCTTCCACCCCGTTCCAGATCTTCGCCGCTGGCATCTCCCGCGGTATGCAGGCCTTCGGTGTTGACGGCACGCTCGCTACCGTCTTTATGACCATGAACGTCTCCGCTCTGGCCCTGACCTCACTCGACGCCGTCGCCCGCATCGCCCGCACTTCGTTCTCCGAGTTCTTTGCCCAGACCAACGACGCCCTGGCCATCGAGTCCAAGGCCGGTTACATGAAGGTCCTCGGCAACCCCTGGTTCGCCACGGTCGTTACCCTGCTTCCCGGTCTCGCCCTCGCTTTTGGTGGCTATGCCAACATCTGGCCGCTCTTTGGTGCTTCCAACCAGCTGCTTGGCGGCATGACCATGATCACCCTCGCCGTGTTCTGCAAGTGCACCGGCCGCAAGGGCTGGATGCTCTACGTGCCCGTCGTCTTCCTGCTCTGCTGCACCTTCACCTCGCTGGTCCAGAGCGCCATGGGCTGCATGGCCGCTGTCCAGGCTTACGGCTTCTTCGGCACCATCCCGGCTACCGCCACCACGGCCGCCGTCTCCGTCGCCGCCACCAAGGGCCTGCAGCTTGTCTTCGCCGTCCTGCTGATGGTCCTGGGCCTCATCGTCGCCGTCAACTGCCTCAAGGAGTTCTTCGGCAAGGAGGCCGGCTCCATGCCTGATGAGGAGCCCGAGTGGTCCGAGATGGGCAAGGCCGAGTACGGTCGCGCCACTGCCGCTGAAGCTCCTGCCGACGCCGAGGCCGCCAAGGCCTAGTCGGTCGGACGGGTTGAATCTCCCATCTATTTGACTCGGAAAGACCGGGTCCGCAATCAAGCGGCCCCGGTCTTTTTTCTTGTGAGAACAGGTGGTGCAAGGGCGTTCTCGCAGATGTTTTGCGTGGATAGGCTCGTGCGTTGTACCATATGGACGTATATGTGTGCATATGAAAGGGGCCCCGTGGCCAAGACGGTATATTCCGATAATCAAAACAATGTCGATGCTCTGGCTGAGCGCCTGAGCAGCCAGACGTCGCTTTCTGCTGAGCGTGCCAAGCTGGTTGCCTACGACCTGCTTTGCCGCAAGGCGCTCAAGATTAAGTCGAGTGCGCTGGCGCAGATTTTCCGCTCCGTCGATAAGGAATGCGACACCAAGGCGATGCGCGATGAGCTTATCGCGGCAAATATCGTGACCAAGATCGAGGGTAGCGGCATTAACGGGCGCCCGGCGTTCTATACCATCAATGCTGAGATCCGCGATGCCCAGGAGCAGCCTGCCGAGTCCGTCGAAGATTTTGTCGTCGAGGATTCCGCTGACGCGCCTGCTGTGGAAGAAGTTACTCCGCGTGAGCATGTCGATACCGATGAGTTGCTCGATGAGAACGTCGTGCGCGCCTTTACGGCCAAGGCAGGACGCGGCGGTTTTGGCGGGGGTGGCAAGCGCGATGCGCAGCGCCGCGCCCAGCAGGAGCGCTTCCGTCGCGCCGTTGCTCAAAAGGGTGAGACGGATGCCGAGGCTGTTGAGAACGAGGTTGCTGCCAAGTCGCAGAAGCCCGCGAAGGAGCAAAAGCCCGTGGAGGCCCAAGAGCCCAAGCGTCGTCGCGGTGCTCACTTTAAGGCTGCGCAGCAGGATGTCGCGCGTGAGGTTGAAGAGCCTTCCGAGGTTGCAGACGATGTTGAGGAGTCTGCCAAGAGGGCTCCGGGTTCGTGCCGTCCCGGCCGCGGTTTTGCGGGACGCGCGTATCCCGTAAAGCGTCAGGAGAAGGGCGAGCCGGCTTCGACCGCTCAGGCCGAGAAGGCCGAACAAACCGAGAAAACCGTTGAGCCGGCGACTCGCGAGCAGAAGCCTGTTGAGCCGCAGCTTGAGGTTGATGCCGAGGCCAAGGGCCAGCAGCCTACTGATGAGCGGACGGAGCAGAGCGCGTCGAGCAAGCCTCGCCGCCGTCGCCATCGTGGGGGCCGCAGTTCCCATGCCGAGACTGCAGCCGAGAAGACCACGCCGCAGGACGAGGATGCGACTGCCGAGGTTTCTTCGGGGCAGCCTAAGCGCCAGCCGGCGAAGGAGAGCAAGTCCGATCGTCCGCAGAAGCAGGCGTCTATGCCAAAGCGCGAGCGCAATTTCCAAGGCGATTCTAAGCGCAAGTCTCAGAAGAAGCCGGAGTCTGCCGTAGCAGATACTGCTACCCAGCAGCCCGAGTCGGCCGTCCACGGCGAGGTATCGGCGTTTGCCCTTGCTCGCGTTTTGGGCAGGCAGCTGCTCAAAGTTGTCCCTACGCCTACGGCGCTCTCTAAGATCAAGGAGCAGCAGACACAGATCGTAAAGGTCGAGGGCAAGGACGGCAAAAAGGCTCCGCAGCGCACTCAGCACAACGAGATGTCCAACCGCAAGATTGCCGAGGAAATCGCAATCATCCAGGCTTGGATCGAGCAAAACCGAGGTGCCGATACGCCGGTTGCCTCGCGCCGCCAGCGTGCCTACCAGATTTTTAACGACGAGAAGGCTTTTGACGGCAAGCACGGTGAGCGCCTAATTCGGCGTATGACCGAAAAGGGCATCAGCATGCAGGCGATTAAGGTCGCCCCCAACCGCCCCGTGCACTTTACGGGTTTCTTTACGCTGGGCGCCGACAAGCCGTTCATTATGGTTGAGAACCTGGATACCTACGACGAGATCGTCAAGCTGCTGCGAGGCCGCAAGCACGCCAAGCTCTTTGGCATCAAGGTGGGCGGCGTGATTTTTGGCGGCGGATGCAAGGCGAGCGTCTCGCATGCCCTGGACGATTATCTGGCCGAGATCGGCTATCGCTTTAACTACGTCTACTACGTGGGCGATATCGACCGCGAGGGCGCGCGCATCGTCGAGCAGGCCCGCAACGCCAACGTGGTTGAGATTCGCCTGCATGCCGGCATGTACCGCGCCATGCTCGCCGAGCACAAGCGTCGCGTGAAGGCCGGCGGAGAGTGCGAGCCCGCGGCTGCCAACCAGGGCGTGCCGCAGAACTTGGCGGCGACGATCAAAGACCTGCCCATGGTCACGCGCGTGCAGTTCCGCAACGTGCTGCGCGAGGGCGGGCGTATTCCGCAGGAGATCCTGATGACGGCCGACTATCGGGATGGCGACTCGGGAAGCTTCGACCGCATGCTGAACAATTAGGGCGTTCGGCCCCGGGAGAGCGGGGACACCGGCTTAGGTTTCCTGGGAAACACTCCAGCGCAACACGAAAGCCCCCAAAATTGGC
>CATVTM010000110.1 GCA_958346935.1 uncultured Collinsella sp.
CCATCTTGCGCGTATAGGGCGTGGTGCTGCGCCCGATAAAGGCCTCGACGGCATGTGTCAGGGCGTCCATGCCCGTTTGCCCCGTAATGGAGGCGGGCAGGCCGCGCGTAAACTCGGGATCGTGCACCGCAAAGCGCGGGATCAGCACAAAGTCGTTAATGGGATACTTGTAGTGCGTCTCGTCGTCGGTAATTACCGCTGCAAGCGTGACCTCGCTTCCCGTGCCCGCCGTGGTGGGAACGGCGATGAGCAGCGGCAGGCGACGATGGATACGCAACAGGCCGCGCATCTTGTTGATGGGCTTCTTTGGCTGCGCGATGCGCGCGCCCACGCCCTTGGCGCAGTCCATGGCCGAACCGCCGCCAAAGCCGATAATGGCCTGGCAGGCGCTCTCTCGATACAGAGATGCCGCTTCCTCCACGTTTGAGACCGTGGGGTTCGCACGCGTTTCGGCATAGACCGCAGCGCTAATTCCCTTGGACGCGAGCGCTGTCTCGAGCGGTGCCGTGAGCCCCAGACGGGCAATGCCGGGATCTGTCACGATAAGAACATGGTGTATTGAACGCTTTTGAAGCACTGCGGGCACTTCCTCAGCGTGCTCTAAAATGCGTGGCTCGGTATAGGGCAGCACCGGCAATGCGATGCGAAAAACCGTTTGATACGTTCGGCACCAGGCGCGGCGGGCTAGATGCATAAAGGAAGCTCCTTCATTTGTTGATTGGTCAACATTTGCTCGACCGATTGTACTCATCGGAGGTCGCACGAGGTCTAGCAATCGTTAATCAATCAACATCTACACATGCTTAAATTGTTTTATTAAAAATCATTCCTAATAGGCTTCACATTCGGTCTCATTTATGGATAATAGAACTCGTCAAGACGCACGTCCGGAGAGGGCCCTTACGGGACCGGACGAGCGCACCATCGCCATCGATCGAAAGGATCGAATCATGAAGTTTGTTTGCCCCGTTTGCGGTTATGTGGAAGAGTTCGACGGCGACCAGCTGCCCGAGGATTTCAAGTGCCCCCAGTGCGGCGTTCCCGGCTCTCGCTTCCTGAAGCAGGAGGAGGGCCAGCTCGAGTGGGCTGCCGAGCACGTCGTGGGCGTCGCCAAGATGGAGGGCGTCTCCGAGGACATCGTTGCCGATCTGCGCGCCAACTTTGAGGGCGAGTGCTCTGAGGTCGGTATGTACCTGGCCATGGCTCGCGTCGCTCATCGCGAGGGCTATCCCGAGATCGGCCTGTACTGGGAGAAGGCTGCCCACGAGGAGGCCGAGCACGCCGCCAAGTTCGCTGAGCTCCTGGGCGAGGTCGTGACCGACTCCACCAAGAAGAACCTCGAAATGCGCGTTGAGGCCGAGAACGGCGCCACCGCCGGCAAGACCGATCTTGCCAAGCGCGCCAAGGCCGCTGGCCTCGATGCCATCCACGACACCGTGCACGAGATGGCTCGCGACGAGGCTCGCCACGGCAAGGCTTTCGCCGGCCTGCTCAAGCGCTACTTTGGCTAAGCCAACTGCCTGAGACATAACCTCTAGCTCGAAGAAGGCCCGGACCGTATTGGTTCGGGCCTTTTCGTTGGCTTATTGCAGTTGCTCCTGAAGAACACTGAGCGACTGAGAGCTCAGGTCGTCGTATTGTATGAGGACGCGAGATGGAGCGTTCTTAGTCGATGCCCGATCACCCGTCCACAGGCAATCGGCGATGTTGACATAGGAAATACGAGCGTCAGCGAGAGCCTTCGCGAAACTCTCCCCTGCCTTGTCCTCGGCCAGGGCAACAGTGCAGTAAAGGCCCGCGTCTGCATGATCGATCGAGACTTCCCCTGCCGGAAACGTTTTCCGTACAAGCGCCGCCAGGCCATCACGCGCCCCACGAGCACGAACGCGCACGCGGTTCACATGTCGCTCGTAATCACCCGATTCCAGCAAACGCGCCAAGGCAACCTGATCAACAGAACTTACCGACGAGGCGTAGAAACCAAGGTTGCGTTTAAACCTCTCCATTAGTTCATCGGGCAGCACCATGTACGCCAAACGTAACGCCGATGAAAGGCTCTTCGAAAACGTGTTGGTGTAGATAACCGACTGGGCGGCATCGATCGACGCGAGTGCGGGAATCGGCTTGCCGGCAAGGCGAAACTCACAATCAAAGTCGTCTTCGATGAGATACCGACCTGGCCGCTCGGCGGCCCAGCTCAGCAACGCATAGCGACGTGCAATGCTCGTCACAAGACCGGTCGGATACTGATGAGACGGCATCAGGTGAAGGACATCGGTCCCGGTTTTCTGCAGCGCGCTCAAGTCCACGCCCTCAGCATCCAACGGGACATGCCGCACTTCGCAACCCATGGCCTGATAGATGCGCGTCAAGCGCAAATAGCCTGGATCCTCGACGGCATACACCTTGTCCGCGCCAAGCAACTGAACCAACATGGTATCGAGCAGCTGGGCGCCCGCACCGATAACGATATTGTCGGGATTGACATTCATGCCCCTTGTCCCGCGCAGATGGTGCGCAATCGCATGTCGCAGTCGAGCGGTGCCCTGCGCCGGTGCGGGCGAAAAGATTTCACGTTCGTCTTCGGACGTCAGCGTCGCCCGTAGCGCACTTTGCCAAAGCCGCGCCGCCTCCAAAGCGGAAGGAGAAAGTGCGTCGAATCGCTCTGCCTGCCCCATGGCATCATGCGCGCTGGGACCAACAGGGACAGCATCTCGGTCGATATCCCCCGCAGCCAAAGCCAAAACCGGCGCATCCGGAAGCTCGCACGCGTAGTAGCCACGACGCGGCATTGAGCAAATATAGCCCTCGGCAAGCAACTGGCTATATGCATTCTCGATGGTAATGACACTGATACCCAGATGACTCGCAAAGGCGCGCTTAGACGGCAGATGCTCCCCCGCCGCAATACGGCCAGCAACAATATCATCGCGAATTTGCTGGTAAACATACTCATAAAGCGATGCTTCGCCGCGATTTTCCAAATTGTAGTCAAGCATGGGTTTGCCACCTGACCTTATCGAGCTGTTCAATCTGGTATTAAGCTGACCTTGTTATTATCTCGAAAACTGAGTATTTCGCCATACCCAGCTCCCCGATAGGATGTTCCGTCAAGCAATGCACATGCCAACCAAGGGAGCAACCATGGCAGAACAGACCAGCAAGGCCGATCGCGTCAAACTCAATCGCGAGCTCGCGCAGATGCTCAAGGGCGGCGTCATCATGGACGTCACCACGCCCGAGCAGGCACGCATCGCCGAGGAGGCGGGCGCCTGCGCCGTCATGGCGCTCGAGCGCATCCCGGCCGACATCCGCGCCGCAGGCGGCGTCTCGCGCATGAGTGATCCCAAGATGATCAAGGGCATCCAAAAAGCTGTCTCCATCCCCGTTATGGCCAAGTGCCGCATCGGCCACATTGTCGAGGCGCAGATCCTGCAGGCCATCGAAATCGACTACATCGACGAATCCGAGGTCCTCTCCCCCGCCGATGATGTCTATCACATCGACAAGACCCAGTTTGACGTGCCGTTTGTCTGCGGCGCCCGCGATCTGGGCGAGGCGTTGCGCCGTGTTGCCGAGGGCGCCACGATGATTCGTACCAAGGGCGAGCCGGGCACGGGCGACGTCGTTCAGGCCGTGCGCCATATGCGCAAGATCCAAAAGCAGATCCGCGACGTTGTTGCTCTGCGCGACGACGAGCTCTTTGAGGCAGCCAAGCAGCTGCAGGTTCCGGTCGAGCTGGTGCGCGAGGTCCATGCCACGAGTAAGCTCCCCGTCGTAAACTTTGCCGCCGGCGGAGTCGCGACCCCCGCCGACGCCGCGCTGATGATGCAGCTGGGCGCCGAGGGCGTCTTTGTTGGCTCGGGCATCTTTAAGAGCGGCGACCCCGCCAAGCGCGCCGCCGCCATCGTCAAGGCCGTGGCAAACTTCACCGATGCCAAGCTCATCGCCGAGCTTTCGGAGGACCTGGGCGAGGCCATGGTGGGCATCAACGCCGACGAAATCGAGATCATCATGGAGGAGCGCGGGCGCTAGTCCAGCAGAAAGGATCGCACATGAGCGATTATGCAGACCAAACGGTCGCCGTGCTGGCGGTCCAGGGCGCTTTTGCCGAGCACGAGGCAAGACTGTCCGAGCTGGGCGCACGTTGTATCGAGCTGAGGCAGGCGGCTGATTTGAAGCAGAACTTTGACCGTCTGGTACTTCCCGGCGGCGAGTCTACCGTTCAAGGGAAACTGCTTGATGAGTTGGGCATGCTCGAGGAGCTTCGTACCCGTATCGCTGAAGGCATGCCCGTCCTGGGCACCTGCGCCGGCCTGATTCTGCTGGCTCACGACCTTGCCGCTCATGACGATAAGGGCACGCCGCGTTTGGCAACCATGGATGTGCTCGTTGAGCGCAATGCCTATGGCAGACAGCTCGGCAGTTTTCGCACCAAGGGACAGGTAGACGGCATCGACGGTGAAGTGCCGCTGACATTTATCCGCGCGCCCCGCATCGTCGAGGTCCACGGCGACGCCAAGGCCTTGGCAGAGGTCGATGGCCGCATCGTCGCCGCCCGCCAGGGCAACCAGCTCGGCGTAACCTTCCACCCCGAACTCGATGAAGACACCCGCCTCCACGAACTGTTCCTACAAATGTAGGTAGAACAAAAACGAGAGTGGATAATCTCCCACTTTGAGCTTGAATGCAGACTCAAACCGGGAGATTATCCGCTCTCATGCTATGTAGTCGTTGGGGACATTCTTAAACGACTAGTCAAACAAGAACGTCCCCAACGACCATATTGCGATAGACGACCACGTTTGTCCAGATAAAACCGACCAAATAAACCTGTCCCCTTTTGGTAGGTTTGGATCAAAGCAACGCCGATGTCTTGGTACCGGCAG
>CATVTM010000111.1 GCA_958346935.1 uncultured Collinsella sp.
CCCTTGCGGCGTAGTCGCTATTTATTCAGTCCAAGTTTCGGGGCGCAGTTCACAGGCACCTTTGTGGTGGTTTAGGCTATTCCGGGTGGAAGGGAGCGAGCAATGGCGTCTGAGGGCTTTTTTGAGCGGGTGTACGAGGTGGTCGAGCAGATTCCCGAGGGGATGGTCGCCACCTACGGTCAGGTGGCGCTGCTCGCCGGTCGTCCGCGGAGTGCGCGGTACGTGGGGTATGCCCTGCATAGCAATCCGCGCCCTGGTCAGATTCCCTGCCATCGTGTGGTGTTTGCCGATGGCCGCATTTGCGAGGGCTTTGCGTTTGGCGGCCCCGATGCTCAACGTGAGCTTTTGCTAGGGGAGGGCGTGACGTTTGCCGATCCCATGCGCGTTGACCTGGCTGCCAGCCGTTGGCCGGCCGGGCTCTAGCAGCTCGCTCGTGCCAAAACCACCACAAAGGTGCCTGCCCCCTTTGTGGTGGTTTTCCGTTGCAGGTTTACCTGGGCTAACTTATGGAGAACGTATGACGGTGCGGTTTGACGCTACAAAGTAAACCACGGTGAACTATATTGTTTTCAGCAACGGAGCAGGCAATAGGCGATGAAAAAGCCTGCCCTGTTGAGTTTGATTCGCATTCCTCCCCTCTGTGCGATTCAACGGTGTACTTCGGGAACAGGCCCGCTGGCAACTAACTGCCAGCGGGCCTGTTCCTGTTTGTCGGGGGAGTGCAATGGGCAGAGCCGAACCGGTCGGGCACCAAAAAAGGCGGACGCCGTAGCGCCCGCCCTATAGCAATCGAAAGTTCTAGCCAGCAGATCGATCTAGTACACCATGCCCATGGCGTCCTGAACCTCGGCCAGGGTCTGCTCGGCGATCTCGTTGGCGCGACGGTTGCCCTCGTGCAGCACGTCCTTCACGTAGTCTAGGTCGTTCTCGTAGCGCTGGCGACGCTCGCGGATCGGCGCGAAGTACTCATTGACCGCCTCGGTCACGTACTTCTTGAGCTGGCCGGAGCCGCCCATGCCAATTTCCTCGGCAATCTCGACCTCGGAACGGCCGGTGCAGATGGCGGCCGTCGAAAGCAGGCCGGACACGCCGGGGCGGTTCTCGGGGTCGAACGTGATCATGCGTTCGGAGTCGGTCTGGCTCTTCTTGATGCGCTTAGCCGTCTCCTCGGCGGTCATCGAGATGTTGATGGCGTTGCCGTAGCTCTTGCTCATCTTGCGACCGTCCAGGCCGGGCAGCAGCGGGGTCTCGGACAGCAGCGCGTCGACCTCGGGGAACACCTTGCCGTAACGGTTGTTAAAGCGGCGGGCGATGGTGCGGGTGAGCTCGATGTGCGGCAACTGGTCGCGACCGACGGGCACGACGTTGCCCTTGCAGAACAGGATGTCGCAGGCCTGGTGCACCGGGTAGGTGAGCAGAAGGCCGGTGAGCTCGTGGCCCGAGGCCTCCATCTCGGCCTTGACCGTGGGGTTGCGCGCTAGCTCGGCCTCGGACACCAGCGACAGGAACGGCAGCATGAGCTGGTTGGCGGCGGGCACGGCGGAGTGCGCGTAGATCATGGTCTTGTCGGGGTCGATACCGCAGGCGAGGTAGTCCATGACCATGTTGTACACGTTGTCCTGGATGTGCTCGGTGGTGTCGCGGTCGGTGATGACCTGGTAGTCAGCGATGAGCACGTTGGTCTTGGCGCCCATGTTCTGCAGCTCCACGCGGCCCTTGAGGGTGCCAAAGTAGTGACCCAGGTGCAGGCGGCCGGTCGGGCGGTCGCCGGTGAGCATGGTGAACTTCTCGGGCGTCTTGGCCAGGCCCTCGCGAATGGCATTGCTCTTCTGCAGCGCGACTTCGTAGCTGTTCTCGTTTGGCATGATTGCTCCTAACGTATGCGAATTGGTCAAGATGATAGCGCGTTTATTGAAAGGGGCGGGCGTAAGTAGGCAAGGGGTTGGTGAGGCGAGGACCGTGCGACAGGTCCGGCGCAATGGCGCGCGGCCAGCGGCGACAGCCGTATCCTCGGCAACATACCCTAGCGCCTGCGGTGCCGTCCTTCTTTACGTTCCTCGGCCGCCTGCTCTTCCTGCTTAAAGGCGGGGTCGTCGGGGGTCACCAGCTCGTCCTCGTGCGTGCGCTTGTTGTAGTGGTGGCGCAGCACGGGCTCAAACAGGTGCAGGTGCTTGGCGAAGGCCGCCGAGCCAATGGCGAGCACAGTGAAGATGAGCACGCGCATGGGCACTTCGACCTGGTTGATCGCGGCGGCGCCGGCCGAAAGCATAATGCACCAGGCATAGATGAGTAGCACGGCCTGCTTTTGGTTGTAGCCCTCTTGGATCAGGCGGTGGTGGATGTGACCCTTGTCGGCCTGTCCGATGCTAATGTGGGCGCGCTTGCGGCGCACGATGGCGCTGAACGTGTCGATGATGGGCACGCCGGCCACGATGAGCGGGATGATGAGCGAGGTGAGCGCGGCGGTGCGGCTCACGTTGAGCAGCGAGATGGAACCCAGCGCAAAGCCCAGCAGTAGTGACCCCGAGTCGCCCAAGAAGATGCTCGCGGGGTTGAAGTTGTAGTGCAAAAAGGCCACGCATGCGCCGAAGAGCGCGATGGAGAGCGCGGCGGCATCGATGCGGCCCGAAAGCACGGCCATCGAAAACATGGTGAACGACGCGATGCCGCAGATGCCCGTCGCCAAGCCGTCGAGGCCGTCGATGAGGTTGATGATGTTGGTGAACGCCACCAGGTAGACCACGGTGATGGGGTAGGCGAGCCAGCCGAGCATGATTTCGCCGGGGGCAAACGGGTTGACGATGACGCCGATGCGCAGGCCGCCAATGCAGGCGATGAGCGCGGCGAGTACCTGACCGGCAAGCTTTTGCTTGGGCTTGAGCTGGAAGACGTCGTCGATCGCGCCGGTCGCAAAGATCACGGTAAAGGAGAGCGCCAGCATGGGATAGCTGATATGCAGGCGTGGATGGGGCACCAAAACGGGCGGCCAGCCCAGATACCAGGTGCCCATGATTTGCACAATGCACGCAACGACCAGGCCCAAAAAGACCGCCGTGCCGCCTAGGCGCGGGATGGGCTTGGTGTTGATGCGGCGCTTAGAGGGATAGTCGACAGCGTCGAGCTTAATTGCCAAGCGCTTGACCAGGGGCACCGTGAGGAAGGTCGTGATAAAGGCCGCCGCTGCCACGCATAGGTACGGTATGTAGCTCGGGGATGAAGCCATGAATCTAAAACCGCCAAGCGTCGAAGGAAAAGGTCAAAAAGGGCGCCATGCACAAAGGGCATAGCCGAACCATGATACTCGACCAAAGGGGGTGTATGGAATTGCGCGTGGCGATAATCACGCGCTTACCAGATATTGCACCGTCGGCAGGATGTTGCCTGCAGAATGCTGGCGGAACGTAATTGAGATGTGATGATGATTTTCGGCAAAAGAAAACCACCCCCCACGTTACGAAAATGAACCCACCTAAAACAGGTGGGTGCCCTCATCGACTGTTCCAGCGTCCTTAACAACGAAGGATACCTGTACTAGGTACGACTGTGTGGGCTCCCTAAATAAACGCGACGGTTCACCCAGTTGCTCCGCGGGGGGCGGAATACCTACATCATAAAGCGGCACTTTATCGATTCCAGTCTTGACATTACAAAAATCGTGTCGGACGATTACGGCGCCTTAGGGACGGAGCCGTCTACGCGGTCTGGCCCTTTACGTTTGAGCTGCTGAATCGTTGTTTTGGAGCATGTTTTTATGCCGACGTCGTTGACCGAACTTTTTTCGCCCGCCTGCCATTTGTGTCCGCGCCGTTGCGGTGCGGCGCGCGATGAGGGCGCGCGCGGCGTATGCGGTGCTAACGACACGCTCAGGGTGGCCCGCGCGGCGCTTCATATGTGGGAGGAGCCGCCTATCTCGGGCGAGGCCGGTTCGGGCACGATCTTCTTTAGCGGCTGCTCGCTTAAATGTATCTACTGCCAGAACCACGAGATCTCGACCGGCAATTTTGGCCTTGAGATTTCGCCTGAGCGCCTGGTCGAGATTATGCTGGAACTGCAGGACCAGGGTGCCAACAACATCAATTTGGTGACTGCGACGCACTATGCGCACCTGTTGCCTGCCGCGATTGCCGCGGCACGGACGCGCGGGCTGGTCATCCCGATCGTCTACAACACGAGTGGTTACGAGCGCGCGAGTGCCGTGGCGGCGCTGGGCGACCTGGTCGATGTGTGGCTCACTGACTTTAAATATGCCGATGCCGGGCTTGCGCAGTCGCTTTCTCATATTAAGGACTACCCGCGCGTGGCCGTGTCGGGTCTGGCCCAGATGGCGCGCGAGATCGATCGCCGCGGGGGAGAGCTGGTGGATGAGGGCGGGCTCATGAAGCGCGGCATCATCGTGCGCCACCTGGTGCTTCCGGGGCATGCGGACGATTCGTGTCGCGTACTGGACCTAGTGTGGCAGACGGTGGGCGATGTGCCGATCTCGGTCATGAACCAGTACACGCCCAATGCGCTTATGCGCGAGCAGGGCGGCGACCTGGCACGTGCCGTGACGCGCGAGGAGTACGAGCAGGTGCTCGACCATGCCGACGACCTGGGCTTTACGACGATGTTCTGGCAAGAGGGCGGCGCGGTAGACGAGAGCTTCACCCCGGCCTTCGACACCACCGGCGTCCTCACCAGCGCAAAGTAGTGCGTTCGTCGATGATTTTTCTGGGACGGGGATTAAAAAA
>CATVTM010000112.1 GCA_958346935.1 uncultured Collinsella sp.
AGTACCTCACGCGCCTCTCGCGCCGCGAGTGGCTCGTCGATGGGCGTTTTTCGTGCGATGACGCGATTGAGCTTGGTTGGCCGCTCGAGGAAAGCGATGATTATGAGACCATCGCCGGCTGGATTTTGGAGCTTTGCGACTCGGTGCCCGACATCGGAGAGGTGTTTGAGGTTGCAGGGTACAAGTTCAAGGTGCAGTCGATGCGTGGCCAGCGCATCTCGCTCATTCGCGTGATCGCTCCGGCCGAAACCGATAAGAAGGATTCCGAGTCTTCGGCAGAGAAGCCGGCGGCGTCGGGTGCGGGCTCTGTGGATCCGCACGATGGCGACGAGTAGGGCAAGGAAGAGTAGGGGAGAGTTATGGCAGGCCTGTTCAACATCCTTAAGGTCACCGTCAGCGAGGACAAGATCTGCGCGCATGTGCTGGTGAACCCCGGCATGCCGCTCATGACCTCGGAGGATATCGAGGCTACGGCGCGCGTGTATTACCTGGTGCCGGCGATTGCCAAGCACCTGTGCCTGGGTGATTCCGGTCGCGAGTTCCAGGACTGCATGGGCCAGACCGAGCTCTGCCACCTGCTGGAGCACGTGACGGTCGAGCTCATGAACGAGACCGGTCTTGCCGGTAGCATCTCGTGCGGCCGCACGCGCGTAAGCGAGCATGACGAGCGTGTCTTTGAGGTCGAGCTTTCGTGCCCCGATGACGCACTGGCCATCGGTGCGCTGTCGTCGGCCACCTTTATGATGGACTGGGCGTACCTGCACGCCGACCAGCCTGCCCCCGACGTGGAAGGCACGGTCGCGGGTTTGCGCAACCTGGTGCTGGGCATGCGCGCCGAGGCCGAGGGCAAGGATCCTCACGAGGCCGTCGCCGCTGCGAACGGCGAAGATGCTGCCGAGGACGAGGGCGCTGACGAGGGCGATGTGCCGGTCGACGCCGAGCCCGTTGCCGATGCGACTGCCGAGCCCGTTCCCACCGAGCCCCAGGGTGTCCCCAACTTTGACGACGAGCCCCAGGTGGCGATTGATACCGAGGGCGCGGTTGCCGAGAACCACGAGGCCTCTGCTGCCGTCTTTGGCGGCGCGGCAACGGCTCCGACTGGGTCGGCGCATGAGGGCGGCTTGCCCCTCGTGGACGGCGCCGGTGGGGATCCGGCTGCCACGGTTGCCATGCCCGCTGTGCCGCAGGAGTAGATTCGCTCGCTCAACACCATCATGTACCTGCGTCTTTGCCGTATGCAGATGAGCGGGGCGGCAAGTGTTGCGCTGCGGGTATAATGGACAGCATTCAAACGGTGGGCGCCGACGTGCCCGCAGGAGAGGAATGATCATGGGTAAGACTTTTAGCTTTGTCTCCGGTGCACTCTTTGGTGCCGCCGCCGGCGCCATCATCGGCGTTGCTCTGGCCCCGCGCTCGGGCGCCGAGACCCGCGCCATGGCTGCCGATATCGCCAACGACGCTTGGGATAACATGCGCGATACCTACGAGCACGGTGCCGAGGAGGCCCGCGCCGCGGTCAACGACTTCGGCCCGATGGTCGACGCCAAGACCGACGACCTGCGCGCCAAGGTCGACCTGGCCCGCGAGCGCATGGACCAGCTGCGCGAGCAGCTCAACGACGCCATTTCGGGCGGCAACGTGACGCCTGCCGCCGACGTCGTGGTCGAGAACGCCGTCGAGGCTGATACCGAGGCTGCGGAGCCCTCGACCGAGGCATAATGCGCGCCGGGGATTTTGTCGGCGCCAAGATCTATCGCAAGCCTACCGAGGACAAGCGCACCAAAAAGGACGGCACACCGCGCAGCCCTAAAAAGCTCGGAAAGATTCACTTTCCGGTCTTTACCCCGGGCGGTACGCGCGTGGTCGGCTTTATGGTCCGCCAGTCCGATATCGCGGGCATGATCGAGCGTCCCGACCGATTCGTAGCGCTCGACGCCATTGGTGTCTACGAGGGCGCCATTGCGGTCGATGACGTCAAGGACACGTACGATGCCGCCGCTGCCAAGCGCCTCGACATCAACCTGGACGATTGCATCATCTGGGTCGGTATGGACGTGCGCACGGAATCAGGCGACGTCGTGGGCTATTGCTCGGACGTTGAGTTCAAGCCACGCTCGGGCATCGTGCAGGCATTCTATGTGACCGCCGGTGCTGCTTCGAGTGTTTTGGTTGGTGACACGCAGGTGCCGCCGACGATGCTGCGCGGCTATGCGGACGGCGCGATGATTGTTTCGGACGAGGTCAAGTCGCTCGGGTATTCGGGCGGCGCCGCCGCAAAGGCTGCCGAGGCAAGCGTCGTGGTGGGCGATAAGGTCAAGAAGGGCGCCAAGGTGCTCGATGACAAGGGATCGGTTGCCGTGGACAAAGGCAGTCGCGCACTGGGCAAGCAGCTCGGCAAGACGCGCGGCATGTTCAAGGCCTTTAAGGACGAATACCAAAAGGCGAGCGGAGGCTCGTCAAAAGCTACAAAATAGCGACGTACCAAATGATGGGAGGCAAGCCGGAGACCTGTTGCTCCGGCTTGCTGTGTTTATGGGGGAGGGCACATGCGCCAAAACGGATCCAACTTAAACGGGCGTTCGGGCGCGCGTCCGACGGCGCGCCGCGATCTGGGGCAGCTGCCCAGCGGTCAGCGCAAGCGTCACCGTAAGCCCGGCGCGATGTATCTCAACCATAGCCGCGGCTTTAGCGACCGCAGCGCGCGCATCGGCAACAGCCGTACGCCCCGTCGTTCGTCTCGCCTGCCCTACGCGCTCATCGCCGTGGGTTGCGCGCTCGTGCTGTTTATCGCTGCCGTCGTGGGCTACGTCAACCGCAGCGTGGACGTGGAACTCAACGGCCAGAAGACCGCGGTGCGCGTGGGCTCTACGCTGCAGAATCTCATCGACGAACAGGATTTGACTGACACCTACGACGCAGGCGACCTGCTGGCCGTCGATGACAGCGTGCTCAAGCGCCATGGGGGCGAAAAGCTGTCGGTGAAGGTCGACGGCAAGCGCGTGAAGCAGGGCAAATGGGATAGCCGCGAACTCGAGGGCGGCGAGAAGGTGACGGTCAAGGATGGCCGTAACACTTACGAGAAGCACGAGGTTCAGGCTACGGTTATCGAGCCCAAGCTCAAGGTCGAGGGCACGGGTGCCATCGAGTACGTCAAGACGTGGGGCATCCAGGGCCGCTCCGAGGTGTGGGTCGGCGAGCAGTCGGGCAAGACGCAGGACCGTGGCGAGGTCGTGCCCGCCACCGATTGCGTGGTCGAGTGCGCGAGCGTGGCGCCCAAGGGCAACGAAAAGTACGTGGCGCTGACGTTTGATGAGGGCCCGAGCGGAGCGACCAAGCAGATCTTGCAGGTGCTCAAGGAAAAGGGCGTCACCGCGACGTTCTTCCTGTCGGGCGATGCGGTCGAGGCCTCGCCTGCCACGGCCAAGGCGATTGTCGATGCCGGGTGCGAAGTCGGCTCCAACAGCTACCGCGACGAGTCGCTCAAGGGTCAGGACCGCGACGCGGTGCGCGAGCAGATTTCGAAGGGCACCGAGGCGATCAAGTCCGCGACCGGCGTGAAGACGATGCTTTTGCGCGCTCCCTACGCAGCCTTTGACGAGCAAAACTGGATTGATGCGATGGACCTGGTGTCTGCCGTGGTCTCGTGGAATATCGATTCGGGCGACTGGCTGCTCAACGGTGCCGACGAGCAAGTCTCGACGGTGCTCGATTCGGTGACGCCAGGCAACATTGTGCTGCTGACCGATAACGATAAGTGCGCCGAGCAGACGCTCGAGGCGTTGCCGCAGATTATCGATGGGCTTATTGCCGACGGCTACAAAATCGTGACGTTGAGCGATCTGGTTAAGACGGACGCATCGCTGAGCAAAAAGCTCACCTCGCTGACGAAGGTCGCCATGCCCAAAAACGCCGTGTTCCCCCAACTCGCCGAGGACGACGACACCACGGAGTAGCTCAAACGAGTGGCACGGTGGGACAAAATTATCAGTAGTGTTTGTCCCAGGTGCGAAAGGTGCATCGGGCTTGTCGTCGCAAGCGACCCTGGGACAAACACTACTGATAATTTTGTCCCACCACTTCGCTGCGGACGACTATGTCACGGATGCGTTAGCGTTTGGTATGCCTGCAATGTGCAGCGCATAAATTCGGTGCCGCAGCGCGATGCTGATGCTATAGTTACTGCGGTTAATGAGGGTCAAGAGAAAGGTTACAGGTGAAATCCAAACCTCGACCATACAGTCGATGACCCCTTGCAGGTGCTTCTTGCGCATGCACGGGGTGTGAGCGCCGAGCGGCGTGCCGCCCGCGCATGCGTATACATATCTAAAAGTCCACGGATGGCGTGCCGGTATGGCCGCAGTCCGAAGGAATAATGATGGGGAGCACCAGTGAATTATCTGAGTGAGATGCTCAAACTGCCGGTCTTGGACGTCGATGGCGAAAAGCTCGGCGTTGTGAACGATTTTGGCATTGCTACCGGCGAAGTTTTTCCGCACGTGACATCGCTCGCGTTCCGCGGACCCGGTAAGACGCCGTTTATGATCAGCTGGCGCAAATGGGTCGACCGTATCGACGAGACTGGTGTGCACCTTAAGTCGCCGGCCACCGAAATCCGTTTTTCGTACCTGCAGCCGACCGAACTCTTGCTCGCGCGCGACGTGCTCAACAAACAGATTGTCGACACGCAGGGCATGAAGGTCGTGCGCGTAAACGACATCAAGTTTT
>CATVTM010000113.1 GCA_958346935.1 uncultured Collinsella sp.
AGCGCGCGCTGCGCGAGGTTGGCCTGCCTATCGACGCACGTTTGGAGTTTGAGAGCGAGTACTACATTCCGAGTGCCTACGAGGCCTCGGAGGCGGTGCTCGCAACTGATGCCACCGCTGTGTTCGCAAGTTCGGACAACATTGCCCTTGGTCTGCTCAAGCGCTTACACGAGATGGGGAAGAGCATTCCGGGCGACATTTCGGTGGTGAGTTACGACAACTCGGCCGCCGACGTTCTCTTTGAGCCGGCGCTGACCGCGATTGAGCAGGATCCAGGTATCCTCGCGGAGCATGCTTTTGGCTGCATGTCCAAGCGTCTTGCCGGTAGGGGCGGTAGACGTGCCGAAGAGGTCGTCCTGGAGCCGGCGCTTATCGTTAAGGGCAGCGTGCTCGAACTTACCGAATGTAGCTAAGCGTACTTGTTTGGTTGCATAGATTGCATGCGGAGTGTCCACTATTTGCCGGCGGGGCCGGGCTGCCTGCCTTGTTTTGAGAAGTTCGCGGAGCCCACTTCTCAAAACAAGGCAGGCAGCCCGGCCCTCGTCCGTTAACTCTTCCGCTGGGCGAGCCATAGACGCCGCGCACCGATAGGGTAAGGCAGCGGCTTGAAATTGGTGCTATATTCAGCTTGAGTTGTTTAATGCTAGTACGGGAGGCTGATATGGGGCTGTTCAAGAAGAAAAACCCGCAGGATGCCTTTGATCCCGATGTGTTTACCATCACGGATACGATTTTGGACCCGCCGCGGTTTACATTTTTGCCGGCTATCTACCAGGACGCCACGCGCCGCAAGTGGGCCGTGCATCAGCGCGGCGGCGAGCCGAAGATTTTTGACTATGCGGACGTGTTGCAGTGCGAAGTGGCCGAGGCGGGCGATCCGGAGGCCGAAGAAGCGGTCTCTAAACAGGAATTTGCCCAGCGTATCCTGGCAAATCCTGCCAAGGCGGCGAAAATAAACGCTGCCAAGCGTAATATGTGTCTTGGTATGGGCGTTGTTGTGGCGGTTCAGACGGGAAAAGACGAGGTTTCCAAATTAGAGATTCCCGTTATGACCGACGAAGTCAAACGCGATTCAAGTCTATATAAGTCGTATCGGAATGTCGCCGAGAAGATCAAGGCAGAATTTGATGCCATGGGAGGGCTGGCCTAATTTTGGCGGCATACGTTTCTGAATGAGGAGTCTGTGCAATGGCAGGCGAATCTTATGCAATTCCCCCCAAAGATCGTGCTGTTGAGGGAATTTTTTGGTATATCCAGCACCATCAGCTTGCCGGCGGCGATCGCCTGCCGGCCGAGCGCGTGCTGTGCGAAGAGATTGGCGTTTCGCGTACGGCGTTGCGTGCCGGTATCACGCGGCTTATCTCGTGTGGAACGCTCGAGAGCCGTCGCGGATCGGGCACGTATGTGTGTCCTCCCAAGCCGCTGAACATCTTCCAGGAAACGTATAACTTTTCCGATGCTGTGCGGACTGCCGGCCTGCACCCCTCTTCTCGTCTGGTTTCCACCGGGACCATCGAGGCGGATGAGGCGCTTGCCGACAAGCTTGGGGTGGCTGTAGGCGCTCCCTTGCTCCGCATGCAGCGCGTTCGACTTATTGAGGGCGAGCCGGCGTCAATCGAGACCGCTCACGTTAACCTGTCCCTGTGCCCATCGCTTCCCGAGCACGATTTTGAGTGTGAGAGCCTTTACGATGTCTTGCTCAAAGAAGGTGGCGTGCGCGTTGAGCATGGACGTGAGCATATCTCCATCTCGCGTTTGAACGTCGAAGAGGCCGAGCTGCTCCAGCAAGAAGAGGGAACGCCGGTGTTCTATGAGAGCTCGATCGAATTTGATAAGGACATGCGTTTTGTGGAGCATTGCAAATCGGTGATTTTGCCCACAAAGTTCCGCTTTGCCGATAACGGCGAAGAGAACGGCATGAGGAGCGTGGCAGGTGAACAATGGCTGAAACAGTAGATGCCACCCCGGTTTATATGCGCATTCGACGCTGCATCGAGGAACGTATCGAGCGCGGTGCATATCCCACGGGTTCCATGATTCCGTCCGAAAAAGACCTCGCCGAGGAATTTGGTACGACACGCTTGACCATCCGAAGCGCTGTCGATGAGCTGGTTCGGCGCGGGCAGATTCGCCGTGTTCGGGGAAAAGGTGCCTTTGTGGCGCAGAAAGTACCTGCTTTTTTTGAACGCACGGTCGGTTTCCGTGAATCGGTCCGTGCTTCGGGCGGCGAGCCGTCCGTCCGTATTCTCGCGCGTTCCAAGCGTTATGCGGGGCCATATTACGCCGACCTGTTTGGCATCGCCGAGGACGACCTGCTCTATTCCGTTCGACGCCTGAACTGCATAAACGGTAGCCCCGTATCGATTGAGACGGCGCTGATTCCCTGCCTGCTGTTCCCAACCATCGAAGATATTGACGTGTCGGTCTTCAGTTTGTACGAGACCTATGAGATGCTGGGCCGAAAGCCAGTCATGGCACAGGAAAAGCTCGATATCGAAGCGCTGGGCGCACGAGATGCCGGCCTCCTTGGACTGGAACAGGGCGATCTTGTTTTGCTTTTGGAATGCGTGAGCTATGACGCGAGCGGTCAGGCTATCGAGTATGTAAAGTCCTTCAATCGTGGCGATACGGGCGGCTACACCTATACGTACTAGCTGGTATTTTGTGAATAACGGCTGGGAAACTAACCAGTTTTGATCGTTGGGTCAGCTGTATATACAACCTTTCATGGCTCAAAATCGACCGTTCGCCGATGGGGATAAATTAATCGACAAAGAGGTATCAAAAAGCCGTAACCTGTAACTGTGATTGGTATCAAATACTAATGATTTGTTACGAGGTGAGACGATGAAGATGCTCGATTACGTTCAGCTTGCCCATGTGCGTATGGGAGAGAACCTCGAGCGTTCGTCTGAGCTGGTAGCGCAGCTCGTTGATATTTTCCAGTCCGGTTCTTTTGACGCGCTGCGCATCGTTGCTTCGGGTTCGTCGCGCCATGCTGCGGATTGCGCCCGCGATTACCTGCAAGATGCGCTGCAGATGCAGGTGTCCGTTGTGACGCCCGAGGCCTTCGTCGATTTTGAACACACCTATCCACAGCATGCGCTCAACATTGCCGTCTCGCAGAGCGGCTATTCAACCAATACGATTGCGGCGCTCGATTACATGCGCGCACACGATATGGCTGCAGTTGCGCTCACGGCAAACGTCGAGGCACCCATCAAGGAACACGCTGACATCGTTCTTGACTACGGTGTGGGCGTCGAGTCGGTGGACTTTGTGACTCTGGGCGTCGAGGTTCTCGTTGAGTACCTGGTGCTCTTTGGTATTTACGGCGGTCAGGCGCGCGGAACGATTGACGCCAAGGGCGTTGCCCAGCGTCTTGACGACCTGCGCGAGGCTATCCAGGCCAATGCCGTGATGTGCAAGACCGCCGAGGCATATGTCCAAGACCACATGCTCGAGCTTTCTGAGCACACGCCCGCTATGGTCGTCGGCAACGGCCCCAACTATGGTGTTGCCGAGGAGGCAGCGCTCAAGCTGAGCGAGACCATCAAGATTCCTGCCATGCATCACGAAGGCGAGGAGTTCGTCCACGGTCCCGAGATGCAGATCGTTCCGGGCTATCTGGTGTTTATTGTCGACGATCCGCAGGGGTCGGAGCGTCTTGCGAATATCGCCGATGCGCTATCGAACGTTACGGCAAAAACGGTGCTGCTCACGGCCCATCCCAAGGGTGGGGCTCACGAGGTTGTGGTGTCTCAGGTGGCTCCGCTGCTCAGTGCAATTCCCAATCTCGTGTTCTTCCAGACGATTGCGGCAATAATCGCCGAGCGTCTGAAGTCATGGGACGTTCACCCGTATCTTGATGCCGTCTCCAAGCAAATGGAGGTCAAGGCAGAGGGCTACGAAGAGTCAGTCAATGCGCTTAAGGCCAAAGCGGCTGAGTGTTACGGAATGTAAGCGGGTTTTGATGCCCGTTGGCATGGGGGATGTGGAAACAACCCCAGAAAGGAGAGACAAATGAAGGAAACCGAGAAGATCGAGATCATGCATTTCGACCAGGAGGGCTATCTCGAGGACGGCAAGGCGCTCTACGAGACCGGCAAGAAGATGACCGCGCTCGCCGACAAGGTCGCCGACGAGGGCTACGACGCCGTGTTCCTGATGGGCGTCGGCGGCACCTGGGACGAGCTCATGCAGCTCGAGTACCTCATGAACAAGTTCGGCGACCGCGACCTCGAGGTCTACCTGATCCACGCCGCCGAGTGGAACGTCATGGGCCACAAGCGCATGACCGAGAAGTCCGTCGTGCTCACCGCCTCCGAGTCCGGCACCACCCCCGAGGTCCTCGAGGCCGTCAAGAAGATGAAGGGCATGGGCGTGCGCGTCTACGCCATGACCAAGCCCGAGGGCCCCATCGGCCAGGCTGTGGGTGCCGAGAACTGCGTCGCCATGGCTTCTGACCATGGTTCGGGCGGCTGCGAGAAGGGCTACTACCTCGCCGACTGCTTCGGCCTGCGCCTGCTCAACCGCCGCGGCTGCTTCCCCAAGTTTGACCTGTTTATCGAGCAGACCAAGGACATCTGGAAGGACATGCTCGATATCCGCAAGCGCTTCGAGCCGCGCGCCGAGGAGCTCGCCAAGAAGTACGCCCTGGCCCCCTACACCA
>CATVTM010000114.1 GCA_958346935.1 uncultured Collinsella sp.
TGCGTAATCGTTGTTTCCTATTTTGGGTCCGGCTTCGGTCCGATTGGCATGCTGTTGCTTGTCAACGTCGTAGCGATCTACATACAGATCGGGGCCAATTCCATGCTTCCGCTTCCAGCCTCGATGCTCATGTGGATTTGCGGCGTGACCCCGTTGGGGAATGGTCAATGCATCTCGATTTTAATTGACTGCCTCATAAACGTAGCAAGCGTTTTTATCATTTGCTTTACTGTCGACCGATTGCGGTCGAGATTTCTCTGATTGTTTGTGAGGGATAATCATACCGAGCATATCAAATACAGGGGGGCGGGCACCGTAGCTGGTGTCCGCCCCCCCCGGCTTAGGAGGCTTTAACCTGAGTGGTTCGTGAGCTAGCGAGCCTGCTTAACCTTTGCCGCTGCCTCGACAAACGACTTCCACAGGTTAAAGTCGGTCTCGAGTGTCTGCCAGGTGTACTCGGGATGCCATTGCACGCCCAAGCAGAACGGCTGGCCCTCGACCTCGATGCACTCGGGAACGCCATCGGTTGCCTTGGCGACCAAGCGCGTGCTCTTACCCAGACGATCGACGCAGCAGTGATGTGCCGAGTTGGTCTGGATCAGCCTGTGCCCGCCAACCGCGCGCTCCAGCAGCGAGCCCGGCATGACCTCGACGGGGTGCACGGGATCGTTGAGCACGTGGGTGTGACGCCACTGCGTGCGACCCTCGCGCGCACCCAGGCTCGGCACGTCCATGCACAGGGTGCCGCCGGTGGCGACGTTGAGCAGCTGCGTGCCGCGGCAGGTGGTAAAGAGTGGCTTTTTGGCGCGGAGCACCTCGTTAACCAGCTTAAACTCAAAACGGTCGCGAATCTCGCAGCACAGTGTGGGGTCGTAGGGGCGCTCGTCGCCCCAGCGCTTGGGGTTGACGTCCGGGCCGCCGGGAATAGCGATGCCGTCGGCGATATCGACGTAATGACGGATAACCTCAATGTCCTCGGTGATGGACATCTGCAGCGGCAGGCCGCCGGCGGCAAGAATGGCATCGACAAAGACACTTGCGATTTCCTCGTTGGGGGAGAGCGTCTCGCTCAAAAACGGCTTTGCCTCTTCCCAACGCGGTGCGACGAGGATGAGTGGGCGGTCGGCGGGGTCGACGTCGACATGCGGGTTGTAGGACGATGAGGTGCGGGTTCCGATCATGGTTACGGCTTTCGAATCCGGGTGGACATGGCACAGGGGTGGCGCGGGACAAACGTTACTGATGAATTTGCCCGCGTGGCAATTGGGTTAGTGGCCCTTGATGGAGTTGAGGAAGTCCTGGGCGCGCTTGGTCTGGGGGTGGTCGAAGAACCCGTCGGGCGTGCCGGTTTCCACGATCTGGCCATCGGCCATAAACACGACACGGTCGGCCACGCGGCGGGCAAAGTTCATCTCGTGCGTAATGACGATCATCGTCATGCCCTGCTGCGCCAAGCGCACCATGACCTCGAGCACCTCATTGATCATCTCGGGGTCAAGGGCACTCGTGGGCTCATCGAAGAGCATGGCCTTGGGCTGCATGGCGAGTGAGCGGGCGATGGCCACGCGCTGCTGCTGGCCGCCCGAAAGCTGTGCGGGCGCCTTATCGGCCTGTTCGGCAACGCCCACGCGGCTCAACAGATCCATGGCGCGCTCGCGGGCCTCGTCCTTGGAGACGCCCAGTACATCGACCGGTCCCAGCATGACGTTCTGCAGTACGGTCATATGTGCGAACAGGTTGAACTGCTGAAACACCATGCCCAGCTCGGCACGCATGCGGGCAAGATCCTTGCCTTCCTGCGGCAGGGGCTCGCCCTCGATGAGAATCTCGCCCGAGTCGATGGTCTCCAAGCGGTTGATGGTGCGGCACATAGTCGACTTGCCCGAGCCCGAGGGGCCGATCACGACGACGACCTCGCCACGGTCGACCGAGAGATTGATGTCGTTGAGGACGTGCAGATCGCCGTAGTGCTTATCGACGTGTCTGAGCTCGATCAGCGGCTGATTGCCGGTGGAAGAGGTGCTCTGTGCCATGGTGCTCGGCTCCTTATGACTCGAAATGGTAAAAGCGTTAGCGGATGATCGTCGCGCCGGTCTTGTGCGAAACGTAGACAGCGGCCTTGTTGATCGCGACGTTGATGAGGATGTAGATGACCGCGATAACCAGGTAGACCGACACGAGAGCGTCGTAGTTGGTAATGAGCACGCGGGCGTTTTGCATGAGGTCGGGGTAGCTCACCACATAGGCGACGGTGGTGTCTTTGACTACGACCACGAGCTGCGAAATCAACGACGGAATGATAAACCGAATCGCCTGGGGCAATACGATTTTAAAGGTGATTTTGGCCTTGGAGAGACCGAGCGCCTGGGCTGCCTCGACCTGACCACGCGGCACGGCGTTGACGCCGGCGCGGAAGATCTCGGCAAGTACGCCGGCTGCAGCGAGCGCGACGGGAAGCGTGAGCATCCAAAACGACGGCAGTGAAATCTTGTACTGAGGCAGCACCAAAAAGAAGAAGTAGATGAACAGCAGGCTCGGCACGCCACGGAAGAAATCGGTGAGCACGCGGCAGACCAGCTGCAGCGGCTTGATGTCGCTGGTACGGCCGAGCATGAGGGCTAAGCCCAGTACCAGCGCGATGGCGCCGGCGGTGAGCGCGACCTTAACCGTGCCCTCAAAACCGGCAAGCAGGAACTTCCAGGTGGTGAGGTGCGTAAAGAAGTACCAGTAATGGACCGAAAGCTGGCCGGTCACATAAAAGCGCTGCAGTACCAGAGCGATGAGCGCGGCCACGGCAACAAGTGAGATGGCGGTGCCGACGCGAATCTTGGCGCGCATCTTGGGGCCGGGAGCCTCGTAGAGCGCATCGCGCATGGTGAGCGCGGAGGTGGAGTGCTTGCTCATCGGAGGATCCTCACCTTCTTATCGATATAGTTGCCAATGTGGCTCACCACAAAGGCCGTGCCCAGGTAGCCGAGCGCCGAGATAAAGAACGCGGCGACGCCGCCGAGCGAGCGCGTGTTGATGTAGCTCACCACGCCGGTGAGCTCCTGCGGTTTAAGCGGCACCTGACTGCCGAGCGCGGTGGTGAGCATGACGGCGATAAAGAGGTTGGTCATGGGCAGCACGCTCGAGCGCAGCGCCTGCGGAATCACGATCTTGGCGAGGATACGGCTGAAGCTCATGCCCAGCGAGCGGGCGGCTTCCACCTGGCCGACACCGACGGTGTTGATGCCGCTCATAAAGTTCTCGGAGCCAAAGGCAGAACCCAAGAGCACTGTGGCGACGATGACGCAGGTGCGGTAGGGCAGGACGACCTTGAGCGGCGGCAGCGCGTAGACGACGATAATGAGCAGCGCGATGCCGGGGATGTTACGGAAGACCTGGACATACAGGTCGCCAAAGACGCGCAGCGGCTTGAGCGGCGACACGCGCATCACGGTGACGGCGACGGCCAGCACCATGGCGATGGCAAACGACTCAAGCGTCATGCCCCAGGTTGCTAGCAGCGCGTCGATATAGTTCTGGCCATAGAGCGACCAGAGCTCGGAGAGACTCATGCGGACCTCCCGCCGGTAAGGAAAGGGGCTCCCGTGTGTACGGAAGCCCCGACAACTCAGTGAGGAAACAGTTTAGCGCAATAAAGCGCATCGTGCGTTTCCGTATGGTTTCGTAGCGGCCGTTACTAGGCTCGCTGCCTAGGCGCCGATCTCGGGCAGCTCGGGAACATTGGTGTCGCCCGTACGGTCGCCAATGCAGATCTGCCACAGCTCGGTCCAGGTGCCATCGTCCTCGATCTTCTTATGGAAGTCGTTGACAAAGGCAACACCGTCGGAATCGAGCGGCAGGCCGATGCCATAGGGCTCCTTGCTGCCGAAGGGCTTGCCGGCGATCTTGTACTTACCGGGCTCGCGGACCAGGGCGCTCTGCTGCATGTTGTTATCGATGACGTAGGCGTCAACGCGACCTTGCTGGAGTGCCTGGCGGGCCTCCTCGTCGGTCTTGAACTCCTGCTGGCTGGCCTTGGGAGCGAACTCCTCCAGGATGGCGGGGCCGTTGGAGCCGGACTGGACGGCGACGTTCTTGTCGGCCAGGTCGTCGACGCCCTTGATGTCGTCGTTGTCGGCGAGCACCAGGATAGCCTGCTGGGTGTAGTAGTAGGGGCCGGCGAAGGAGACGAGCTTCTTGCGCTCGTCAGTGATGGTGTAGGTGGCAAAGACAGCGTCGGCCTGGCCGTTCTGCAGGACGGACTCGCGCGTGTCCGAGGTCACCTGGGTGATCTCGACCTTGTTCTCGCCTAGGATGTAGTTGGACAGAAGCTGCGCGATGCCGGCATCGAAGCCACGGGTCTGACCGTCTTTCTCGTTGAGGAGGGAGAAGAGCGTGGAGGTCTGAACGC
>CATVTM010000115.1 GCA_958346935.1 uncultured Collinsella sp.
TTTCTACGGTTAAAGGAGTATGTATGTCCGTTGAGGTCATGAGGTCTGTGATCGACGCTGCCGAGGGCCGCGTGCCCGTCGACACGCTGTTTGCCAATGCGCAGATTGTCGACGTGTACGGTCAGCGCGTGGCGCCCGGTAGCGTTGCCGTCAAGGACGGTGTGATCGTCGGCGTGCTCTACGACGGTCGCGACGATGCCGCCGGTACCTATGAGGCTGCCGAGGTTATCGACTGCCAGGGTCGCTATCTCGCCCCCGGCTTTATCGACGGACATCTGCACATTGAGTCCTCGAACATCCGGCCCGCCGAGTATGCGCGCATGGCGGCGACGCGCGGTACCACCACTGCCATTGCCGACAGCCACGAGATCGCCAACGTGGCGGGCCTGGACGGCCTGCACTTTATGATCGAGGACGGTCGCCGCGCGCCCATTTCCATCAAGTACATGATGCCCTCGTGCGTGCCCGCGCTGCCCGATGAGCAAGCGGGCGCTGTGATTACCGCCGCTGACATGCAGGCGTTTTTTGCCGAGCATCCGGGCGATGTTTTTGGCCTGGGCGAGATGATGAACCTGCCGGGTGTCTTTATGGCCGACCCCGAGACCTGTGCCCGCATCGATGCTGCCAACCAGACGCCGTCCAAGCAGGTCGACGGCCATGCACCGCTCGTTGCCGGCAAGGACCTTAATGCCTATGCCGCGGCGGGCATTATCGCCGATCACGAGTCGACGATTCCCGAGGAGGCGCTCGATAAACTGTCTCGTGGCATGTACGTGATGCTGCGCGAGGGCACGTGCAGCCATGACCTGGCCAATCTGTCGCCGATGCTGCTGGAGAACCCCGCGCGCGCCCGCCGCTGCTGCTTTGCGACTGACGACCGCGCCCCTTCCGATGCGCTTGCGACTGGCATGATCGACAATGCCTGCCGCGTGGCGATTGAGGCCGGTATCGACCCCGTGGTCGCTATCTCTATGGCGTCCCTCTCCACGGCCGAGGCGTTTGGCCTGGATCACGGCTGCCGCGACCCGCACGAGCTGCGTGGTGCGATTGCCCCGGGCAAGCGTGCCGACCTGCTGGTGCTCAATGACCTGACGTTTGCTACGGCTCCGCATCGAGTATATGCCGCCGGTGCTCTGGTGGCGCAGGACGGCACCTTTGTGGGCGAGATCGCACCCGAGATGGCCGAGGTTGCGGCCCTTGCCGATGAGCTGCGCGCCTCCGTTAAACTGCCGAAGCTTTCGCTCGACGTGTTTGACTATGCCTTTAAGCCGGGCGAGGCCGTTATCGATGTCATCCCGGGTATGGCTATCACGGGTATGGCTCGCCCCGAGAGCGCCGAGGGCCTGCGCCGCATTATGCTGATCGAGCGCCACGGCCGCGGCGTGTCGCTGCAGGTCGAGGGCGCCGACGGTGACGGCCCCGCGGGTCTGGGCTTGGTTGGCAAGCATATCGGTCGCGGCTGGGTGCGCGGCTTTACCATCACGGGTGGCGCCATTGCCTCCACGATTGGCCACGACTCGCACAACGTGTGCGTGGTGGGCGACAATGCGGCGGATATGATGGCTGCCGTTGAGGCCGTGGGCCAGGGCGGCCACGTGCTGGTGCGCAACGGCGAGGTCGTGGCGCGCATTCCGCTGGCGCTCGGTGGCCTTATGAGCGAGGGCACGGCCGAGGATGTCGCCGCGCAGCACGACGACTTTATGGTCAAGGCGCGCGCCATGGGTATCGAGCCGCCGCTCGACCCCATCATGGGCATCATCTTCCTGCCCCTGCCGGTAATCCCGACGCTCCGCATCCGCCCCGAGGGCATGTTCGACGTCACGACCTTCACCTACGCCGACTAGTCATCGGGGACGTTCTTAAACGACTAGCCGTCGGGGTGGCGTGTCGCCTGACGCCGCGACCGTGAGACCTCTGGCATGTGTGAGCTATTTGCCAGGTCCTTGTAACGTTTACGCCCGCGGAGTCTTATTTGAGCTCCCTTTGGGTACGTTGGAATCGGATACACGTTCGATTCCAACAAGCCCGAAGGGAGCTTTTCTATGTTTAAACTGATTGCATCCGATATGGACGGCACACTGCTTGACGAAAACGGCCAGGTGCCTCCCGAGACCTACGAACTGATTCTGGCGCTACACGAGCATGGCGTGCATTTCGCCGCATCGTCAGGTCGTCGCTACGATCGCCTGTGCGAGTTCTTTGCGCCCGTTCGCGACAAGATGGACTTTGTCGCCGCTAACGGTGCCCAAGTCTACGCCGACGGTAAGATGGTAGACCGTGAGGTGTATTCCCACCTGGCGATTCGAAGGCTCGCCCAAGCCGTCAGGACGTTTCCCAATCTGCATCTTGCGCTCTTTGACCGAACCAAGTCCTTCCTGCTCGATGACGAGTGCAAGTTCGTGCGTGAGGTCGATAAGGACCTTCCCAATGCCGAGCGTATTTGGGAGCTGCCCGATCCCAGCGTAAATATCATCAAAGCGAGTATCTTTTGCGACGACAGTGCGGTTATGGACAGTGCGTACGTGCTACAGCGCGAACTTGGTCAGCTCTTTACTTTTGCGCCTTCGGGCAACGCGTGGATCGATGCCATGCAGCCCGGTGTGTCGAAGGCCTCGGGTATCGCGCAGCTCGCGGAGCATTACGGCATTGGTCGCGACGAGGTCATGGCGTTTGGCGACTCGATGAACGACTACGAGATCATTCGCTTTGTCGGCACGGGCTGCGCGATGGAAAACGCGCGCCCCGCGCTTAAGGCGGTGGCCGATCGCGTGGTGGGTTGTAACCGCGACCACGCCGTCCAGCAGGAGCTCCGTCGCGTGCTGGAGAGTCTCTCCTAATCCGGCAGATGGGGACGTTCCTTTTCTGCCGACAGTGGGGGACAGTCCTTGCAGCTTTTTGCGAAGAGTGTCCCCAGTGACTAGTCGTTTAAGAACGTCCCCAATGACTGACCAATGACTAGGCGAGGGCGGCCATGATGGTGCGGGCGACGCCGTCGTGGTCGTTGTCGAACTCGGTGATGGCGTCGGCGGCGTCGCGGTCCTCGGGCTCGGCGTTGATCATGGCCATGCCGTGGCCCGCTGCCTGCAGCATGGGAATGTCGTTGATGTTGTCGCCGAACGCCCAGGCGTCGGCGAGACGCTCGCCCAGATGCTCACATAGCCACGTGAGGGCCGTTCCCTTGGTGGCGCCCTTACCCATGACCTCGATATTCATGGTGTAAGAACGCGTGACCTCAATGCCTTCGAGCGTGTCGAGCGCCGCCGCGATGGCGTCGCGATCGACCGGGTTGTGCCAGTACATGGCGATGCGTTCGAGCGTCTCGACCTCGTCGATCTTGCTGTCGATATCCATGTCGATCGGTGTTCGTGTGCGCTTAAGCGAAGCCGCGATGTGGGGGTCGCCGCTGCAGAATTCGTCCAGGCGCGCGTAGAGCGAGCGGGGGAGGAAGCACTGGCCGTCGGCGAAGATATCGAAGGTGACGTCGTGGCCGGCGGCAATGCGATGGATGCAGTGGGCAATGTCACGGTCGAGCGGACGGCTCAGAATGCACGTGGCGCGCGAGGCATCGGTGGGTGCATTCTCGTCGAGCTGCCAGACGCTGGCGCCGTTGGCGCAGACCGCGTAGTGCACGGCGGGGTGGGCAAGGATGGGCTCAAAGACGCCCGACAGCGGACGGCCCGTGCAGGGCACAAACTCAATGCCGCGACGTGCGAGCTCATCGAGCATCGCCCAGGTGGCGTCGCTCATCTGCTTGTCGCTCGTCAGCAGCGTTCCATCCATATCGGAAAACACGATCATCTGATGTGGTCCTTTCCAGGAGACATAAAAAGCGTGGCCGAGGGCTTGGGGCCCTGGCCACGCTCTGGATCTATAACGGTCCGCGTCCTAGCGGTCGGCGAGCGGCTTGTACTCTAGCGGCTCGATTACCGGGCGATATGCCGGGCGGATGATGCGGTGCGCGCAGAAGAGCTCTTCCATTCGGTGTGCCGACCAGCCGGCCATGCGGGCGACGGCAAACAACGGCGTAAAGAGCGTCTCGGGCACGCCGAGCATCTTGTAGATAAAACCTGTGTACAGGTCGATGTTGGCGCAGATGGGCTTGGTCATGCCGTGGTCGCGCATCACCTGCGGCGCCAGGCGCTCGATGCGCTCGATGAGCGCGAACTCCTCGCCCAGGTCCTTTTTGGCCGCCAGCGAGCGCGCGTAATGACGGCAGACCTCGGCGCGCGGGTCGCTCAGCGTGTAGACAGCGTGGCCCATGCCGTAGATGAGGCCCGTGCCGTCGAAGGCCTGCTTGTCGAGGA
>CATVTM010000116.1 GCA_958346935.1 uncultured Collinsella sp.
ACTGGCGGAGAGCTGGGGATTCGAACCCCAGATGCCCTTTTGGGGCATACTCGCTTAGCAGGCGAGCACCTTCGGCCTCTCGGTCAGCTCTCCGTAACAGCCGTTTTATAGTAACCAAACAGGCGAGGATGGGCAAGAGGGAATTTGCGACGATTCTTTGTTGCCGGTAATCCCGAGAGCCCCAACAGCCCGCAATCTTCCGATGGGAACCAATCACGCGCTCGGTTGGCCGCAGAGGTCCCTCAAGATGAACTTCCACGCGGGGATAACCTCAATGTGCGCATCCTCAACATCGATGTCCCCCTCATCTTCCTTTGTCACAATAACAAGCCTGTTCACGGCGTCATCAACCTTGGCAAGCTTTACCAAGTTGCCAATTTCGCGCGACCGAGCGCTTTCCGACAACGAATACGCCACCTGAACCGCAAGCCCCCTCTCGGGCACGTAGAAATCGATGTCGATCCCGTTTTTTGCGGATTTTAGATAGCAAAGCGCGTCTCCGTACACATCATGCATCGCAACCGCAATTTCGTTTTCGAGCAGCACCGGCTCCTTATTCACCAAGAAGAGGTTGAGCAAACCATTGTCCGAAAAATAGTATTTGGGGCTACCTTCTCGTTCTACGAATTTTGCCGTCGCATTTTTAACGGCAAATAGCAGGTACGCCTCTTGGATCATCCCCAAGTACTCAATGAGTGCCGCCTTGCTTAGGCCATATCCAATGCCTTTGAGCATTCCGTGCAAGGATGAAAAAGAAGCCTCGTTGTGGACCGTTTCCGCAACTTTCTTCACAAGCACGCGCATAGCCTGGGGGTTACGTACGCTGTTGCGCGCAACGACATCTCCGAGCAAAACTTTTTGATAGACACTCTCAACATATTCTCGCGGTGCCCCATAACGAAGGGACTCAGGGAACCCACCGTAGGTATAAAAAGAATCGAACGCCGCGCTCAGGGCACCCATGCCCGACGTCGAGTACAGAGCCGCCTCGTCGCGGCTTTTCCCCAATGCGTCTAGATACTCATCGAATCGGTAGGGAGTAACGTGTTTGACCAGATAACGACCGCCAAGTGTCGTTTCAATCTGACTGCTCAGCATCTTCGCATTGCTGCCCGTTATATAGGCGCGTCTGCCAGAATCCGCCAGGCGCCGTGCAAATTTTTCCCAGCCCTCGATGTTCTGGACTTCGTCAAGGAAGAAATAGCCCTCCCGGTCGCTCAGCTCGCTTTGTGCGAGCAAGATATCGTTGAAATCAGCGGCAGCAAATTCAGCGAGGCGCTCATCCTCAAAGTTAATATAGATTATCTGGTTCCACGCTGCTCCGTCTCTAACCAAATCGCGCGCAACTTTATATAGCAGCGTTGATTTTCCCGAGCGACGAAGGCCCGTGATGACATAGTTTCCCTGGGGATCCAAGTGGTAACGACGCGGCACAATCGTCGCGCTGCGAATAACCTCGTGTTGGTCAAAAATCACATGCTTTAGGAGTTCGCGATTCATAGGGCCTCCCATTTGTTCAATATACTGAACAAATTATAGCAATTTTTGTTCAGTATACTGAACAAACGAGATGCCGAGCACGGTGTAGTCCCGCTATACCGCTCCTACCCCAGCGAGCGGTTGAGGGAGCCGAGCTCATCGTTGCCCATGGTGCGCCACATCTGGAAGATACAGCCGCGCGCCAGGAAGAAGAAACCGTTATCAACGAGTTGTACGGCAGCATCCGCCAGCTGGTTGGTCACGGCGGGCACCGGCGGCAACTCAAGCCCCGCTTTACGGATGGTCTCGACCGCATCATCGAACGTCGGAGGCTCATTGACGCCCATCTCGTTCATGAGGCCCTGCATTTCCTCCAGCGCGCTGCTGCCCGACTCCTCGCCGCGCGGCACGAGGCGGTAGCACGCCAGCGCCAGCTCGAGCTGATCGCAGTTCCAGTATGCAAATGCCAAACGGTAAAACAGGTAGCCGATCGAGGGACGATCGCTCGCGATGCGCAAGCCGTGACGGGCCACCTCGATAACCTCGTCAAAACGCTCCAGACGCGCCAGCACGTTAATCAACGCAAAGTGAGACTGCATGGACGAGCGCGCCAAATCGTAAAGGCGGCGCACCTCGGGCAACGCGCGCTCAAAATCTTCCTGTTCGGCGTAAAAGCTGCAAATCTCGTGCTGGGCAAAGTACAGCGCATCGGGCGCGCGCAGAATGCGCACGGAACGATCCTCCTCCATCACCGGCAGCACCATGCGTACCAACTGGTTGTCGCAGAACTGCGTTTGGACCGGCCCCGTTGCCAAGAGCTCGGCGACGGCGCACATAGCCTCCAACTCCTCAACAAGACGGGAAAAGCCTTCAAAAGCACCTGTACGGTCGACTTTTGCCTGCTCGCGCAATTCAACAACACGGGCCACGTATGGGTCGTCGTCCTCTTCCATGACCTCCAACTCGTCAGCCGTATCGGCAAGCAGCAAATCGCGCAGCGCCGGCGGCAGCGTGCGATGGTCATCACGCGGACGAGCATGAACCTCCGCCGGTTCAATCGTCTCCGGAGCGGTTGACTCATACGCCTCAAGCACACGCTTGCACGGCATATCGTCCATGTCCATGCTCTCAAGATCCTTGGCGACAGGCACGCAATCGGCCAGATAGGCCGCGCGCCCAAAGAAATACGTTGCGACAACGCGCTCGCCCTGCTCACTGTCGGGAGCAGCAATCTGCACATAGCAGCGCGTGATGCAGGTGCCCGCGGCAAAACACGCTGCCGCAAGCGTGAGTGCCACGCGCGCATCGTGCTCCGCGGCCCAGATCGCGCGCGTGTCCTCGTCCAGCTCGCGCCAGGCGTCATCCTGAGCGTCGTATTCACGTTGCGGCATGGCATCAACGACAGACTGCCCAAACCGAACGAGCATAATCCCCTCGGCAACGTTTGCCCGATAGGTATAGTCGAGCCGCGTGACCACGTTGAGCGCCTCAACGATTCGCGCAAAACGGGTGCGCACGTCCCACTCGCCGCCCGGCTGGCACGAAACCGTTCCCGGCTTGGCCCACGGGTTATCACTCGAAGCCGTATCGAGCAGGCGGGGAACATCGTTGGTCGTCTTGGCGATATGCCACGCATCAAAGAGCGCGCAGCCCTCAAGGCTCGGCGAGGATGCCGCAGGGACCAATCCGGCCCCGATGCGCTCAAGGATGCCGGAGAGGCGGTTGAGACGGCACTCGATGGCAAGCAGCATGTCAATCTCGTCCTGGTCCAACAGGCTACGATCAAAATTGAGATAGAAAATCTTTGAGCGATCAATGCGAGCCAGGCTCATCTCGGACTTGGCAGCGATGGTGCGCAGGCGGGGCAAGTCAATTTCGCTCATAAGGGCGGCGGCATAGCGCTCGATACCGCTCGGATTCTCGGCATGGTCAACGCGGTAGAGCAGCGTCTCGATAGCATCGGGGAGCGGTGCCGTGTTAAAGCCCAAAAACACCTCGACCGGCTCGGGCAACTTTACGAGCTTGATCTTGTCGACAACGTTTTGCATACCCTCGTCGAGTCCGCCGGCGTCCGCCGTGTTCACAATAGCGCTTTCGGAGTTGGCAAATATCACGTAGCGCAAGAACATCGAGGCCATGAACTCGCCGTAAGGAAGGGCGCGAGTCGAATTCCATGTCTCGTGGTCGGACTGCTCGCGCATGGGGCCTTCGGGAGAGCCGGCAGTTTGCGCGCACACGCGCATTGTACCGTTGGCTTCCCTTACCATAATCTCACCAATACTGGAATCCGACTCGTCAAGGACCAGTTCCATGTCGGGATCGTTGGGCAGCGGAGCCTCGCTGACGGGGCGGTCCACCTTGTACACCTCACCCGAAACGCTTACGTAGCCCAAAAGCGACACATGACTTTTGCCAACGAATTCGACGACATAACAAGATTCATGCTGATCCTCGCCAAAGAGTTTCCAGACCACGCCATATGAGCGTCCCGCAGGCTGCTCGGGCATCGCCGGAAAGCGCTTCTTGGGATCGAGAAACCTGAGCTTGTATGTCGGACGCTCTGCCACGAAATATCACCCTGATCGGTCGTTGAGAGAAAGAGTGGTCGCGGATGGGCCGCGACACCTACTCGGAATCTTACACGAGTCGACAGGAAATCGTCCGCTTCACGCTCGCGCCTCGACCGAGGTTCGAATCCATGCGGTGCTTACATAAAAGAAAAGCCCCCGTTGCCGGGAGCTTTAATCTCAAATGGTGCGGCGTATAGGATTCCGCGCATCCGCTGCGCGGATCCGCACCGGCTTCGC
>CATVTM010000117.1 GCA_958346935.1 uncultured Collinsella sp.
ATTTGTGCGGGGGAGTTGTGGAGTTGTGCAGGCAGACGAGGTTTTTCTGGAAATACGCTCCCGATGCGCGTATAGTACCGATTGTTTTGTCGGCTCCTGCTGCGTCGAGTCCAAACCGCGAAATGCCATGAGCGGCGCGGATGCAGTCAGGAGGCACGAGGACAACCCATCGTGGCCACGCCCCGTGCTTAAAACCCCAAGAAGGAGTGAACAATGGCAGAAGAGAAGTATGTGCCGCGTCTGAAGACCAAGTACAACAACGAGGTCAAGCAGCAGCTTCAGGACAAGTTCCAGTACGAGAACGTCATGATGATCCCCAAGTTTGAGAAGATCGTCGTGAACATGGGTGTCGGCGAGGCCGCTACCGATTCCAAGGCCATCGACGGTGCCGTGCGCGACCTGCGCGCCATCACCGGCCAGCAGCCGATGATCACCCGTGCCCGCAAGTCCATCGCTACCTTCCGCCTGCGCGCTGGTATGCCGATCGGCTGCAAGGTTACCCTGCGTGGCGACCGTATGTGGGAGTTCTTCGATCGTCTGACCTCCGTCGCGATCCCCCGTATCCGCGACTTCCGCGGCATCTCCGCCAAGAGCTTCGACGGCCGTGGTAACTTCTCCATGGGCGTCACCGAGCAGCTCATCTTCCCCGAGATCGACTTCGACTCCGTCGATCACCAGCGTGGTATGGACATCACTTTCGTGACCACCGCCAATACCGATGAGGAGGCCAAGGCCCTTCTGGACGCCTTCGGTTTCCCGTTCAAGAAATAGGTTCACCTGCCCTATAAGCGCCGTTCCCACAAGGGGGCGGCGCTTGGGGCGAACAATACTCTATGTGAGGAGGATATAAGTGGCTAAGACATCGATGATCGTCAAGTGCAATCGCAAGCAGAAGTTCTCTACTCGTGAGTACACGCGCTGCCAGCGCTGCGGCCGTCCGCACTCTGTGTACCGCAAGTTCGGCCTGTGCCGTGTCTGCTTCCGTGAGCTTGCACTCAAGGGCGAGCTTCCCGGCGTTAAGAAGGCCAGCTGGTAAGTCACTACCAGCGTTTCAAGCATCAGTTTGGAACAGGGAAAACGCGCTAGTTAGGCTTTGCCGTTAAGGGCGGCGAAGAACCAAGAGCACGTGTTCATCAAGAACGAAGGAGAATCTGTATGAACCTTACAGACCCGATCGCAGATATGCTTACGCGCATCCGTAACGCTAACTCTGTGAACAAGGCCACGGTCTCCATGCCGAGCAGCAAGAAGCTCGTCGAGATCGCTCGTGTTCTGCACGAGGAGGGCTACATCGAGGGCTACGATGTCGAGGACACCGTTCCCCAGAAGACTCTGCACATCACGCTTAAGTATGGTCCCAAGAAGGCTAAGGTCATCAACGGCATCCGCCGCATTTCCAAGCCGGGCCTGCGTAAGTACACCGGCGTTGCCGACATGCCCCGCGTCCGCGGTGGCCTTGGTACCGCCATTATTTCCACCAGCCATGGCGTCATGACCGACCGCGATGCTCGCAAGCACAACGTCGGCGGCGAGATCATCGCTTACGTCTGGTAATTCGCTCGGTAGGTAGAAGGAAAGGAGATCACCGTGTCTCGTATCGGTAATAAGCCTGTCCAGATTCCCGCCGGAGTCGAAGTGGCAGTCAACGGCAACAACGTTGTCGTCAAGGGCCCCAAGGGCCAGCTCGAGCTCGATGTCTTTGAGAAGCTCGCTATCAACGTCGAGGACAACGTCCTCACCGTTTCCCGTCCCGACGACGAGCGTGAGACCCGTGCCCGCCACGGCCTCACCCGCGCCCTCATCCACAACATGGTTGTTGGCGTTTCCGAGGGCTTCGAGAAGAAGCTCGAGCTCGCCGGCGTCGGTTACCGCGTGCAGCAGAAGGGCAAGAACCTCGAGTTCTCCCTGGGCTTCTCGCACCCCGTGATCGTCGAGGCTCCCGAGGGCATCACCTTCGAGGTTCCCGACAACACCCACGTGAACGTCAAGGGTATCAACAAGCAGCAGGTCGGTCAGATCGCCGCTGAGATCCGCGGCCATCGTCCTCCCGAGCCTTACAAGGGCAAGGGTATCCACTACGTTGGCGAGCACATCCGCCGCAAGCTGGGTAAGGCCGCCAAGTAGTCGTAACCGACTCACTCGCATAAGACCAGCACCCCGTCAGGTGCTGGCAAGATCAACCTTTTTAGGAGTTTACGTATGAACAAGCATAAGGCGAAGCTGGAAGGCCTCAAGCGTCGTCAGCGTCGTGTTCGCGGCAAGGTCTCGGGTACCTCCGAGCGTCCGCGTCTTCGCGTGACCCGTACTAACGCCAACATCTATGCCCAGATCATCGACGACAGCAAGGGCTCCAGCCTGACGCTCGTCTCTGCCTCGACCCTCGAGGCCGAGTTCAAGGGCACCCACACCTCGAACAAGGAGGCTGCGGAGAAGGTCGGTCAGCTCGTTGGCAAGCGCGCCATCGAGGCCGGCATCACCAAGGTCGCCTTCGATCGCGGTGGCCGTATCTACCATGGCCGCGTCAAGGCCCTCGCCGACGGTGCTCGTGCCGCCGGTCTCGAGTTCTAGGAGGTATGTAGCACATGGCTCGTAATCAGAAGCAGCAGCGCGAGGCCTCCGAGTTCGAGGAGCGCGTCGTTTACATCAACCGCGTGTCGAAGACCGTCAAGGGTGGTCGTCGCATGAGCCTCGTCGCTCTCGTCGTCGTTGGCGACGGCAAGGGCAACGTCGGCGTTGGCATGGGCAAGTCCGCTGAGGTGCCCCTGGCCATCTCCAAGGCGTCTCTCGATGCCAAGAAGAACATGTTCCACGTGCCGGTGACCGAGCAGGGCACCATCCCGCACGAGGTTCTCGGCCACTTTGGTGCCGGCCGCATCATCATCAAGCCCGCTGTCGAGGGTACCGGCGTTATCGCCGGCGGCGCTGTGCGTCCCCTCTTTGAGCTTGCTGGCATCAAGAACGTCCTGTCCAAGTCCCTCGGTACCGACAACGGCCTCAACATCATCAAGGCTGCCGTCGAGGGCCTCAAGGAGCTCTCCAGCCCTGAGGACGTCGCGGCTCGCCGTGGCCTGACGGTCTCCGAGATGTTCGTCGGTAAGGAGAACTAAGCATGGCTGACACCATCAAGATCAAGCAGGTCCGCAGCACCAACGGTTGCAAGCAGGACCAGGTCCGTACTGTCCGTGCCCTCGGTCTCCACAGGATCCGCGAGGTTCGCGAGATTGCTGACAACGAGTCCGTCCGCGGCATGATCTTCAAGGTCAAGCACCTTGTCGAGATTGTAGAGGAGTAGCAAATGCAGCTTCACGATCTTACTCCCGCGCCCGGTTCCACCAAGAACCGTAAGCGCGTCGGCCGTGGCAATTCTTCGGGTCACGGCACCACTTCTGGCCGCGGCCAGAAGGGCCAGGGTTCCCGCTCTGGCGGCACCAAGGGTGCCGGCTTCGAGGGTGGCCAGACTCCGCTGGCTATGCGCCTGCCCAAGCTTCCGGGCTTCCGCAACCCCCGTCGTATCGAGTACACCGCTGTTAACGTTGAGCGTCTCGAGCGTAAGTTCGAGGATGGCGCTGTGATCGACGGTGCCGCTCTTAAGGCCGCTCGCATCACCAAGAGCGAGTTCGAGCCCGTCAAGGTGCTCGGCAATGGTGAGCTCACCAAGAAGTTCACGGTCAAGGTCGACAAGGTCAGCGCTTCTGCGCAGGCCAAGATCGAGGCCGCCGGCGGAAAGGTCGAGCTGCCGTGCTAAATGGTCTTAAGAATGCTTTCCGCATCAAAGAATTGCGCGAAAAGATTCTTTTTACCATAGCTATGCTCGTCGTGTACCGCATTGGTGCGCACGTTCCTGTGCCCGGCATTCCCTTCCAGGGGATGCTGGGCCTTTTCTCGACCGATAACAATTCGGTCGCCGCAGGTGCTATGGCCCTCCTGAATCTTTTCTCTGGCGGCGCGTTGAGCTATGTGTCGGTGTTTTCACTGGGCATCATGCCTTACATCACCAGCTCGATCATCCTCCAGATGCTCCAGGCCGTCGTGCCTTCCCTGCATGAGCTTGCCCGCGAGGGCGAGGTCGGTCAGACCAAGATTACGCAGTATTCGCGTTACCTCACCCTGGCTCTGGCAATCCTCAACTCCGTGGGTTACCTCTTCCTCTTTAAGAGCTTCGGCATCAGCTTCAATGGCGCCGGCGCTCCCGAGATCATCTTCGACCTCATGAT
>CATVTM010000118.1 GCA_958346935.1 uncultured Collinsella sp.
ATGGTCGCGAGGCAAACATCTGCGTGACGATTGAGAAGCGCATTCCATTGTGCGCCGGCTTGGGCGGCCCCTCGACGGATGCGGCCGCGGTCATTGTCGCCTTGGCAGAGCTCTGGGGCATTGATCGCACCGACCCGGCGCTCGACGACATTGCGCGGGGCATTGGTGCTGACGTCCCGTTCTTTTTGCACGCGAGTCCTGCGTTCTACGTAGGCGGGGGAGACGTGCTGGCAACTGAGTACCCCGCGCTGCCCGCGACGCCCGTCGTGCTGGTCAAGCCGCGCGAGGCAAGCGTTTCGACAATTGAAGCCTATCGACGTTTTGACGAGGCCCCGGTGCCTGCGGACGAGCCCGGCGCGATAGCTTCTGCCTTGCGTGCTGGTGATGCTGAGACGGCATATGCGCTCATCCATAACAACCTTGGTGTCATTTCCGCACAGATGGAGTCGCAGATTCAAACGGTCCTCGACTGGCTGCGTAAACAGGACGGAACCGTTGCTGTAGATGTGTGCGGATCGGGTGCCTGCTCGTTTGCCATTTGCGACACTGCCGCCGCGGCCGAAAGGCTTGCCGATGCTGCCCAGCAAAATGGCTGGTGGGCCTGCGCGACTGAGCTTATTCCCAACACGGTTCAAATCGACGCGCCAAAGAAATAAAAATTTCTCTAGCACACGACGAAAATCTTTGTTACTATAGTCGAGCTAACGGGTTGTGGCTCAGTTTGGTAGAGCACTGCGTTCGGGACGCAGGGGTCGCTGGTTCAAATCCAGTCAACCCGACCAGAGCATGAGGAGGGACCGCTTCTTGCGGTCCCTTTTTTTAGCTAGTGTTGTGATACCGCGATACCCGCGGTATACTCATTCGAGCTTGTCTCGCTGTATTGTGGAGGTCTACATGTTTGGACTGAGGGCTCCTGAGCTCATCATTATTCTCGTCGTTGTCCTGATTATCTTCGGGCCCAAGAACCTGCCGAAGCTCGGCAAGTCCCTCGGCTCTACCGTCAAGAATATCCGCGAGGGTATGGAGGGCGACGATAAGGCCGAGACCAAGCAGGCCGAGGAGGTCGTGGTCGAGCAGTCCGAGGAGGACAAGGAGATCGCTGAGCTCGAGGCCAAGCTCGCTGCTGCCAAGAAGAAGCAGGCAGAGGACAGCGACGCGGACGCAGAGTAGTCCCATCCCTTTGGGGTGAGCACCTGACCGGCTTGCCCGCAGGCTAGCCGGTCTTTTTCGTTTTGTTGACAGTTGATTGTTTGATCAGAGTTGGGGAGATATCCGTATGGACGCAAGCCAGATCGTACTGACCGCTGAGGGCCGCCAGAAGCTCGTCGAGGAGCTCGCTTGGCGTGAGGGCGATTACGCCAAGGAGATCGTCGAGGACATCAAGGAAGCCCGCGCGTTCGGCGACCTTTCGGAGAACTCCGAGTACGACGCCGCTAAGGACAAGCAGGCCCAGAACGCCGCTCGTATTGCCGAGATCCAGGCCATCCTCGCCAACGCTCAGGTTGCTGCCACCACGGGCGACCTGACCGTCTCCATTGGTTCCACCGTTTCGCTGATTGATCCCAACGGCGAGGTCATGGAAGTCACGCTCGTCGGTACCACCGAGACCAACTCGCTCGAGCACAAGATCTCCAACGAGTCTCCGGTCGGTCACGCCATCATCGGTCACGGCGAGGGTGATTCCGTCGAGGTCGTTACGCCTTCCGGCAAGACTCGCGTCTACACCATCGCCAAGATCGCACGCTAGACCACGGTCCCGCGTAAAGGTATGTTTTCGCTCCCTGGGACCGAATCCTGGGGAGCGTTTTAGTTTGAGGAGCTAACTTATGGCAGAGAACCAGAACGCCGCCGATCAGGCATCGACGCTCAACGACGAGCGCGCCACCCGCCTGGCCAAGCGCGCCGCCCTGTTCGAGGCGGGCCAGAACCCCTATCCCGAGCACTCTGAGCTTGAGGACTACGTCGCCGATATCGAGGCTAAGTACGCCGAGCTTGCCGATGGCGAGGACACCGAGGACGTCGTGAAGATCGCTGGCCGTGTGGTCGCCAAGCGCGGTCAGGGCAAGATCATGTTCATCGTCGTGCGCGATGCGACTGCCGAGATTCAGCTGTTCTGCCGCATCAACGACATGGACGAGGCTGCCTGGAGTACGCTCAAGGCCCTCGACCTGGGCGACATCCTGGGCGTGACCGGCGTGGTCGTGCGCACCCAGCGTGGCCAGCTTTCCGTTGCCCCTAAGAGCGCGACCCTGCTTGCCAAGGCCGTTCGTCCGCTGCCCGAGAAGTTCCACGGTCTTTCCGATAAGGAGACCCGCTATCGCCAGCGCTATGTCGACCTGATCGCCAACGACGACGTTCGCGAGACCTTCCGTAAGCGTTCGCAGATTCTCTCCACCTTCCGTCGCTTTATGGAGTCCGACGGCTACATGGAGGTCGAGACCCCCATCCTGCAGACCATCCAAGGCGGCGCTACTGCCAAGCCGTTCATTACCCACTTCAACGCGCTCGATCAGGAGTGCTACCTGCGTATTGCCACCGAGCTGCACCTCAAGCGCTGCATCGTCGGTGGTTTTGAGCGCGTGTTCGAGATCGGCCGCATCTTCCGTAACGAGGGCATGGACCTTACCCACAACCCCGAGTTCACCACGATGGAGGCCTACCGTGCCTTCTCCGACCTCGAGGGCATGAAGGCACTCGCCCAAGGTGTCATCAAGGCTGCCAACAAGGCCATCGGCAACCCCGAGGTCATCGAGTACCAGGGCCAGACCATCGACCTTTCTGGTGAGTGGGCCAGCCGTCCCATGACCGACATCGTCTCCGACGTGCTCGGCAAGCAGGTCACCATCGACACGCCGGTCGAGGAGCTTGCTGCCGCCGCGCGCGAGAAGGGCCTGGAGATCAAGCCCGAGTGGACTGCTGGCAAGATCATCGCCGAGATTTACGATGAGCTGGGCGAGGACACCATCGTTAACCCGACGTTCGTGTGCGATTACCCCATCGAGGTCAGCCCGCTCGCCAAGCGTTTTGAGGACGACCCGCGTTTGACCCACCGCTTTGAGCTGGTCATCGCCGGCCACGAGTACGCCAACGCTTTCTCCGAGCTCAACGACCCGGTCGACCAGGCCGAGCGCTTTGCCGCCCAGATGGCCGAGAAGGCCGGCGGTGACGACGAGGCCATGGAGTACGACGAGGACTACGTGCGCGCCCTCGAGTACGGTATGCCTCCCGCGGGCGGCATTGGCATTGGTATCGACCGCGTGGTCATGCTGCTCACCAACCAGGCTTCTATCCGCGACGTGCTGCTGTTCCCGCACATGAAGCCCGAGAAGGGTTTCCAGTCCGGTGCCGCTGCCGCCAAGGCTGCCGAGGCCGGCAACGCCGCGAGCCCGTTCGTTACGTCGCTTAAGCCCACGCTCGATTACTCCAAGATCGCCGTTGAGCCGCTGTTTGAGGAGTTCGTCGACTTTGATACCTTCTCCAAGAGCGACTTCCGCGCTGTGAAGGTCAAGGCATGCGAGGCCGTCAAGAAGTCCAAGAAGCTGCTGAACTTTACGCTCGACGACGGTACCGGTACCGACCGCACCATCCTCTCCGGTATTCACGCTTATTACGAGCCCGAGGACCTGGTCGGCAAGACCTTGCTCGCCATTACCAACCTGCCTCCGCGCAAGATGATGGGTATTCCCAGCTGCGGCATGCTGATCAGCGCTGTCCACGAGGAGGAGGGCGAGGAGCGCCTCAACCTGATCCAGCTCGACGCCTCCATCCCTGCCGGCGCAAAGATGTACTAACTAGTTACGCGGTTCTACGAACCGCGTAACGGCTCGACGCTGCGCGGGCCGCATTTGGACAATCTGACGTTCAACTTCAAGGGCGCGACCAGAAGGTCAGCGCCCTTTCGTTTCACGTCACCTTGTCTCAAATGCGGCCCGCTCGCTGACGTTGCCAATACATCGATGTAGTCATTGGGGACGTTCTTAAACGACTACCCAACGGATATTGCGCACATGGCTCGCATGACAGTCGTCTCTTTTATGTTTCCTTTAGCCGTTGCTGCCTAGGATGGGGGTTAGTCGACAGGAAGGGAGCACCGGGATGGACGACGCGAGCGAGCGTGCAATCGAAGAGGACATGCTCGATCAGTTCAACT
>CATVTM010000119.1 GCA_958346935.1 uncultured Collinsella sp.
CCAAACGGACCCGTCGGCTCGTAGCTCGGCTCAAAGGCCACGCGAATGCTGCCGATGTCCAGGCGCGTGGGCAGCTTATAGCTCATAAAGTTGCCGGTGCGCAGACGGCCGCGCTCATCGTGCTCGACGATCTCGTAGAGCGCGTGGCCGATACCCTGGGCAATGCCGCCCTCGGCCTGGACGCGCGCGAGCGCCTCGTTGATAACGGTGCCGCAGTCAACGGCAGCGGCGTAATCCACCACGGTCACCTTGCCGGTGGCCTTGTCGACCTCGACCTCGGCAATGCCGGCCATAAACGGCGGAGGCGAGACGGGCAGGCAGGCAGAGGCGTGCGAGGTGAGCGCGTCGCCGCCCGCGATGTTCTTGACGCACAGGTTGGCAAAGTCGCGCAGCGTGAGGTAGCGGTTCTGCTCGCGCGCGGCACGCTCGTCGGACAGGCGCACGTACTGACCATCAAAGACCACATCGGCGGCGTCCACGTCCCACATCTGGGCGGCCTTGGCGCAAATCTTCTCGCGCAGCTCGGTCGCGGCGTTCTTGGCGGCAAGGCCCGTCACGTACGTGCCCGAGCTCGCGTACGAGCCGGCGTCGAACGGCGACACATCGGTGTCCACGCCGCGCACCACGATAAGCGAGCTCTCCACGCCCAGCTCCTCGGCGGCAATCTGCGCCAGGATCGTGTCGACGCCCATGCCGTTATCGGTGGCGCCGGTGCCGATGGTAATGAAGCCGTCCTCTTCCAAGCGCATGTCGATGCCGGCGATGTCGACATTGGAAATGCCCGAGCCCTGCATGGTGAGCGCACAACCCAGGGCGCGCACACGGTCGCCCAGGTCCACGGCCAGCGGCTTGTCGCGCCAGCCGATCATGTCCATCGCGCGCAGCAGGCAGCGGTCGAGTGCGCAGGCGTTGAGCTTCTCGTTGTAGTACTGCGGCATGGTCTCGCCCTCGCGCACGATGTTTTTAAGGCGCAGGTCGGCGGGGTCCATGTGCAGCATGTCGGCGAGCTCGTTAACGGCGCTCTCCACGGCAAACTGGCCCTGGGTGGCACCGTAGCCACGATACGCGCCGCCGCGATTGGTATTGGTGTAGACGGCGTCCCAGCTAAAGCGGCTCGCCTTCACGTGGTTGTAGATGGGCAGGCTCTTGTGGCCCGAAAGCCCGATCGTCGTGGTGGCGTGCTCGCCATACGCACCGGCGTTGGACAGCGTATGCAGGTCGATGGCCGTGATGGTGCCGTCGTTCATGGCGCCCAGCTTAACGGTCATCTGCATCTGGTGACGCGAGTTGCCCGCGGTGATGGTCTCCTCGCGGGTGTAGCAGCAGTAGCTCGGACGGCCGGTCTGCTGGGTAACGAACGCCACGAAGATCTCGCAGCAGCCCGTCTGCTTGGAGCCAAAGCCGCCACCGATGCGCGGCTTAATGACCTGCACCTGCGACTGCGGAATGTCGAGCGACTGCGCGACCATGCGGCGCACGTGGAAGGGCACCTGCGTAGAGGTGGTCACCGAGATGCGTCCGAATGCGTCAGTCGTCGCGAAGGCACGGAAGGTCTCCATGGGCGCAGTCTGCGTGGCCTGGCTGGTGTAGGTGCGCTCAAAGACGATGTCGCTCTGGGCGAAGGCCTCGTCAAGATCGCCAAAGTCGCTCGTGCCGCTGCATACCAAGTTGCGCGGGACGTCGCCGCCCTGAGGGAACATAAAGGTCACGTCGCCCTCGGGGTGGACCACGATGTCGTTATCGAGTGCCTGGGTAAAGTCGAGCAGGGGCTCGAGCACCTCGTAGTCGACCTTGATAAGCTTGAGCGCCTTGTCTGCGGCCTCCTCGGTCTCGGCGGCGACGATCGCCACCTCTTCGTTTTGGTAACGGACGAGGTTCTCGAGGATCAAGCGGTCGTAGGGGCTCGGCTGCGGATAGCTCTGACCGGCGATGGTAAAGCGGCGCTTGGGCACGTCCTCATAGGTGTAAACGCCCACCACGCCGGGCACCTTCAGGGCGCGCGACGTGTCGATGGAGCGGATCTTGGCGCGGGCGTACGGGCTGCGCTTTAGCTTGACGATCAGAGCGCCGGCGGGCACCATATCGCCCGTGTAGACGGGACGGCCCTCGAGCAGCGCCTTCGAGTCCTTCTTGGGCTGCTTATGGGTGATCTGCTTGTACGAGACACCGTCGCAGCTGGTGTCGTTGACCGGCAGTTCGGGCATCTCAAAGCCCACCTGCACGCCGGACTCGTTGAGGAAGCGCACGATGGCGCGCAGCTGGCTCTCGCAGCCGCTGCAACGGCAGAGATTGCCGGCGAGCTGGCGCGACAGCTCCTCGCGCGTGGCGACAAGGCTCGGGTCCTCCTTGGCGGCGCGGGCAAGCGCCAGCACGTTCATGATAAGGCCGGGGGCGCAAAAACCGCACTGCTCGGCGCCTTCGGCAGCCATCGCGCGGGCAAGCGCCTCGGACTCGGCCTTGAGGCCCTCAAGCGTGGTGATGGTGTGGCCCTCAACACGGGCGGCGGGAACCGAGCAGCTCAGCACCGGGTCGCCGTCGAGCCACACCGTACACAGACCGCAGTTGGTGGTTTCGCAAGCACAGCGCACCGACGCGCAACCCTGCTCACGCAAAAGCGAAAAGAGCATGGTGTCGGGGGCAATCTGAACCTTGACCTTGCGGCCGTTGAGCGTAAAGGAAAGATCGATGAGTTTGGCAGCCATTAGCGCACCTCGCTAGAATCGACGCCGGGCACGCGGCGGCAGGAATACTCGTCCGTGGCAAACTTAGGAATCTGCACGCCCTCGAGCTCGTGCGCAAGCGCGGCCGAAAGCTCGATGCCGGCGGCGCGGCGCACGGCCTGGACGGCGAGCGGGGCCGAGATGCGACGGCGGTAGTCGGCCGAGCCCCACAGGTTGGTGCCGTAGCTCAGCGAGCGCACGGATGCGGCCAGGGCGCGAAGCTCGTCCTCGGAAGGATGCTCGTTCACCAGGCCGCACGCCTCGCCCTGCAGCAGGGTCGCGCGCAGCGGGCGGGCGCCCACGGTGACGTGCCAGGTGTTGTCCCACCAGGCGGCGGTGACGTTCAGCGAGGGGAAGTCGGTCGCGGCCTTGCGCACGGCCTCGTAGCTCGCGCGGTAATCATGCTTGACGACCACGACGTGCTCGATCACGTCGCGCACATAGCCCATATCCACGAACTCCGTGAGCGGCACGCGACCGGCGCCCGTCAGCTCAACATAGGAATCGAGCGCGAGAAAGGCGGAGAGAACGTCCGAGAAGCCAAAGCGGCCGTAGATGCTGCCGCCCACCGTGGCGGTGTTGCGCAGCTGCACGCCCACGATGTCGTGGACGGCGAACTCAAAGACATTATTGACAAGCGCGTTGAGCCCGGCATGACGCTCGAGCTGGCGCAGGGTGCACATGGCACCGATGCGAAACTCGGTCTCGGTCTCCTCGATATGATCGAGTCCGCAGGCCGAAAGGTCAATCGCCGTCGCCACACGACGCGAACCCAGGCGCATCCAGATGCCGCCGCCCACAATCTTGTTGTTGCGGTTCTTCTGCAAGAGCTCATAGGCTTCGGCCGCGTTTCCAACACGGACGTAGGTACCGAACTTGAGCACGTTCTCCCCCATCTCTTCACTTGTCCAGTACCTTTAAGTGTACCAAACGAGAAGCCGAACGCCGTCGAACGACAAGAACGCCACGTGGGACAAATTTATCAGTAGTTTTTGTCCCAGGGTCGCCCGCGGCAACATGGCCGAAATGATTCTCACACCTGGGACAAGAACTACTGATTAATTTGTCCCACGCCTCCGCGAAAGCAAAAGGCTCCCAGCTGCGATAGCTGGGAGCCTTATCAGATGCTATGTCAGGCAGGGTTTAGCAGACGCCCTGGGCGAGCATGGCGTCGGCGACCTTCAGGAAGCCGGCGATGTTGGCGCCCATGACGAAGTTGCCCTCCTCGCCGTACTCCTTGGCGGTGTCGTCCACGTTGTGGAACATGCCGCGCATGAGCTGCTCGAGCTTGCCGTCGACCTC
>CATVTM010000120.1 GCA_958346935.1 uncultured Collinsella sp.
ATAGCGCCTATGCGAAAGGGGAACAGATGATCAACGAAACTATGTATGCTCGCGGTGCGGAAAGCTCCATCATCCGTGAGATCTTTAGCTATGGCCTTGAGCGCAAGGCACAGATCGGCGCGGAGAACGTATTCGATTTTTCGCTGGGTAACCCGAGCGTTCCGGCACCTGCCGCCGTGGCTGAGTCCATTAAGAAGGCCTTGGAGCTGCCGAGCGACCAGCTGCATGGATACACGCCTGCGCCGGGTCTGCCGCAATGTCGAGCAGCCGTCGCCGACTCGCTCAACCGTCGCTTTGGCACGAGCTATGAGGGCAAGGACGTCTTTATGACGGTGGGTGCCGCGGCTTCGCTCACCTGCACGCTCAACGCGATTACCAATCCGGGCGACGAGGTCATCGTTATCGCTCCGTACTTCCCGGAGTATCGCGTGTGGATCGAGAAAGCTGGTTGCACGTGCGTCGAGGCGCTCGCCGATGAAGATACGTTCCAGCTGAGCGTGGATAACGTGCTCAAGGCGATTACCGATAAGACCGCTGCCGTCATTATCGACTCACCCAACAACCCGACCGGTGCAGTGTATACGCGCGATACACTGACGCGACTGGCCAATGTTTTACGCGAGGTCAACGCCAAGCGCGATTCCGAGAACCCAATCACGCTCATCTCTGATGAGCCGTACCGCGAGATCGTGTACGGTGCCGGGGTGCCTTGGGTGCCCTCGATCTACGAGAACACCGTGGTGTGCTACTCGTATTCCAAGTCGCTTTCGCTGCCGGGCGAGCGCGTGGGCTGGATTTTGGTTCCCAATACCAATCCGCAGGCTGCTCGCCTGATGCCGGCCGTTGCCGGTGCCGCCCGCACGCTGGGCTTCGTGTGCGCACCGGCCCTCTTCCAGCGTGTAATCATCGACTGCATTGATGAACCGAGCGATGTCGAGGCCTATGCGCGCAACCGCACCGCGCTTACCGATGCACTAGCGGAGTACGGCTACACCTATGTTGAGCCGGATGGTGCATTCTACTTGTGGGTGAAGGCACTGGAGCCCGATGCGAATGCGTTCTGCGAGCGCGCGAAGAAGTACGAACTGCTCGCGGTGCCTTCGGATAGTTTTGGCATGCCGGGCTGGTTCCGCCTTGGCTACTGTGTGAGCTACGAGACCATCGTCAATTCGTTGCCTGCCTGGAAGCAACTGGCCGACGAATATCGTCGAAAGTAAAGCGCTCTGCTTACAATGTTTTACGTGAAACGGGGTTTGGTTTTAAGCCAGACCCCGTTGTCTATGCCGTTGTGTGATTGGGATGAAGCAGTTTTACGACTGCCGAAAGCTATGCGTACAATGAATATACGCGACGGCCATACTGGACAAGGAGACCCGATGCCCTACCTTCTTTCTTGTGATATTCATACTCATACGATGTTCTCTGCGCATGCGTACTCAACCATCGAGGAGAACATCTATTGGGCGGCGGAGCGCGGCCTTCAGGTGCTCGGTTCCGCCGATCATTTAAGCTCGATGGTTACGCCTTGTCCCAATGACCTGCGCAGTTTCCAATTCTTTATTAACCAGGATATCTGGCCGCGCATTTGGAGCGGCGTGCTGGTGCTGCGTGGTGCCGAGGCTGATATCGTTTCGCTGGACGGCAGCTTGTTTGGCGAAGACATTCCCGTTTCGCTCGATATCGCCGGCGATTCGTATAGTCGTGAGCATTCGCTGTTCGATTTGGTGACGCGTAATTTGGATTATTTGGTGGCAAGCGTGCATAACCCGCAGTTTGCCGAAGGCGCGACGCTCGCCCAAACGACCCAGATGTACATCAATGCCCTGGAGCACCCCAAGGTGTTCATGCTGGGGCATGCGGGTCGTTCGGGCGTGCCGTTCGATATCGATGAGGTGCTGCTGGCGGCCAAGGCCAAGCACAAGATTATCGAGATCAATAACCATAGTCTTGAACACGGTGTCGACACTGAGCATTGGGCCGTATGCCGCAAGATCGCCGAGCGCTGCGCCGAGCTGGGCGTGGGTATTGGCGTGTCGACCGATGCCCACATTGGCATGGCCATTGGCAAGCTCGATCACGCGCGCAAGATGCTCGACGAGATTCACTTCCCGCTGGATTTGATCGTGACGCGCGACCGCGAGACGCTGCTGCGCGAGATGGCGGCAGGCGGCGTGTGTGACCTGCGCAAGGGGATGTAGCGGAGTTCATAAACCAAGCGAAGGGGGCGGTCCAGACGGGCCGCCCCCTTTCTTGTCTCGAAAATCTACCGGGGTGGATTAGCGGCGCTCGAGGACCGCTACCGTCTCGGTGTGGTCGGTATGGGGGAACATGTCGACGGGCGTGATCTTGAGCAGGCGATAGCCTCCGTCGAGGAGCTGGTGCAGGTCGCGCTCTTGGGTCACGGGGTTGCAGCTGATATAGGTGATGCGGCGCGGCTTGAGTGCGCAGGCGGCTTCGAGGAACTCGGGGGTGGAGCCGGCGCGCGGCGGGTCGATGGAAAGGACATCGATCCGCTCGTTGTTGTCGGCGGCGTCCAGGATGTAATCGGTGGCGTCGTCGGCCATAAACCAAGCGCTGCGGGTGAGGCCGTTGAGCTCGGCATTGCGACGTGCGTCGGCAATGCCCGCCGGGTTGCGCTCCACGCCGAGCAGCATAATGCCGATGCCCTTGTCCTGGGCATCCTTCGCGGCGCACAGGCCGATGGTTCCGCTGCCGCAGTAAGCGTCCATAAGAATGTCACCCTGCTGCAGGTCCATGCCGTCAATGGCAAGTCGATAGAGCAGCTCGGTTTGCTGCGGATTGGTCTGATAGAACGCGGTGGGGGAGATATCGAACTCGCAGCCGAGCAGCTGGTCGCGCATGCATTCGGCGCCATAGACGATACGAGTCTCCTCACCCAAGATGGCATTGCCGGGGCGACCGTTGATGTTCTGAGCGACGGTGACGATATGCGGATCGAGTGCGGCGACAGCCTCAAAGAACTCCTGCGCATGCGGCAGGTCGCACTGAGCGGTCACGAGGGTGACCATAATCTGGTCGGTGCGCCAGCCGCAGCGAACGACGGCATAGCGAAGCAGCCCCAGATGCTTGTCTTCGTTAAAGGCAGGAATATGCAGACGTTCGGCCTCGCGAGCGATGCCGTTGAGAATCTGACGAGTGCCCGGCGCCTCGACAGGGCATTCAGGAACAGCAACGATCCTGTGCGTCCCACGTTCAAAAAAGCCGCAGCGGACAGCGCCCTCTTTGCCGGGAGCAAACGGAGTGGCAGCCTTATGACGAAAACCACGCGGCGCAGGATACTTGCCCGGGTCGCCCAGGGTAACACCCATACCGCGAATGGGATCAACGCTAATGCCCTCGCGCTCACAGAGCTCAGCAAACAGCTCCTCCATAGCAGCCTGCTTGGCCGCCAACTGCTTCTTATAAGGACGATTGAGCGCCGTGCACCCACCGCAAGCTTTCATGATCGAACAGGGAGACTTGGGGTCCACAACCTTACGCGCAGACGAAACCGGATCTTTATGCGAGCGCTTGGAGCGAGTCTGAGATGCCTTATCCTCGCTCCGACGAGAACTGGGGCGCTTGGCCTTAGCCTTGCCCTTGGCCGACTTACCCTTCGCATCCTGAGACGACTTGGATTTCGTAGAAGATTTTTTCTCCTCCGACCCCTCAGCCGCCTCGATCAAAGCACGACGAGCCTTACGCTCCGCACGAGATTCTGCCATCAATAACTCCACTAATTCATGAATTAAAAGCTGCAAGCATTGTACCGTGCCAAGCCAGCAGGCGATATGCAAGCGCCCATTTCCTGTCAGTGATAAGCCCAACGACGTTTGCCCGGCGCGGGCGGGGAGCGGCGCGGAATTAAGTTTATCGCGAGTTCCGCATGCAAAGGAAAGCACTAAATGTGCTTTCCGTCTTGCGCAGGACTGTAGAGCAGGAAACTTAATTC
>CATVTM010000121.1 GCA_958346935.1 uncultured Collinsella sp.
TCCTCGGTGACGGGCGGGTTGTCCGGGTCGCCGTAGACGGTCGAGGAGCTCGAGAAGATGATGGACTTGCAGCCATGGCTGCGCATGACGTCGATGAGCACCAGGGTGTTCTCGATGTTGTTGTGGTAGTACTCGACGGGCTTGCTCACCGACTCGCCGACGGCCTTAAAGCCGGCAAAGTGGATGACGCGGTCGATCTGATGGGTATCGAAGATCTTGTTCATCGCATCGCGGTCGAGCACGTTGGCCTCGTAGAAGGTGAGGTTCTTGGCGGCCTCGTCGCCCACGATGGTCTTGACGCGGTCGACGGCGACGGCGCTGGAGTTGGAGAGATCATCGACGATGACGACCTGGTAACCACCCTCGAGCAGCTGAACGACGGTGTGCGAGCCGATAAAGCCGGCGCCACCGGTAACGAGGACACAGGTGTCTTTGGGGTCGAGTGCTTTGGACATGTAGTCTCCTATCGAATCAGGAACACTTCTTCAGGGGAGTATAGCGCAGGCAGGGACGCCCAAATCGTGCGCTGTAGGAAAAGCAGAGGATTGTGCTAACGTACTCATAGAAGAGCTTGCGTACGCATAACCTGATCTTTGGCATTTGCTTACGAGCCGCTGACCTTGCAGTTTCCTGCCGTTCGTGGAAATCGTTGGGACGCGCCATATGTACGCTAATATGTATGAGTTGAGCGACATATAAATAAGCATGTAACGGAGTACATATGTCACCAAACAGCGATTCCATCCTTTCCCAGGAGCTCTCGCGCCGCACTGCCCTCAAGGCCCTGTTCGGCGCCGCTTCTGCGGCAGTTCTTTTTGGCCTGCCCGCTCGCGCCCATGCGGCGGAGGCTTCCAAAGAAACCACCGATAAACTGAATGCCGCCCAGGCCCAGCTCGACGAGGTTCAGGCCCAGCTCGACAGCATCGCAAATGAGTATGCGGCGCTGGCCAACAAGAATGCCCAGACCCTCAACGACATCGAGAATGTCCAGGGCAAGATTGACGACACGCAGGCCCAGATCGATGAAAAGAAGGCCGAGCTCAAGAAGAAGCGCAACGACCTTTCCGATCGCGTGGCCGCCAGCTACAAGTCCGGCGGCACGAACATCCTGTCGCTGCTGCTGGCCTCTGGCTCGTTTGAGGAACTCGTCGCCAACGCGCATTACGTTGAGAAGATCAACAAGAGCGACCGCGACGCCATCGAGGACATTCAGACCATCCAGGAAGAGCTCGATGCGCAAAAGACCGAGCTCGAGTCGCAGAAGGCCGACTTAGAGAAGCTCAAGGACCAGCAGACTGCCCAGATGCAGGACATGCAGGCCAAGCAGCAGGAAGTCCAGACGGTTCTGAACGGCCTCTCTGACGATGTCAAGGAGCTCATGGCTCAGCGTGATTCCGAGATTCTCGCTGCCGCCCAGGCCGAGGAGGCCGCCAGGAAGGCCGCCGCTGCCGCGGCCGCCGCGAACAAGAACAATTCCTACTCGGGTGGTTCGAGCTCGGGTGGCGGATCGTATGCGCCCGGAACTCCGCAGCAGAATGTCGGCTCGGGCAAGCAACAGGCCGTCGTCAACGCGTGCTACTCCACGCCTTCGCCGGGCCAGAACTGGTGCGCGGCGTGGGTTACCAATGTCTTCCGTAACGCCGGCGTGGGCTATTTTGGCGGCAACGCGTGTGACATGTTCAACGCCTGGTGCTATAGCTCCGACCGCTCGGCGCTGCAGGTGGGCATGATCGTGGCCGACTCATCGCATAGCGGCACCGGCATGCCGGGTCTGATCTATGGCCACGTGGGCATCTATGTTGGCGGCGGCATCGTCATGAGCAATGAGGGCGCCATTACGTCTAAGTCGCTTGATTCGTTTATTAGCTTCTATGGCACTGGCTCTGGCGTGCGTTGGGGCTGGCTCGGCGGTATTGCGCTGTCGTAAAGCCGACGGGGCCGCGTGCCCGCCCGCATTATATTTGATTGCCTGCTCGGGCAGTCCTGCGCAAGACGAAGGCCACATTAAGTGGCCCTCTCGGGTTCGGGGCGCGACACACCGGACTGGGTTATCTGAATGAATATGGTGAAGGCCCCTTTCGGGGCCTTCTTTTTATAAAAATTCGCCTACTCGGTGGACTTCGGGTTCTAGGTCTACGTCGAATTGGCCTTTGACGGTTGTTTGGATGTGGCGGATGAGTTCGTCAACGTCGGCGGCGGTGGCGTGGTTGGCGTTGACGATAAAACCGCAGTGCTTTTCGCTTACCTGCGCGCCGCCAACGGCGTGTCCTCGCAGGCCGGCGTCCATGATGAGCTTGCCGGCAAAGTAGCCCTCGGGGCGCTTGAAAGTGGAGCCGGCACTCGGCATGTCGAGCGGCTGCTTGTCCTCGCGGCGCTGGCGGTAGTCGTCCATGTCGGCCTTGATCATCGCGGCGTTGCCCGGAGCGAGATTGAAGGTGGCCGAAAGCACGATGAAGCCGTCGTCGGCAATGCGGCTCTTGCGATAGCCCAGGTTGAGCTCATCGACATCGAACTCAATGATATTGCCGCTGCCGCGGGTGCCGTCGTCGAGCTGGCGAGCGGGTTTGTAGACGCGCACGGACTCCAGCACATCGGCCATGCAGGCACCGTAGGCACCGGCGTTCATGTAGCAGGCGCCGCCGACCGATCCGGGGATGCCCGAGATGGGCTCCATGCCGGTGAGGCCGGCCTCGGCTGCCGCCGCGGCGACATCGGAAAGCAGCGCGCCGGCTGCCGCCGTGACGTGCGTGCCGTCGACGGTGATGTTGGAGAGACCTTCGCCCAGCGCTACGACGACGCCGCGGATGCCCTTGTCGCCGACGAGCAGGTCGGAGCCGTTGCCCACGATGGTGAGCGGCAGGTCGCAGCGATAGCAGGTATCGAGCGTGGCGACGAGGCCCTGCTCGGTATCGGGCGTGACAAAGACGTCGGCCGGGCCGCCGATCTTAAACGTGGTGTGCTCGCGCATGGGCTCGCTCATCAGTACGTTGTCCTCGCCGGCAACGCCAGCAAGCGCGCACAGCAGGTCCTCGTTAAAAAAATCGTTTTCGTGCATACTAATAGCCGCCTTTTGGTGGTCGTTGTCATCAATCGATTGCAATATACCCCACCCGGACGGATTTGGTGCGCTGGCGGCGATAAAACAGCCGTCTACCGGATTGGTAAAGTGTTTATCACCGAGGTAGAGGGTCGGTCGCTATACTTTCAAGAGATTGCGCGTAAACCTGGAAGGAGCGAGATGGCCAACAAAGTCACCCTCAAGCAGATCGCCCAGGAGGTGGGGCTTTCCCCCTCGTCGGTCTCGCTTGTTCTCAATAATCGGCCCTGTCGCATCTCGGAAGAAAACCGCAAGCTCATCAAGGAGGTCGCGGCGCGCAACCACTATGTCCCCAACCAGATTGCGCGTAGTCTGGTCATGCGCGAGTCGCGCACGCTGGGCCTTATCGTCCCTAACATCGAGAGCCGCTTTTTTGCCTCGCTCGCCGGTAGCCTGGAAAAGCGCTGCCGCGAGGACGGCTATGCGCTCTTCATTACCAGCTCGGGTGGAAGTGCCGACGACGATCTGGAGCTGCTGCGCCAGCTGGTAACGCGCGGCGTTGATGGCGTCTTCCTGGTTGTGGGCGACGAGTTCTCCGACGACCGCGCCCTGCGCGAAGAAGTCAGCCATCTGCCTATCCCTGCCGTGATGGTCGACCGTGCCATTGAGGGGCTCGAGTGCGACAAGGTGATGTTCGACCACGAGATGGGTGGCTACATGGCCACTCGCTATCTGATCGAGCAGGGCCACCGTCGCATTGCCTGCTTGGTTAACGCGCGCCGTTCCAATACGGGGCGTAAGCGACTTGCCGGCTATGAGCGCGCGCTGCGCGAGGTTGGCCTGCCTATCGACGCACGTTTGGAGTTTGAGAG
>CATVTM010000122.1 GCA_958346935.1 uncultured Collinsella sp.
TCGGCATCAGCTTCAATGGCGCCGGCGCTCCCGAGATCATCTTCGACCTCATGATCATCGGCACGCTCACCGCGGGCGCCATGCTGATCATGTGGATCGGTGAGCTCATCACCCAGCGCGGTATCGGCAATGGCATGTCGCTGATTATCTTTGCGAACATCATGGCCGGTCTGCCGCAGGCTATCTTCTCCAGCACCGAGGGCAATGCCGGTGGCATCATCACCATGGTGATTATCTGCGCCATCATTTTGCTGGTTATCCCGCTGATTGTTTTCCTTGAGCGCGGCCAGCGCCGCATCCCGGTCTCCTACGCCAAACGCGTCGTGGGCCGTCGCATGATGGGTGGCCAGACCACCTACCTGCCCATCAAGGTCAACACCGCGGGTGTCGTGCCGATCATCTTCGCTTCGGCGCTGCTGTACTTCCCGGCTCAGATTGCCGTGTTCTTCCCCGGCATCGGCTGGATTCAGGCAGTTGCCTCCGCGCTTTCGACCGGTTGGCTCAACTGGGTGCTTAACGTTGTCCTCATCGTGTTCTTCGCGTACTTCTACACCTCCATGGTGTTCAACCCCGATGACACGGCCGACAACCTTAAGAAGCAGGGCGGCTTTATTCCGGGCGTGCGTCCGGGTAGGGCTACCGCGGCCTACATCAAGAACGCGCTCAACAAGATCACGCTTCCCAGCGCTGTCTTTTTGGCGCTCATCGCCATCGTGCCTTCGATCATCTTCTCCTTCACGGGTAACCATCTGATCCAGGCATTTGGTGGCACGTCCATCCTCATCATGGTCGGCGTCGTGCTCGACACGGTCGATAAGCTCGAAGGCCAGATCAAGATGTATGATTACGATGGATTCTTTAAATAGGCTAGAGGAGGATTGCTCATGAACCTCGTATTGCTCGGAGCTCCGGGTGCCGGTAAGGGTACCGTCGCACAGGAGCTCGTCGCCGAGTTTGGCGTCGCTCACATTTCCACGGGTGACCTGCTGCGTGCTGCCGTCAAGGGTGGCACCGAGCTTGGTATTCAGGCTAAGAAGTACATGGACGCTGGCGAGCTCGTTCCCGACCAGCTCGTGATCGACCTTGTCAAGGAGCGCCTTGCCGCCGATGACGCCCAGCAGGGCTTCATCCTCGACGGCTTCCCGCGCAACACCGCCCAGGCTGTGACGCTCGATTCCGAGCTCTCCGCCATGGGTCGCGAGATCGACTGCGCCCTTCTGGTCGACGTGGCCCCCGAGGTCATCATCGATCGTCTGTCTTCGCGTCGCACCTGCCGCGCCTGCGGTTACACCGGCACCGCTGCCGATGCTACCTGCCCCAAGTGCGCCGGCGAGATGTATCAGCGCGACGACGACAAGCCCGAGACCATCAAGAACCGTCTCGACGTCTACGAGAAGTCCACGAGCCCGCTCGTCGACTACTATCGTGGTCAGGGTCTGCTCAAGTCGGTCAACGGTGACCAGGCTCGCGAGACCGTGTACGGGGATGTCAAAGAGGCTCTCGGTCTATGATCAAGATTAAGTCTGCAACGCAAATCGAGCAGATGAAGAAGGCAGGAGCGCTATCTAAGATGGCGCTCCGCCACGTCGGAGCCATGGTGCGCCCCGGCGTTTCGACTTTTGAGCTCGATCAGCTCGCGGAGCAGATTATCCGCATGCATGGCGGCACCCCGGCCTTTAAGGGTTACGGCGGGTTCCCGGGGACCATCTGCGCATCGATCAACGATGCCGTGGTCCACGGTATTCCCAACCCCGACATGATCCTGCGCGATGGCGATATCATCTCCATCGATACGGGAGCCGTTGTCGACGGTTGGGTCGGCGATAATGCTTGGACGTTTTTCGTCGGCACCCCCACGCCCGAAGCCAAGGCTTTGTGCGAGGTCACGCGTGATTGCCTTAAGGCTGCCATCGAGCAGGCTGTTCCCGGTAACCATATCGGGGACGTCGGTTATGCCGTTCAGTCCCTCGCCGAGTCTCACGGTTACGGCGTGCTTCGTGATTATGTGGGCCATGGCATTGGCCGCGTGATGCACGAGGACCCCAACGTTCCTAACTATGGAAAGAAGGGGAGGGGCGTTCGCCTCCAGGCCGGCATGGTCATTGCCATCGAGCCGATGGTTACGATGGGTTCCAACCATGTGAGCACGGGCTCCGACGGTTGGATCGTCACGACCAACGACCACCTGCCCGCCGCGCACTACGAGAACACCGTCGCCATTACCAATGACGGTCCGGTGATTCTGACCACGGATGCCCAAGGTGCTTGGTGTTCGCTCCAAGGCGGAGAAATGTAACAAGTTCCACTTAGTTGTGGAGCCATTACGAAGTTATTACGATGCGTGCATACGTGTTGTAGAATACTCAATCGCTGTCGTTTTCTAGAGAAAGATGATTGCTTGTGAAGAAGGAAGACGCAATTGAGCTCGAGGGTACGGTAAAGGAACCGCTGCCCAATGCCATGTTTAAGGTCGAGCTCGAGAACGGTCATTCGGTTCTGTGCAACATTTCTGGCAAGATCCGAATGAATTACATCCGTATTCTCCCCGGTGACAGGGTTGTCGTGGAGCTTTCCCCGTACGACCTGACCCGCGGCCGCATCACCTATCGCTATAAATAGCGGCACGCATACACGCACTCCTATTCCGACTGCAGGCTTAGCTCAACCTACGGTCGGATTGTGTGTGAAGACCAGCCATAGTTTTAAACGCCTGCGGCTGGGCGAGTAGATAGTAGGGAAGTAGTTTGAGCGCTACCGAAAGGAAGAACGATGAAGGTACGTCCTTCGGTCAAGAAGATGTGCGATAAGTGCAAAATCATTAGGCGCCATGGCAAGGTCCTCGTCATTTGCGAGAACCCCCGTCATAAGCAGCGTCAGGGTTAAGAGAGGAGACTACGTTGGCCCGTATTAATGGTGTCGACCTCCCGCGTGAGAAGCGCGTTGAGATCGGTCTGACCTACATTTACGGCATCGGCCGCACCACTGCGACGAAGATCTGCGTCGAGTGCAACGTTAACGTGGATACGCGCGTTAAGGACCTCACCGAGGATGAGGTTAACGCCATCCGCGATTATATCGATAAGAACCAGATCATGGTTGAGGGCGACCTCCGCCGTGAGCGCAACCAGAACGTCAAGCGCCTTATGGACATCGGCTGCAACCGCGGCCTTCGTCACCGCAAGGGCCTCCCGGTCCGCGGCCAGCGCACCCACACTAACGCTCGTACCCGCAAGGGCCCGAAGCGTCAGATCGGTGCTAAGAAGAAGAAATAAGGAGCGCTAGATAGATGGCTACTGCTAAGAAGAACGTTCGCGCTGCCCGTCTGAAGCGCGCGGACCGTAAGAACATTTCCGTGGGCCAGGCTCACATTCGTTCTACGTTCAACAACACGATCGTTTCGATCACCGATCCCCAGGGCAACGTCATTTCCTGGAAGTCGGCTGGCCAGGTGGGCTTCAAGGGCTCCCGTAAGTCCACGCCGTTCGCTGCCCAGATGGCTGCCGAGGCTGCTGCCAAGCAGGCCATGGAGCACGGTATGAAGAAGGTTTCCGTCTTCGTCAAGGGCCCCGGCTCCGGTCGTGAGACCGCCATCCGCTCCCTCCAGGCTGCTGGCCTCGAGGTCTCGAGCATCCAGGACAAGACCCCCATTCCGCACAACGGCTGCCGCCCCAAGAAGCGTCGCCGCGTGTAACTGAAAGGATCGTATCAATATGGCAATCGACAGGACTCCTGTTCTTAAGCGCTGCCGTCAGCTCGGGATCGATCCCGCTGAGCTCGGTTACAGCAGCAAGAAGGAATCTATCCGTCAGCCCAAGCGCCGTCGCAAGGAAT
>CATVTM010000123.1 GCA_958346935.1 uncultured Collinsella sp.
TATGAGCGAAAGCCCGCCAGAGCGAGCAAGGTGCCTTGAAACGAGGCGGCATTGATCTTTTGATCATGCCGCCGAAGTTGAAAGGCAGATTGCCGCTCTGGCGGGTTTGCAGCGTCAACTGGTTACGCGGGCTGGTAAGCCCGCGTAACCCTAATAATTGGCTTCGTAGCCGTTGCCGTCGCCGGTGGGCTCTTCGTAGTAGTCCGAATCGCTCGAATCGCTTGAGCCATCGGAATCGTCAGAGCTGATCGATGAGGTTGCGGTACCGTTTGCGTAGTCGTCAGACGTGTTGTTGTTCAGGTCGCCGATCGTAGAGCTGGAACCGTCGGAAAGACCCATGGTGTTGGGACCCTTGGGATCCTTGCCGGCATCGACGCGCTCCATCATTTCCTTGAGCTCGTCCTCGTAGACAAAGACGTAGCTCACACCGTCGATCATGGTGCTGTCGTCGGCGTACGAGGGCAGGTTGGCCGAGTAGATACCGTCGACATCCATACCGCGCATGGCATTGACCGTAGCCACGATATCCTGAACGCTCATATCGGTTACGAGCATATCGGACAGCGAATTAACCAGGCCAAAGATCTTCGTGGCATCGAAGTTATTGAGAATCTGGTTGGCAAGGGCGCCAAGCACCTGACGCTGGTGGCGCATGCGCGTGTAATCGCCGTCGGCATAGGTGTAGCGGCAGCGGGCATAGGTAAGGGCGGTGGCACCGTCCATATGCTGCTGGCCAGCGGTAATCTTAATATCCAGGTGCTCAGGGTCGTCAACATCATCGGTTGCGTTAATGTCGATACCGCCAACCGAATCAATCAGTGCCTGCATACCGTCGAAGCTGACCTCGGCATAGTGGGAAATCTGAACACCGCACAGCTCGTTGACCGCCTCGACCATGGCCTCGGCGCCGCCAACGGTATGGCAGGCGTTGATCTTCATGGTCTCGCCCTTGTACTCGACCTTGGTGTCGCGCGGAACGGAAATGAGCGTCGCCTGCTTTTGCGTGGGGTCGATGCGTGCCAGGATAATCGAGTCGGCACGATACGTATCCTCGCCCGGACGGCCGTCGGTGCCAAGAAGCAGCACGTAGAACGGATCCTTTGCCTCATCGGTGTCAACCAGAACCCGACGCAGATTGTCGGTAATGACATTAGAATCGCCGAGCTTGCCCATAATGGTGGCAAACCACAGGCCGGCAGCGGTAGTGGCACTCAGCAGCACGCCAAGCACGACAATGAGCGCGACGTGACGAATCGTGTGGCTACGACGACGTTGACGAGCGCGCTCGGAATATCGAGCCACGTTATCGCGACTATAGATCTTGGCCTGCGCACCAGTTGAGGGTCTTCGGGCGGTGGTATCCGCGAGGGGCTTTTTATTAAACATAGGCAACCTGTATTAGTAGATGACGGGATCGGGGACGGTAGCATGCTCGACATGCGCGCCGAGCGCCTGCAGCTTTTCGACAAACTGCTCGTAGCCGCGCTTGATATGATGGATGGCCGAAACCTCGGTCGTCCCGTCGGCGATCAAGCCCGCTACGACGAGGGCCGCTCCGCCACGCAGATCGGGCGAGGTAACCTGTGCACCCGAGAAGCCCTTGACGCCATGAATCATGGCATGATGGCTCTCGATACGAATGTCGGCACCCATGCGCACCAGCTCAGAGGCAAACATAAAGCGATTCTCGAAGATGTTCTCGGTAATAACGGAACTGCCGTCGGCAAGGGCGGAGAGCACCATAATCTGCGCCTGCATGTCGGTCGGGAAGCCGGGGAACGGAAGCGTCTGGATGTCGACCGGCTTGATACGCTCGGCACGATTTACATGGACGCCATCCTCGACGCGCTCGCAGTCGATACCCATGAGCTCCATCTTCTTGAGCACCATGCCCAAGTGAAGGGGGCAAAAGCCCGTGACATCGACACCGCGATCGTCGGCCATCAACGCACCGGCAACGATAAAGGTACCGGCCTCGATGCGGTCGCCCACCACGCGATGGGTAACGGGATGGAGCTCTTCCACGCCTTCGATAGTCACGACGGGCGTACCGGCGCCAACAATCTTGGCGCCCATCTCGTTGAGCATGTTGGCGAGATCAACGATCTCGGGCTCGCGGGCGGCATTGTCGATAACCGTGGTACCCTGCGCGCGCACGGATGCCATAATGAGGTTCTCGGTCGCACCGACACTGGCGAACTCGAGCGTGACGGTGGTACCGCGCAGACCTTGGGGCGCATTAGCGTTGATGTAACCGTGGGCGGTATCAAACTCAACGCCCAGGGCCTCGAGACCCAGAATGTGCATATCGATCTTGCGAGCACCCAGGTTGCAGCCGCCCGGCATGGCAATCTTGGCGCGATGGAAGCGACCCAGCAGGGGTCCCATGACGGCGGTGGAAGCACGCATCTTGGCAACGAGCTCGTAGGGAGCCTCCCAAGAATCGACCTGAGAGGTATCGATCTCGAGCGTGTGCTCGTCGAGAACATCGATCGTAGCGCCCATGCCCTTGAGCACCTTGCCCATCACGTGAACATCGGAAATATCGGGCACGTTCTGCAGCGTCGTCTTGCCCGGCGCCAGAAGCGTTGCCGCCATGAGTTTGAGCGCGGAGTTCTTGGCGCCCGAAACGGGCACGGAGCCTCCGATGGCGTGGCCACCCTCAACGCGGATAATATCCAAAGTCTACCCTTTCAAAAAGCATGCCCGGGGTGGCTAGGCCATCCCGGGCATGATGTGTTCGCAAATGGTCGAACGCTAAATCGTTTGACTATTGGGCAAGCTTGAGCTTACACCATGCGATTTCATTATAGAGGTAGGCGCGGCGTGCATCATCCTCCGACAAATTACCCAGCTTCTCTTCAAAACCTTGAATATCAGCTTTAAGCTTGTCGGCATCGACGGTCGCCAAATCGCAAGCGCGCTCGGCGAGAACGGTCACGACATCGTCCGCAACCTGGGCATAGCCGCCGGCCACGGCAAACGTGTGGTCGACAGTGCCCATGGCCTTATCGGAAACGCGAACGTAACCGCGGTCGATCGTGCAGATCTCGCTGGAGTGAGCAGGCAGAACGCCAAACTCGCCATCCGTGGACGGAATCGACACAAACGCAGCGTCGCCCTCATAGGCGCAGCTCACGGGGCACACGATGCGGATACGCATAACCTACTTCTCCCCCATCTTGCGGGCGCGCTCGCGCACGTCCTCAATCGTGGAAGCATAGCGGAAAGCCTGCTCGGGCAGGTCATCGGCCTTGCCGTCGACAATCTCGGCGAAAGAGCGGACGGTATCCTCGACGCGGACGTAGACACCGGGGTTGCCGGTGAACTTCTCGGCGACGTGGAAGGACTGCGAGAGGAACTGCTGAATCTTACGGGCACGGTTGACCGTAAGGCGCTGCTCCTCGGACAGCTCGTCCATACCCAGAATGGCGATGATGTCCTGAAGGTCGGAGTACTCCTGCAGGAGCTCCTGGACCTTGACGGCGACACGGTAGTGCTCCTCGCCGACGATCGAGGGATCGAGAGCGTCGGAGGAAGATGCGAGCGGGTCGATAGCCGGGAACAGGCCGAGCGACGAAATGCTACGCGAAAGAACCGTGGTGGCGTCGAGGTGCGTAAACGTCGTGGCAGGCGCCGGGTCGGTCAGGTCGTCTGCGGGGACGTAGACAGCCTGGACGGAGGTAATGGAGCCCGTCTTGGTCGAGGTAATGCGCTCCTGGAGGTCGCCCATCTCGGTTGCCAGCGTGGGCTGGTAACCAACGGCGGACGGCATACGGCC
>CATVTM010000124.1 GCA_958346935.1 uncultured Collinsella sp.
GGGAAGCGTCCACGGTGGGAGGCTCGCCCGGGCGCAGGCGACGGTAGATCTCGATAAGAGCATCCTCGCGGGTAAGGGCGGTATCGCGCTCGAGGGTGCGCTTGATCACGTCGGAGTTGCCGAGCAGCTCGATGATATCGTCGTTGGTGACGGCAATGCCCAGGGCGCGCAGGAACATCGTGGCGCTCTGCTTACGCTTACGGTCGATGGAGACCATGAGCTGGTCGCGCTTGTCGACCTCGAACTCGAGCCAGGCACCGCGAGACGGGATGATCTGAGCCTTGTAGATCTGCTTGCCCGAATCCATCTCGGAGCTGTAATACACGCCCGGGGAACGGACGAGCTGGGAGACGACGATACGCTCGGTACCGTTGATGATAAAGGTACCCTGATCGGTCATCATGGGGAAGTCACCCATGAAGACGAGCTGCTCCTTGATCTCGCCGGTCTCCTTGTTGGTGAGACGGACGTCGGTCAGAAGCGGAGCCTGATAGGTCATGTCCTTCTCGCGGCACTCCTCGACGGTGTGCGCGGGATCGCCAAACTGATGCTCGCCGAAGGTAACCTCGAGAACATGGTTCTGGCTCTGGATGGGGCTGGATTCCTTGAACGCCTCACGAAGGCCCTCGCTCTTAAAACGCTCAAAGGATTCCCTCTGAACAGAGATAAGGTTGGGGAGCTCCATGGCCTCCGGGATTTTCCCGAAGCTGACACGCGTGCGCTCAGTGGCAGTGATTGCGTTGGTCACCAGGTTTTTCCTCCTTCACGGAAATGCTCGGTGGATTGGCGAGGCATAGCTTCGCCAGTTATCGCAACCTAATAGTTTATCAGGTACTGACCGTTGAGCAAGAAAAGCCTTGACGCGATTGAGTTTTTGGAGTAGCAAAGTTTTTCGTCAGAAAACACGCAGGTAGATATATGTGCATCGAACACCTGTTCATATATTTTCTGTGAACAGAGAGCCGGCAATCGCAGCTCTTATAAAAAACGGGCGCGAACCGAAGTCCGCATCCGTAAATGTCGATGCCCGAAGGCTTACTTACGCATCAAACCGCCGCGCTCGTCGATGGCATCCCAGAAGGCGCCGGCAAAGCGAGGATCGCTTGCAGCCATGAGGGCGTTGGTGGCCATCCAGCCAGACGGGGTACCGGTATCGTAGCCCGACAGCGGGTCGATGACGACGGCGTACATGGCCTCGCGGTCGAGCGAGCGGGCCATGGCGTCGGTCAGCTGGATCTCGCCGCCCTTACCGGCCTGCTGATCGGCCAGCAGGTCCATGACCAACGGGCTCAGCAGGTAGCGACCGACGATGTACAGGTTGGACGGAGCCGCCTCGGGAGCGGGCTTCTCGACCAGGCCGCCGATGCGCCAAACAGCACCGGGCTCGTCGTCGGCGGCATTCTCGAAGCCCTCGAGAGCGCCCACGCGATCGCCGGCGATAACGCCATAGCGGCTGACTTCCTCGGGAGCGCACGCGGCAACGGCGATAACAGAAGCGCCACCGTGCTCCTTGGAGACGGCAAGCATCTTGTCGCAGATGTCGCGGTTGGGCACAACGTAGTCGCCCAGAAGAACCAGGAAGTTCTCCCCCGCCACAGCGTCAGCGGCAGAGCGAATGGCGTGACCGAGGCCCTTGGGCTCGTACTGATAGCGGAAGTCGACCGGCATACCGCCCGCATGGGCGACGGCGTCGGCATAAGCATCCTTGCCGCGCTCGCGCAGCAGGTTCTCGAGCGAACGATCGGGCTGGAAGTAGCTCAGCAACTCGGGCTTGCCGGGAGAGGTGACGATAATGGCGTCGTCGACCTCCTCGGGGTCGAGCGCCTCCTCGACGACGTACTGGATGACCGGCTTGTCGAGCACCGGCAGCATCTCTTTAGGCGTGCACTTGGTGCCAGGCAGAAAACGCGTGCCAAGACCGGCGGCGGGGATGATTGCCTTCATAGTATTCAGGGATCCTTTCGCAGGCGCAGGATGCGCCCTGTGCGTGCGGCACGGCGGCCGCAGACCAAATTGCGATACCGGTTTATCTTACCGCCGTTAATTAACGTTAATGTAGGCAAGCGCCATTCTTCAGCAGGTCAACGCAAATTATTGCTCGAATGGTGCAATTTTATCGCCCAACGGTAGCGACCCCAAAGCACCGCAAGCGGCAGCAATTTGTATGCCAAGCCAACAAAATAGAGGGATCAAAACGAAAAAGACGGGGCTCGCAATGCGAACCCCGTCTGCAAAGAAATCTGGCGAGAAAGCCTGATTACTTGAGGGTGACAGCAGCGCCAGCAGCCTCGAGCTTCTCCTTGGCAGCCTCGGCGTCCTCCTTCTTGGCACCCTCGAGAACAGCCTTGGGAGCGCCCTCGACGACCTCCTTGGCCTCCTTCAGGCCAAGGTTGGTGAGCTCACGGACGGCCTTGATGACCTGGATCTTGTTGTCGCCGAAGCCCTCGAGCACGACGTCAAACTCGGTCTTCTCCTCGGCCTCAGCAGCGCCAGCAGCGGGAGCGGCGACAACAGCGGCAGGGGCAGCGGCGGAAACGCCGAAGGTGTCCTCGATAGCCTTAACGAGCTCGGAAGCCTCGAGAAGGGTCATTTCCTTAAGAGCATCGATGATCTCATCGGTGGTAAGCTTAGCCATTTCTAAGTCCTTTCGGTTTCCGTGTCTGTGCACGGAGATCAGTTAAAACACGGCGCGAATGCGCCAGGGGTGCGGCGTTGCCGCCGCGGGTGAAAACAGCGACTAGGCTGCCTTCTGCTCGGAGACCTGCTGGATCGAACGAGCGAGACCAGAGGAAACGCCGTTGACGCAGACAGCGATGTCGCGAGCGAAACCGGAGATGAGACCGGCGATCTGGCCGAGAAGCTGGTCCTTGGTGGGCAGCTCGGCGATAGCCTTAACATCATCAGCGGAAACGGCCTTGCCGTCGGAGATACCGCCCTTGATCTCAAGGACGCCCTTGGACTTAGCGGAGAAGTCCTTAAGGGTCTTAGCGGCCTCGACCGGCTCGGTCTCGTAGAACACATAAGCGACGGGGCCGGCGAGGATCTCGTCGAGCTCGGGCTGCTCCTGGTTCTTGAGAGCGATCTTGACCAGGTTGTTCTTGTAGACCTTCATCTCGGCGCCGCACTCGCGAAGCTGATGACGCAGCTCCTGAGCCTGCTTAACCGTCAGACCGTTGTAGTTGACGACGAACAGACCGGCGTTCTCGGCGATACGGGACTCGATCTCTGCAACCTTGTCGATTTTGTACTGCTGGGGCATGAATTACACCTCCTCGAATTCTTTCCGGGCACGGTCCGCCACAAGGACGTGACGGGGGCATGTCCAAAAAGAAAGCCCCCGCGCTGCATGAGCGACGGGGGCGAGAAGACATATCTACTCGACCACCTCGGCTGGCGGGATATCCCATTAAGCTCGCGGGCAATGCCCGTTTGCGCCGGCTGTCTCTGGCAGCGGATTCGTGCGTGAACCGAAAGTATTATGGCGGGGACCCCGGCGTCGGTCAACGGAAAACCGGGCTGCACACAATTCCACCATCCGGCACGCTCCGCCGAAGGCCAGGCGCAAGGTTTTCGCTCGGTCAAGTCCTGGGCTCGCACGAAGGCCACATTAAGTGGCCTTCGG
>CATVTM010000125.1 GCA_958346935.1 uncultured Collinsella sp.
ACGTAAACGCTGCTATCGAGGCGCTCAACAGCGGCGTCACCGACAAGTATTCGCTGTTTATCATTGTCGAGACGATCGAGGATGCCTATCGCCTTGCTAAGGGTTGCAAAGACATCAAGGAGATCAATTTGGGCGGAACTCGAAAGTCTCCCGAGACCACGCTTCATCCGACCCCCGCGATCTTTGCGACCGAAACCGATGCCGAGCATATCCAAGAGCTTGTGAACGATGGCGTGGTTATCGAAATCCGTCAGGTCCCCAATGACTCAAAGGTATTTGCCAAGGACGTTTTCTAGCCGGAAATATGCCATTGTCTGGCATTTATTAACCAGGTCCTCCTTTCTTAAGCCCGTCGATCATTTGATCGACGGGCTTTTTATTAAAGAAAAATCAAAAAAATCTGAAATAGTTCTTGCATAGTTAGTTATATAAAGTATTATAACGTCATGGGATGAATGAAGGGTTCATCCAAGTGAGTTAGGAGTAAGGGATGTTCAATTTCGATGAGCCTCGTTACGAGAAGGTTGTGAGCGATGCCCTCGCTCTCCGTCCTCAGATTGAGGCTGCCGTGGACAAGGTCTGCGAGCAGGGTTATTCCAACATCTTCTTCATCGGCTGCGGCGGCACCTGGGCCCACACGCTCCCGATGAAGTACTGGGTCGAGACCACCACGGCCGACGTCGACGTCCACTGCGAGATTGCCGCTGAGTTCCTCGCATGTCCGCCCAAGACCTTCAACAAGGACTCGGTCTGCGTCTTCTCCACCCGTACCGGCACCACCCCCGAGATCATCGAGGCCGCCAAGTTCTGCCAGGAGCAGGGCGCCCGCACGCTGATGTACGTCTCCAACGACAACACCCCGGCCACCGAGTACGCCGACTACAAGTTCTTCAGCTTCGCCGAGGACGACGTCCTGTGCGAGGCCATCTACACCTACCAGATCACGCTGGTCGCCCGCTTCCTCAAGAACGCCGGCGCCTTCCCCAAGTACGACACCTTCATGGAGGAGTTCGGCAACATCGCCCCGTACCTCATCAAGGCCAAGGACGCCCAGGACGAGCGCTGCGCCGCCATGGCCGAGGACTTCAAGGACACCGACTACCACATGGTGATCGGCTCCGGCATGCTCTGGGGCGAGGCCTACGACTACGCCATGTGCATCCTCGAGGAGATGCAGTGGATCAAGACCAAGTCCATCCACGCCGCCGAGTTCTTCCACGGCACCATCGAGCTGTGCGAGGAGGGCACGAGCCTCATCATGCTCTACGGCGAGGACGACACCCGTAAGCTCATGGACCGCGTGGACAACTTCACCCACATGCTCGCCGACGAGAAGGGTGTCAACGTCCGCGTGAACAAGTTTGACACCGCCGAGGTCGAGCTGCCGTTCAGCGACCCCGAGTTCCGCAAGATCGTCTCCCCGATGGTCACCTACACCATCACCGAGCGTCTGAGCTGCCATCTCGAGCACGTCCGTAACCACCCGCTCACCACGCGTCGTTACTATCACCAGATGAACTACTAATCCTCTCAAATTGCTGCGGTTGTCTGCAGGCGAGCTGCGCAGAACGCCTCGCCTGCAGACCTGTTTCTGGGGTTGATCGAAATGGTTGTCCAGTATCTTCTAGTTGCACTGGTCGCATTTATTGCGTCCATGGACGAGCAATTATTTGGCATTACGATGCTTGGCCGTCCGCTGTTTACGAGCCTGTTTGTCGGCTTGATCCTTGGCGATGTCCAGCAGGGCGTTATCGTCGGCGCTGCTTTGGAGTCCATGTTCATGGGCGCCATCATGGTCGGCGCGGCGGTTCCTCCCGAGGTCTATGCCTCCGGTGTGCTTGGCTGCGCGTTTGCCGTCATTACGGGTACGGGCACGGCAACTGCCGTCGCGCTCGCCCTTCCCGTCTCCGTCTTCCTTCAGGTGTGGCGCAACTTCTGCTACGCCGTTCCGGGTGCCTTTGCCTGCAAGAAGATTGAGACCGCTCTGGCAAATCGCGATCTTGCCAAGGCGAATCTGTACTATCTGACCATCGTGCCTCTGTCGATTGGCATTCCGTCTGCACTGCTGGTGTTTGGCTCGCTGTTCTTTGGTGCCGACCTCATCAACAATGCGCTCAACGCGATTCCGCAGTTTGTGATGGACGGCCTCAACGTTGCGTCCGGTGTTATGGTCTGCATCGGCTTCGCTCTTCTTATTAGGACCATGGGCGACAACAAGCTGCTTCCTTGGCTGTTCATCGGCTTCATTATGGTCATCTACCTCAAGATGGACGTGGTCGGCGTTGCCGCAGCTGCCATTTGCGTCGCGCTGCTCCTGGCCTTCCGCGAGGGCTCGTCCGGTCCGCAGGCGGTTGCTGCAGATGAAGAGGAGGACTTCTAATGGCTACCCAGAACACCGACCTCAAGGAGGCCAAGAAGGACGCGGTTATGACCCCCGATATGTATCGGAGCATGTTCCTTCGCCAGTTTACGAGCCAGTGCTCGCAGTCGTACGACAAGATGATGGCAATGGGCTTCATGTACACCATTCAGAAGCCCCTGCGAAAGATCTATCCCAACGACGACGATTACTATGCGGCACTCGATCGCCATACCGAGTTCTTTAACATCACGCCTCATGTGCTTCCGTTTGTAGCCGGTCTGACGGTTTCGATGGAAGAGCAGGCGGCTGCCGATAAGAACTTCGACACGTCCTCGATTAACGCCATGAAGGTCGGCCTCATGGGACCGCTTTCCGGCATCGGCGATTCGTTCTACTGGGGTACGTTTCGCGTGGTCGCCGCCGGCATTGGTATTGGTATCGCTTCGACGGGCAACCCGCTCGGCCCCATCGTGTACGCACTCATCTACTCCGTGATTAACTTTGCAACGCGTATCGTCGCAGCCCATCTGGGTTACGACCTGGGAACCAAGTTCCTGCAGCAGTCCGAAGAGAACAACCTTATGTCTCGCATGACGCATGCTGCCGGTGTCCTCGGAATGACCGTTATCGGCGCCATGATCGCGGCACAAGTCTCACTGTCCACTGCTTTGACCTTTGACGTGGGTGGTTCGGAAATTGTCCTGCAGGATCTGTTCGATTCGATCTTCCCCGGTCTGCTGCCCTTGCTGGCAACCTTTGCCTGCGTCGCCCTGTACAAAAAGGGCGTCAAGACCATTTGGATCATCTTGGGCATCTTTGCGATCTGCATCATCGGAACGGGTTTGGGAGTGTTCGCGGCGGCGTAATGTTGACTGCTATGCTCGCGCGTTGGATAACTAACTGACCGTTTGAAAACGGGGCTCGGCGCAAGGCCGGCCCCGTTTTTTTGTTTGAGGGATTTTCCGGCCGTCCAATAGTCCAGGCTCGTCCATCACTCAGGCATCTTTCGTCTCTCATTCGTCATTAATACGAGAGATAACCGAAAGACGAGAGATAAATATGAGAGATAACTGAGCAGCAAAGAGACAAGCAATCA
>CATVTM010000126.1 GCA_958346935.1 uncultured Collinsella sp.
CGTGCGCCTCGCAGGTATGGTTGCCGGCGGCCGCCAGGTCCTCGAGCGTGTTGAGAATGGTGCCGTCCAGGTCAAAGATCACATGGGAAAAAGCTGCTGCCATGGGTGCTCCTGCCGCTTGAGTTGTAAAACGCACCCCATGATACTGGGCATGCGTGCCGGGCATGTTTGGAATCTGAATATCTTTAATAGCCCTGAGCCTTTGTCGTTAGCAAATTCTCGGCAGCTGCTCTCCTACGAGCATGTCGAGGATGCGGGTCGAGCCCCAGCCGGTGCGTACGCGCACGGCGGGATGGGCGCCCTCGGCAAGTGGCAGCACGCGGCCGATGATGGCGGCATTCTCGCCGTAGCGGGCGGCGCGCATGGCGCTCAGCGCGGCATCGGCTTGCTCGGCCGGCACGACGGCAACCATCTTGCCCTCGTTTGCCACCTGCAGCACATCGTAGCCGAGCATCTCGCAGGCGGCCTGCACGTCGGGACGCACGGGCACGGCATCCTCGTCGATCTCCATGGCAACGCCGCTGGCCTGCGCAAACTCGTTGAGCGTCGAGGCCAGGCCACCGCGCGTGGGGTCGCGGAAGCAGCGTGTGTCGGGTGCTGCGGAAAGCACATCGGCAATCAGGTGGTTGAGCGGCGCGGCGTCGCTTTCGATGGTGCTCGAAAACGCCAGACCCTCGCGTTGGCTCATGATAGCGATGCCGTGGTCGCCCAGTGTACCCGAGACCAGGATGACATCGCCGGGCTGGCAGTTTGCGCCGCTGAGCGCCACGCCCGCAGGCACCTCGCCCACGCCGGCGGTATTGATATAGACGCCGTCGGCCCCGCCGCGCTCGACCACCTTGGTGTCGCCCGTGATTATGGACACGCCCGCCTCGTGCGCCGTCTCGGCCATCGTCTGCACAATCTGGCGGAGCCTATCCATGGGATAGCCCTCTTCGAGGATAAAGCCGCACGACAGGTAGCGCACGTTGGCGCCCGAGGTCGCGACGTCGTTGACGGTTCCGCACACGGCGAGGCGGCCGATGTTGCCACCGGGGAAGAACTGCGGCGAGACTACAAAGCTGTCGGTCGACATGGCGATGCGCCCGCTCGCGGGCAGCGCGGCGACGCCGGCATCGTTGCCTTCGAGCAGCTCGGGCGACCCAAAGGCATCCAAAAAGACCTCATCGATGATGCGTTTCATCATCTGGCCGCCGGAGCCGTGGCCCAGCAGGACGGTGCTATCGGTAACGCTATGGGACATATCGAAAACTCCAATCGTGGGTGGTGCCGGTGTGCGGGTGTGCCCGGGCTAGTCGCGGTAGCGGTAGTACGCCGCGCAGCTGCCCTCGGAGCTCACCATGCACGGGCCGACGGGGTGCTCGGGCGTGCAGGTGCGGCCAAAGAGCGGGCAGCTGCTCGGCGCAATGGCCCCGCGCAGCACGTCGCCGCAGCGGCACCCGCGCGGCTCGACCGTCGCCTCAACGGGCACGTCAAAGCGAGCGCGGGCATCAAAGCGCGAGAACTCGGGGCGGATGGAAAGGCCCGAGTTGGCAATCAGCCCCAGCCCGCGCCATGTGGTGTCGCACGGCTCAAACACCTGCTCGACCAGCTGGCGCGCCACGGGATTGCCGTCTGCGTTGACGCCACGGCGGTAGGCGTTGTCAATCACCGGCCTGTCCTCGACAACCATCTGGACCAGCATGCAGATGCCCTGCAGGATATCGACCGGTTCAAATCCCGTGACCACGCCCGGGGTATTGAATTCGTCGACCAAAAAGCTAAAGGGCACCAAGCCCGTGATGGTGGCGACGTGGCCCGGCAGGATAAAGCCGTCGATGGTGGTCTCGGGGTCGTTGGCGATGGCGCGCAACGCCGGCGGCGTGGCCTTGTGGGCGCAATAGACCGAGAAGTTCAAAAGCCCGCGCGCCTCGGCCTCCAAGATGGCGGCGGCGATGGTGGGCGTCGTAGTCTCAAAGCCCACGCCCATAAAAATGACCGGGCGATCAGGGTTTTGCTCGGCAATGTCGAGCGCGTCGAGCGGGGAATAGACGATACGGATATCGCGCCCCGCCGCCTTTTGCGCAGCGAGCGAGGTGGATGATCCGGGCACGCGCATCATGTCGCCAAAGGTGGTGATGATGGCGCCGTCTATGTTGGCGAGCGCGATTGCGTGGTCGATGTCGCGGTTGGCGGTGACGCAGACGGGGCAGCCCGGGCCGCTCAGCAGCTTGAGCCCGGCCGGCATAATGGAGCGAAAGCCATAGCGCCCGATGCTCACGGTATGCGTGCCGCAGACTTCCATAAGGTTGATGGTGCGGTCGCCGACAAGCTCATGAATGCGCTCGATGAGCTCGCGAGCCAGCTTGGGATCGCGGAATGCCGAGAAATCGATACCGGAGCGCGCCGGCTGCTCGGGCGCCACTAGTAAGCCTCCGCCGGGTTGCTGGCCAGTTGGTCTTCTTCGGCCAGCTCGGACATGGCATTAACGAGCTCGAGCGTTTCCTGTGCTTCCTGCTCGTCGACAATCTGGATGCCAAAGCCGGCGTGTACGAGAATATAGTCGCCAACCTGCGCCGTCGGCACGAGTCGCAGCGACACGGGGCGCTCGATGCCCATCATGTCGACGGTGGCCTTGAGGTCGTCGTCGCGTTTGACTACTTTACCGGGAACGGCAAGGCACATATTGTTCCCCTTTTATACGCTTTGCGCTGGACGGGCGCTCAATAATCCATCAGTTGATGGTAGCGCTCGCGGGCGCTGCGGGCAAACGCGCTACACCTGTGAGACGGCGGCTTGCGGGCTGGCCGAACAGCCTATTGTGGCGCGACCTGTGCGAGGCGAGTGCGTGCGACTGCTGCCTGACCGTAGGCGATGCAGCCGTCATTGACGGGTACGGTGTGGGGGACAAGGACAGTAAAGCCTGCGCTTTTGAGCTCGCGGGTGAGAAGCTGAAGCAGAAGTCGGTTCATGAACACGCCGCCCGAGAGCGCGACGGTGTCGATGCCCTCGTGCACGCAGATATCGCTGGCGATGCGCGCCGAGGAGCGCGCGACGGCGACATGGAAATCGAGTGCGAGCCTGTCGGCGGGCGCTCCGGCTTCAATTCCTCCCAAAAGTGCCTCAAAGAGCGCTTTCTGGTCCAGAACATAGGGGCCGTCCAGCCACGATGGGCCAGATGCGAAATAGCCGGCGTTGTCGTCGGGAAAATGGGCGATTTCGTTGTCGAGCGCGCGCCAGGCGGCGGCTTCGAGTTCTATGGCGGGTTCGCCCTCGTAG
>CATVTM010000127.1 GCA_958346935.1 uncultured Collinsella sp.
CGACCACTCATTTAAGCCTGTCCCCAATGCGTACCCAATGAGTAATGATCCGTTTTCCTCCGTCCCCAAGGGATCAAAAAAGGCCCGGGTGCCGTAGCATCCGGGCCTTTGCTAGCAACTTGATGTTGCGGGCAGCTTAGAACTTGTGGCCGCACTTCTTGCAGACGCGCAGCTTGTTCTTGCCGTCCTTCTCGTGACCGACGCGGGTAACCTTACCGCACTCGGGGCAAACGAGATTGACGTTGGAGGCGTCGATGGGAGCCTCCTGCGAAACGATGCCGCCCTGCTGGTTGGCAGCGTTGGGCTTGACGGCCTTCTTGACGACCGAAACGCCCTCGACAACGACCTTGTTCTCGGCGGGGAGAGCACGCAGGACAACGCCCTGCTTGTCGCGATCCTTACCAGAGAGAACCTGGACCTTATCGCCCTTCTTGATATACATATATCTCCCCTAACTACAGGGTCTCGGGAGCGAGCGAGACGATCTTCATGTACTTCTTGTCACGAAGCTCGCGAGCGACGGGCCCGAAGATACGGGTACCGACGGGCGAACCATCGTTGTTGATGACAACGCAGGCGTTCTCATCAAAGCGAATGTAGGAGCCATCCTTGCGGCGGATCTCCTTAACGGTGCGAACGACGACGCAACGGACAACGTCCTTCTTCTTGACGTTGGCGCCAGGGGTAGCCTCCTGGACAGCACCGATGAACACATCGCCGATGCCTGCATAACGACGCTTGGAACCGCCAAGCACCTTGATGCAGCGAATCTTGCGAGCGCCGGAGTTGTCGGCGACGTTCAGCATGGTTTGCATCTGAATCATGGTAGATGTTCCTCCGAACTAAGAACCGAAGAGAGGTGCGCAGCCTTTATGCGGCCCGTGGTATGCAAGCCAGGCATACGCACATCTTCGGAAACGTACAAGTCGTAAGAGCGACTGCTTATTTAGCGCGCTCGACGACCTCGATGAGGCGCCAACGCTTCATCTTGGACATAGGACGGGTCTCCATAACGCGGACGGTGTCGCCCACGCCAGCCGTGCACTCCTCGTCGTGAGCGTGCAGCTTCTTGGAGCTGGTCATCATCTTGCCGTACTTGGGGTGACGCTTGCGCTCGGTGATGGTGACAACAATGGTCTTGGCACCGGAGACGGAGGTAACGACACCCGTACGGACCTTACGCGAGTTACGCGAATCAGTCATGTTCTCTCCTTAGGTCCTACTCGGCGACAGCGGACTTCTCCGCTGCGATCTCGCGGGCGCGCTGCTCCGTGAGGACGCGAGCGATGTCCTTCTTCACGGTGTTGACGCGAGCGGTGTTGTCCAGCTGGCTGGTGGCCATCTGGAAACGAAGGTTAAAGAGCTCGGCGCGCATTTCCTTCAGCTTCTCAACGAGCTGAGCGTCCGAGAGCTCACGAATCTCTGCGGGCTTCATTAGTTCTCCTCCTTGGCGGCGGCGGCGTCCTCAGCAGCCCACTTGGCCTCGAGAGCGGCCTCCTCAGCCATCTCCTTCTCGATGCGCTGCTCAGCGTTCTTGGCAGCAACAATCTTGGTCTTGATGGGGAGCTTGTGCTGCGCAAGACGCAGAGCCTCGCGAGCGACCTCCTCGGGAACACCCTTGACCTCGAACATGATGCGGCCGGGCTTGACGACGGCCACCCACTCCTCGGGGTTACCCTTACCAGAACCCATGCGAGTCTCGGCAGGCTTCTTGGTGATGGGCTTATCGGGGAAGATCGTGATGTAGACACGACCGCCACGCTTCATGTAGCGGGTCATGGCAATACGAGCGGCCTCGATCTGACGGTTGGTGATCCAATGGGCCTCGAGAGCCTGGATACCAAACTCGCCGAAATGCAGCTCGGTATTACCCTTGGCCTGGCCCTTCATGGAGCCACGCTGCACCTTGCGGTGAAGAATACGCTTAGGGGCAAGCACTACTGACCCCTCCTCTCGGAGTTACGACGACGAGGACGGGAAGAGCCCTCGAGTGCAGGGTTGGGAACAGGCTGGCCCGGGAGCTTCTCGCCCAGGTAGATCCAGACCTTCACGCCGCAAGCGCCCATGGTGGTGCTGGCGACAGCCGTGCCGTAGTCGATCTTGGCACGGAGGGTGTGCAGAGGCACGCGACCCTCGCGGTACCACTCACGACGGCCCATCTCGGCACCGCCGAGACGACCGGAGCACTGGATACGGATGCCCTTGGCGCCGGCCTTGCGGGCGGACTGGACAGCCTTGCGCATAGCGCGACGGAAGGCAACGCGGCCCTCGAGCTGCTCGGCGATAGACTGAGCAACGAGGTTGGCGTCGAGCTCGGGGCGCTTGATCTCGACAACGTCGACGGAGAGCTGGCCCTTGGAGACGCCAGCGACCTTCTCGAGCTCGGTGCGGAGGGTATCGATCTCGGCACCCTTCTTACCGATGACAACGCCGGGGCGAGCGGTGAGGATGATGACCTTCACCTTGTCGCCAGCGCGCTCGATCTCGACGCGGGAGACAGCTGCGCGGGAAAGACGCTTCTCGAGGTACTTGCGGATCTCGAGATCGTTACCGAGGGTCTTAGCGTAATCCTTCTCTGCGAACCAGCGGGAGCGCCAGTTCTCGGTAATGCCAAGACGGAAGCCGGTGGGGTAGACTTTCTGACCCATACAGCTTTACGCCTCCTTTCGAGGAGCAACGACGACGGTGATGTGGGAAGTACGCTTCAGAATGCGAGAAGCGGAACCCTTGGCGCGGGGACGGATGCGCTTAAGCGTCGGACCCTCGTCAACATAGGCAGCGGCGACAACCAGGTTGTCGGCACGCAGACCGTTGTTGTTCTCGGCGTTCGCAACGGCGGAACGGAGAACCTTCTCGACATCCACGGCGACGGCGCGGTCGCAGAAGTGGAGGATGTCGAAGGCCTGAGCGACAGGCTTGCGGCGGATCAGATCGACCACCAGGCGGGCCTTGCTGGGGGAAACACGCACGTACTTAGCGACGGCGCGAACCTCGGTGGCCTCAGTTTCAATAGACTTAGTTGCCATTTACGGTTAACCCCCTATTTGGCCTTGTGGCCACGGAACGTACGAGTCGGCGCGAACTCGCCGAGCTTGTGACCAACCATGGACTCGGTAACATACACGGGCACATGCTTGCGGCCGTCGTGGACGGCGATGGTGTGACCAACCATCTCGGGGAAGATGGTGGACGCGCGGGACCAGGTCTTCACGACGTCCTTCTTGCCAGCCTCGTTCATCGCGGTGATACGCGAGAG
>CATVTM010000128.1 GCA_958346935.1 uncultured Collinsella sp.
AACTTCTTCTTGTATTCGATTCTACCGATTCGCCGGACAAAAACCACCCCTGCGCAGGGTTTGCTCTGGATACAAAACCACCCTGCTCGGAGGGTTTTAATCCATTTCCACATAAACCCGGGCGGCTTAAGCAGACGGGGTCTCCGCGTCAGCGTTGCCAGTGGCCCAGCGATGGTAGCCAATAACAAACGGGTCCAGGTCGCCATCGTCAAGAACGGCCTCGACATTGCTGGTCTCCACACCCGAGCGCAGATCCTTGACCATCTGGTACGGGTAGAGCACGTAGCTGCGAATCTGGTTGCCAAAACCAATCGTGGTCTTGGGTCCGCGGATCTCATCGAGCGCCTCGGCGCGCTTCTCGAGCTCAATCTCGTACAGACGAGCCTTGAGGATCTGCATGCACGCGGCCTTGTTCTGGATCTGGCTGCGCTCATTTTGGCAGGTAACCACAATGCCGCTGGGGAAATGCGTCACGCGCACGGCGGAGTCGGTGGTGTTGACGCCCTGACCGCCCGGGCCGCTCGCGTGGTACACGTCCACGCGGATGTCATCGGGACTGATTTCGATGTCGATATCATCGGGTAGCACGGGGATGACCTCGACGCCGGCAAACGTGGTCTGGCGGCGCTTCTTGTCGTCGGTGGGGCTAATGCGAACCAAGCGGTGGACACCGGCCTCGGCGCGCAGCATGCCAAATGCGTCCTTGCCCTCGACGGTAAAGGTCGCGCGGTCGATGCCGATGACCTCGGCCGCGGGACAGTCGTTGATGGTGACCTTCCAGCCGCGACGCTGGCAATACTTCATGTACATCTTAAAGAGCATGAAGGTCCAGTCCTGGGCCTCCAGACCACCCTGTCCGGGCTTGATGGTCACAATGGCATCGCCGTGATCGAACTCACCGGTAAACCAGCTCGAAAGCTCAAGCTCATCGATGGCACGGGCCAGGCGCTCAGCCGTGGCTGTAGCCTCCTCGCGAAGGACGGCGGCGTCGGGATCATCCCCCATCTCCTCGGCAAGCTCCAGCGCGGCGCGGGCATCGGAAAGCTCGCCGCGCGCGGTGTCCACGGCAGCGATATCTTCCTTGGTGCGCGCGATCTCCTCCATGGTGGCACGGGCAGCGTCGGCGTCATCCCAAAAGCCTGGGGCAACGCTTTTGGCCTCGAGCTCGGTCACGCGGGTGCGCTTCTCGTCCAAATGAAGATACGACTCGACCTCGCCGAGCCGGTCCGCAAACGCGTCCAGCTCGGCGGGCGTTACCTCTAAAGCCTCGGCCATTAACGATTCCTGCCGTGGCAGTACTTGAACTTCTTGCCGCTGCCGCAGGGGCAAAGGTCGTTGCGGCCCACGTTGACATAAGGGTCATCGCTCTCGGACTTGCGGTAGGTGGTCACCTTGCCGCCGTTGTTGACAGCAGCCGGGCCTCCCTGGACGGCCGTACGAGCCTGAACCTGTGCCTGCTTGCGCAGCACCGAGTTGCCGTTGTCGCCATCGACATCGGCGGGGCCGGAGAAGCGCGCACCCTCGAGCGCGGGGTCCTCCTTGTGTTCCACGGCCTGCGGGGCGGCCTTGATCTCGATGCGCAGGACGGTGCGCAGGTAATCCTCGTACATGGTGTCGACGAGCATCTGGAAGGCACCATAAGCCTCGGTCTTGTACTCGACCAGCGGGTCGCGCTGACCAAAGCCGCGCAGTCCGATACCGGTCTTGAGGTAGTCCATCTCCTGCAGGTAGTTCATCCAGCGGGTATCGATGACGCGCAGCATGACCTGGGTGTTGAGCTCGCGCATGAGGTCCTCACCCAGGCGCTCGGCCTTCATGTTGTAGCACTTCTCAACGTAGGCCAGGACATCGGCGGCCAGGGCCTCGTAATCCTCGTCGGGGAACTTGGGCGTATCGATATGGCCGGTCAGCTCCACGACCCACTTGCGCAAGCCCTCAAGATCGCGCTCACCATCGTGGCTGTCCTTGGTGCAGAACTCCTGCACGCAGCGGTACACGGTGTCGTGCATGACCTCGGTGATGTGGTCGGTCAGATCCTTGCCGTCCAGAATCTTGTTGCGCTCGGCGTAGATGACCTGGCGCTGCTTGTTCATAACGTCATCGTACTCAAGGACGCTCTTACGCATGGAGAAGTTGATGCTCTCGACCTTATGCTGGGCGCTCTCGACGGCCTTGGAGATGATCTTGTGCTGGATTGGCATGTCGTCGCCCATGTCGGCCGTGACCATCATCTTGGAGACGCGGTCCATCTTGTCGCCGCCGAACAGGCGCATGAGGTCGTCCTCGAGCGACAGGTAGAACTGAGTCTCGCCCGGATCGCCCTGACGGCCGGAACGGCCGCGCAGCTGGTTGTCGATACGACGGGATTCATGGCGCTCGGTGCCGATGACGGTCAGGCCGCCGGCGGCAAGCACGCGCTCGCGCTCGGCCTTGCAGGTCTCCTTGGCCTCGGCGTTAAACTGCTCGAGCTGCTCGGGCGTCACGTCCTCCATGGTCAGGCCCTCGTACTCCAGGCGCTCGCGCACCAGCTCGTCGGGATTGCCGCCCAGCAGGATGTCGGTACCACGACCGGCCATGTTGGTGGCGATGGTCACGGCGCCGTAGCGTCCGGCCTGGGCCACGATGTGGGCCTCGCGCTCATGGTGCTTGGCGTTGAGGACCTCGTGTGCGATGCCGCGCTTGGTAAGGGCGGCGGACAGCTTCTCGGAACTCTCGATGGAGACGGTGCCCACCAGGACCGGCTGGCCCTTGGCGTGACGTCGCTCGACATCGTCGGCAACGGCGTTGTACTTGGCCTGAATGGTGCGGTACACCAGGTCCTCGTGATCCACGCGCTGCACGGGCTTGTTGGAAGGGATGACTTCGACGGGCAGCTTGTAGATCTCGCGGAACTCGGCATCCTCGGTAAGTGCCGTGCCGGTCATGCCGGAGAGCTTGTCATACAGACGGAAGTAGTTCTGCAGGGTGATGGTGGCCAGGGTCTGGTTCTCCTCGCGTACGAGCACGCCCTCTTTGGCCTCGATGGCCTGGTGCAGGCCCTCAGAATAGCGGCGGCCTTCCATAATGCGGCCGGTGAACTCGTCGACGATCTTGACCTCGCCGTTGGTGACCACGTACTGCTTATCGCGGTGGAACATGTACTGGGCCTTCAGCGCCTGCTGCAGGTGGTTGACCAACTGGCCGGAGAGATCGGCATAGATGTCATCGATACCCAGGCGGCGCTCGAT
>CATVTM010000129.1 GCA_958346935.1 uncultured Collinsella sp.
GCCTGGAAGTCGCCGCAGTTGGAGCAGGAGCTGATCTCCTTGTAGGCGTTGTAGCTCGGCAGCCAAACCTCGACGTCGTAGGTCTGACGGGCAGAGAAGCCCAGATCGCCGGTGCACAGGCTAATCACGCGATACGGAAGGCCCAGCTGCTGCAGCAGGTACTCGGCCTCGGCGGTCATGCTCTCGAGCTCCTCGTCGGACTCCTCCGGCTTGGCGAACTTGACCATCTCGACCTTGTCGAACTCGTGCTGACGGATGATGCCACGGGTATCGCGACCGGCGGAACCGGCCTCCTCGCGGAAGCAGGGGGTGAAGGCGGTGTAGCGGCGCGGCAGGGTGTCGGCGTCGAGGACCTCACCGGCGTGCAGGTTGGTGAGCACGACCTCGGCGGTAGGGATCAGGAAGTTGTCGCCCGAGACGTGATAGGCGTCGTCCTCAAACTTGGGCAGCTGGCCCGTACCGAACATGGTCTGACGCTTGACGACGATGGGCGGCCACCACTCCTTAAAGCCACGGCTCGTGTGCGTATCGAGGAAGAAGTTGATGAGGGCGCGCTCAAGACGGGCGCCGGCGCCACCCAGAACGGTGAAGCGGCTGCCGGAGAGCTTGTTGCCGCGCTCGAAGTCGAGGATGTCGAGGTCGGTACCCAGATCCCAGTGCGGCTTAAAGTCGAAGTCGAACTCGCGCGGGGTGCCCCAACGACGGCGCTCGATGTTCTCGTCCTCGTCCTTACCGTACGGGGTGGCATCGCACGGAATGTTGGGCAGGTGAGCCATGAAGTCGTACTGCTCCTGCTCGAGGGCGGTGCGGCGCTCGGCCAGACCGTCAATCTTCTCGTTGACGGCGCGCACGGCCTCTTTGGCGGCCTCGGCCTCGTCCTTCTTGCCCTCCTTCATCAGGGCGCCGATCTTCTTGGACTCGGCATTGCGCGTGGCTTGAAGTTCCTCAACCTCAGTGATGACGGCACGACGCTCGTCGTCGAGCTCAAAGAACTTCTCGCGATCCCAAGACGTCTGGCGGTTAGCCATGGCGACATCGATGGCATCGGGGTTCTCGCGAACAAACTTGATATCAAGCATTAGATCCTCCGGCGATATACATTCCATTTAGGTTGCAACCTTGTACATGTATGGGCAAGTATATACTTATGAGCGTTTACGACCCAACTCAACTACGCAAGAAGGCACCCAATGGACGCAGTTTTTTCCTTTTTGTTTGGCACCCGCACCGGTTTTGCCATCCTTTTCGCCGGCGGCATCCTGCTGTTTGCGATTATTGCCTTTGTAATGGAGAAGCGCACCCATAAGATGTATGTCGACCGCGGCCCCAAGTCCGAGGACGAAGAAGACAGCTTCTGGGACTAACCTGCCAAAAAGGGACAGGTTTATTTTGGTCGGTTTTATCTGGGCAAACGCAAGTGCCCCGCAACTGGAATTGAGCCAGTTGCGGGGCACTTTTCGCTAAAAGGACAAAACCGCAGGAAAAACCTGCCAAAATAAACTGTCCCTTTTTTGGTCGGTTTTACTGGAGGGTTGCGTCGATTGCCTTGACCAGGGCGCTGCGCATGCCGGCGTCCTCGAGCGCAACGACGCCCTTGATGGTGGCACCACCGGGCGAGCATACGGCATCCTTCATCGCCGCAGGATGCTGGCCAGTTGCAAGCTGCAGCTTTGCCGTACCCAGCACCATCTGGCTCACAATGCGATAAGCATCCGCACGCGGAATACCGTGCTTGACCGCCGCATCGCCCAGGGCCTCGATTGCCATGGCGACAAACGCCGGAGCGCAACCACCCACCGTGCCGCCCACAAACAGCAGGCTTGTGTCGAGCTCGACGACAGCGCCAAGCTTACCGAGCAGGTCGAGCACCACAGCACGCTGCTCGTCGTTAAGCGTCGAAGCCTTCTCGCAGGCGATGACGCCCTCGCCCACCGAAACCGGCGTGTTGGGCACCGTCGAGATATGCGCGACGCCCGGCAGGACCTGCTCCCACTTGGCACTGTCCCAGGTCCAGGCAACCGACAGAACGACCTTTTTGGCAAGAGCATCCTTGAGCGGGGCGAATACCTTCTCGATCATGTACGGTTTGACCGCAGCGACCACGATATCGGATGCGGCGACGACCTCGGCGGCATCGTGGCAGGCGACCATGCCGCGCGCCTCGCAGCGCTCAACCAGTGCGTCGTAGCGACCCGCACAGGCGCACATGTCGCTCGCAGCTACACCGGCAGCGATCCAGCCATCGGCCATAGCGCTCGCCATATTGCCAAAACCGACAAATCCAATCTTCATATCTCATAGTCCTTTCAGACACATTCCTCAAAACGAAAGGTATTGTCCCACGCCATTGTTTCGTATTGCCGACCTATTTGTGATACGGCTCGCCACGACTGATCTTGCAGGCACGGTAAATCTGCTCTAGCAGCACCACACGCGCCAGGTTATGCGGCAAGGTAATGCGTCCGAAGCTGAGCATCTCGTCGGCGCGGGCGCGCACCTCATCACTCACGCCGTCCGAACCGCCGATTACAAAGGCAATGTCGCTGCTGCCTCGCAGCATAAGATCGTCGAGCCGCGCCGAGAGCTCCTCACTCGAACGCTCCTTGCCCTCGATAGCCAGCAGGATCACATGCGCCCGAGACGGCAATGCAGCAAGAATTGCCGCCCCCTCCTTGTCGCGCGCGGCATCCACGCCGCCCGCCTTAGCCGGGTCGATATCGGCCACCTCGCGGATATCAACCTTGGCATAGGCACCTAGGCGCTTGGTGTACTCAGCGCACGCGTCCTTCCAAAAGCGCTCCTTGAGCTTACCGACGCAAACGACGGTGTATTTCACGCGCGTCTACTCCTTCGAATCGTTTTGAACTTTGCTGGCGGTCAGCATCTGCTCGAACATCGAGGCCGACTGCGAAAAGTCGCTCGGCAGCACGACCGTCGAGGTTTTACCCGTGCGAGCGAACTCCGTCATCATCTCGGACCACTGCGTAAACATGAACAGTTGGTTGGCCTCGTCATTGCCGACACCCGTCTCCTGGATGATCTCGAGCGAATCTTTGATACCCAGCGCGATGGCCTTGCGCTGGTTGGCGATGCCCTCGCCCGCCTTTTCCAT
>CATVTM010000130.1 GCA_958346935.1 uncultured Collinsella sp.
AAAAAAACCGCCCCGTATGGAGCGGTTTTGCCCTTTAAATATCGAGCGCCTCGGCCATCGCTGCCGTAGTGATTGCCGTGGTTCCACAGCAACTGCCCACCATTGCGGCACCGGCATGCCTCCATTCGATGCATGCGCGCGCGAAAGCTTCGGGGTTCTCGTGCCATACGGGGCCATCCTGAGTCTGGACCGGATCGCCCACGTTGGGACGCACCGTGACGGGAGTAGTCGCCGATGCAACCATCCTGGGCACCGCCGCGTTCGCGGCCGCAAGCGAACAGCAATTAACACCAACCGAGTTTGCGCCGTGTTTTTCGGCGTACAAAACGGCTGCCTCGATGTTGAGGCCATCGCCCAACAGGTCGCCCTTATCGTCAACGACAAAACTCACCAGAACAGGCATACCGTCGGCGGCATCTCGGGCGCCGGCAAGCATGGGCTGCAAATTACGGATAGACGTCACCGTCTCGATCAGCAGACCGTCAACACCAGCATTGAGCAAGGCGCGCGCCTGTTCGCGCGCAATGCCTCGGATCTCACGAAACTCGGCAGAGTCCTCGGCAAACCACTCAATACCGATCGGACCCATCGAGCCCAGCAGCAGCTGAGGGTGCGCCTGGCGGGCATCGTCGACGGCCCCGCGATTGACCTCCGCCACGGACGGCGCAATCTGGTCGTGCTTGAGGGCATAGCTTGATGCCTGAAAGGTATTGGTAATGAGTACCTGCGCGCCGGCGGCGACATACAAGCGATGGATACGAGAAACGGTCTGCGGCTCTGCCAGATTCCAAAACGCCGGTGGAATATCGGCGGCATCGTACTCACTCAACAAAACACTGCCCATGGGGCCCTGCGCCAACAAGGTCTCGCTCGACAAGCGGCGCGCAAGCTCCTCGGCACCAAAGCGGTTGTAATAACTCGTATCCATATATATCCCGCTATTCCTCGACGCTGATTCCCTGCTTTTCGAGATAGGCGAGCCAGCGGCTCATCGTGTCCTCGGATAGCGCATGCTCCATCATGCAGGCCTCGGAATCGGCTCGCTCAAATTCGACACCGAGCTCCTGAACCAAAAACGTACGGATGAGGCGATGACGGTACCAGATAGCCGTGCCAACCTCGCGGCCGCGATCGGTCAGGATTACCTTGCCGTAGTGCGATTGCTCGACAAGCTCGGATGCCTTGAGCGCCGAAACCGCTTTATTGACCGATGCCTTGGAGACGCCAAGGCGCTGCGCGATGTCGACCGATCGCACGCCGTTGGTTTCCCCCTCTTCGCTTTCAATGCGAACCATGCACTCCAAGTAGTCTTCGTTCGCCACCGTCAGATGTAGTTCGCGCGAGCTAATTGTCGTATCCATGATCTTCCGTCCCTTCTGCATTCAATGGCTGATTCTACCCCATCCAAGCGTCGCGGTATGCCGTGGCATACCGTGCTAGAGTTCTTGTTGCACACGACGACCAAGATTGGAGCGGTCTTTATGGAAAACACCACCACGAACCCCGATGTCCTCGAGCGCTTTTTGCGCTACGTCCAGATCAACACGCAGTCCGAGGATGCAAACTGCGACCAGGTACCCTCGAGCGCCGTTCAGTTTGACCTTGCCAACGTGCTGGCTGAAGAGCTGCGCGAGCTTGGTGCGGAAGATGCCCACGTGACCGAGCACGCCTATGTCTGCGCGCATATCCCCGCAAGTGCGGGCGCTGAGGACAAGCCCGCCCTGGGCCTGATCGCCCATCTCGACACCACCGAAGTTGCACCGGGCGCCGGCGTGAAGCCGCACATCGTACACTACGAAGGCGGCGACCTGGTCTGCGGCACGGTTGACGGTAAGCCCGTTGCCATGAGTACCGCCAAGCTTCCCGCCCTGAACGACCTCGCGGGTGAGGACCTGGTCTGCAGCGATGGCACCACGCTGCTGGGCGCGGACGACAAGGCAGGCGTCGCCGAGATCATGTCGCTTGTCGCGCGTATCGCTCAGGACCCTTCTCTGCCCCATCCCGCACTCGGCATTTGCTTCTGCCCTGACGAGGAGATCGGCCACGGAGCCGAGCTGTTGGATATCGATACCTTTGGCTGCAAGTACGCCTACACGGTCGACGGCGGCCCCATCGGCGAGCTGGAGTGGGAGTGCTTTAACGCCGCCGAGGTGACCGTCCGCTTTGAGGGCCAGTCCATCCACCCGGGCGACGCTAAAGGCCGTATGGTCAACGCAGGCAATCTGTTCTGCGACTTCAACGCGTTGCTCCCCTACGTGCAGCGCCCGGAGTATACGGAAGGCTACGAGGGCTTTTATCACCTTGAGGGTGTATCTGCGACCGTCGATCACGCCACGGCGCGCTATATCGTCCGCGACCATGACGCCGCCAAGTTCCAGCAGAAACTCGACCTTATTGATGCCGCCGCCTCGATGCTCAACCAGCGTCTGGGTGAGGAGCGCGTAACGGTCGAGATTAAGCAGCAGTATCGAAATATGGCCGAAATCGTTCGTGACTATCCCGAGCTTATTGATGTTGCCAAGGAAGCCTACCTTGCCTGCGGCGTTGAGCCCCAAGTGCTGCCGATTCGCGGCGGCACCGACGGCGCGCAGCTGTCGTTCCGCGGTCTGCCCTGCCCCAACCTTTCCACCGGCGGCTATTGCTATCACGGCGTCAACGAGTTCGTCCCGGTCAGTTCGCTCGTCAAGATGACCGACGTGCTCCAGGAGCTCGTCGCCCGCTTTGCATAAGCCTGGCCGCCCGCTTTGCATAAGCCTGGCTGCACAAGTCCAAAAGACGAATCGCCCCGTCCTCAACCAAGAACGGGGCGATTTTTTTGCTGCAATGAGAACAGGTTGACGCACGCCAGCCTCTTAACGCAAGGAGTGTCCCAAACTGCCGGCACAAAAGGAACGTCCCCAAGTGCCGCAAAATGACGACATCCACTCTCGCTTTGTGGGTAGTCATTGGGGAGGTTCTTGTTTGACTAGTCGTTTAAAAACGTCCCCAATGACTACCCAACGACTAGTCCGGACCAAGGCAACGCCGATGTTTTGGCAACGACAGACACTATGACCCAATCCGAGGGCACAAAAA
>CATVTM010000131.1 GCA_958346935.1 uncultured Collinsella sp.
CCGTAATAGATGGTGTTGAGGTACATCATGAGGATCTCGTCTTTGGAGTACATGTCCTCCATCTTGATGGCGATGTAGGCCTCGCGCACCTTACGCTCGATGGTCGAGTCGAACTGCTCCTCCTGCAGAATGGTGTTGCGCACCAGCTGCTGGGTGATAGTCGAGGCGCCTTCGTGCCCGCCGCCGAGGGTTGCCACCGCAGCACGCGCGATACCCCACAGGTCGATACCGCCGTGCTCGTAGAAGCGCTCGTCCTCGACGTCAACGGTGCCCTGCAGCACGTAGGGGGAGACCTCGTCCTTGGTGATGGACTTGCGGTTTTGCGTGTAGAAGCTCGCGATCTTGTTGCCGTTGCAGTCGACGATCTCGGTGGGCTCGCTCACCAGATACGCGTTGGCGTCGGTGTAGTCGGGCAGATCGGACAGCCAGCGGTTGACGTTGCCGACCATGCCGATGCCAAATGCCACGCCCGCGATAAGCAAAAAGCCCAAAAACGAGAGCAGGATTATGGGCAGGGCATGCGTCTTTGAACGGCTGCGTCCCTGTCGTTGGCGAGGACCCATATATTGACCTCCAGGTATGTCGTGCCGGACGGCGGATGTGCCGTCGGGGCAGGATGGACATAAGTTATTACACGATAAACCAAACGGGGCGCGCGAGGCCTCGTGTATGCTGGAAGACGGCATTTTTCAGAGTGAATGCATACCTTGGTAAGGAGTTTGCCGATGGCGATTCGGACGATGGGGCCGAGCGGACAATGCGAGACTGGATTGGATGTCGTCAGTGCGGCGCTGCCCGAGCTGCTGGCGCCGGCGGGCGGACTCGACCAGATGCTTGCGGCTATCGCCGCGGGTACCGATGCCATCTATGCGGGGTTGGGCGGCTTTAACGCCCGTGTGAGCGCCCACGGTTTTACCGACGACGAGTTTGCGCGCGGCTGCGCCGTGGCGCATGCCCATGGCGTGCGTGTGTACGTGACGCTCAACGTGTTCGTGTTTGACGATGAGTTGTCCGACGCGGTGGCGTTGGGAGCTCATGCACTGGAACTGGGCGCCGATGCTCTGATTGTGGCCGATGCCGGGTTGGCCTGCGCGCTGAGCGCGGCGATTCCCGGGGTCGAGATTCACCTGTCTACGCAGGCGGGCGTTCATAGCGAAGGCGCCGTGCGGCTTGCCGCCGATGAGCTGGGGGTCGAGCGTGTGACGACGGCACGCGAGCTGACGGTCGACGAGATTGCGGCGCTATGTGCCACGGGCGTGTCCATCGAGGTATTCTGCCACGGTGCGATTTGCATCGGCTATTCGGGGGCGTGCGAGTTCTCGGCCCTGCGGCGTGGACGATCGGCGATGCGCGGCGACTGCACACAGCCGTGCCGTCTGGCGTACGACCTAGTGGACGAGGCGGGGCAGAGCGTTGTCGCCGTTGAGGGGGATCGTCTGCTGTGTCCGCATGACTATCTGGGTATTGCGCATCTGCCCGAGCTTGTAGATGCTGGCGTTGCGTCGCTCAAGATCGAGGGACGCATGAAGAACCCCGATTACGTATTCAACGTGGTGCGGGTTTGGCGCCGGGCGCTCGATATGCTGCGCGACGGCGCGTGGGACCCCGGTGCCGTGGAAGAGCTTGAGCGCGAGCTGGGAAGGTCGTTTAACCGTGGGTTTACCGATGCGTACCTGCGAGGGCGTTCGGGTGCCGAGCTGATGAGCTTTGAGCGTGCAATTAACCAGGGCGTGCGCGTGGGGCGCTTGGTCGCTGTGGGCCACGAAGAGGTGACCGTTGAGCTCGATGCCGCCGTGGCGGCGGGTGACACGCTCGAGATTCGGTTCTATCCGGGTGTCGATGCGCGTCCCGATGTGCCCAAGCGCTGGCCGCAGGTGCCCTGCCCGGTGGATGCCGCAGCGGGGAAGCGCGTCGTCGTGCATTGCAAGCGTAAGGTGGACGCGGGCTGCGAGGTATACCTGATTCGTAGCGCCGGCGTGTTGGATCAGACGGCGGCGGTGTTGGAGCGCATGCGGGCCGAGGCGGATGCGATTGCGCCCGTTGCGCGTGCCGTTGAGGTGCTGCCCTTTGAGGACGTTGCGGTGGATAGCGGTGCGTCGCCGGAGTTGGTGGAGTGCGCGGTTCCCGCTCGCATGGTTTTTGCTTGGCAGCTGATGGATACCGACCCGCGCAGAGAACTCGATTTGTTCGACACCGTTGTGGTGCTTGACGAGGTGTGCCGCACGGGTGACGCTGACCGGACCCGCTCGCTGATGCAGCGTGCCGGGCGCGTCGTCTGCCGCAACCTGGGACAGGTGGTGATTGCTCGCGAGCTGGGCGTGACGTTTGACGTGGCGGCGCCGGTGTTCTGCGCGAATCGGGCCACGCTTACCTGGCTGCGCGGACTCGGTGCGGGGCGGGTGTACTTGCCAGCCGAGTTGCTCGGCAATGATGCGGAGCGTATTGCCGAACTGACGGCCGAACCTGGTGTTCTGAGCCCTGTCGATGCCGATTGCCCCGAGCTCATGGTGTGCGAGCACTGCCTGCTGACCGCCGAGGGCGTCTGCACTGCGGATGCGACGGGGCAGGTCCATTGTCGTGACTGCTCGCGCCGTCAGCAAACACGATATTTAGTTGAACGTGACGGTACGCGTCTGCCGGTCGCCGTTGACGCGTGCGGCAGGACGAGGATTTTCCTGTCGTAGGTGCCGCGTCGCGTCAGTTTGTTATCATATGAGAGTTTATGGACTTCCAGCACCGCCGTATCCGGTGAGGGTGCTATAGCAAAAGGAGGATACCCAATGCTGTCTGTCGACGAGCAAATGCGTATCATCACCTCGGGCGCAGCGCAGATCGTCCCCGAGGCCGACCTTCGCAAGAAGCTTGAGAAGGGCGAGCCCCTCAACATCAAGCTCGGCGTCGATCCCACTAGCCCCGATCTGCACCTGGGCCATGCCGTGCCGCTGCGCAAGATGCGCCAGTTCCAGGACCTGGGCCACAACGTCACCCTTATCATCGGCAACGGCACCGCGCT
>CATVTM010000132.1 GCA_958346935.1 uncultured Collinsella sp.
CCCAGGTACTTGTAGATGCGGCCCATCCACTCGGAGTCGCGCTTTGCCAGGTAATCGTTGACGGTAACGACATGCACGCCCTTGCCGGCGATGGCGTTGAGGTAGCCGGCCAAGGTGGAGACGAGGGTCTTGCCTTCGCCGGTCTTCATCTCGGCGATGTGGCCCTCGTGCAGCGCCATGGCGCCGATGAGCTGCACGTCAAAGTGGCGCATACCCATGGTGCGCTTGGAAGCCTCACGCACGGTGGCAAAGGCCTCGGGGAGCATGTCGTCGAGCGACTCGCCGTTGGCGTAACGCTCGCGGAACTTATCGGTCTGGCCGCGGAGCTCCTCCTCGGTCATCTTCTCAAACTGGGGCTCAAGACCGTTGATCTGGTCGACGATCTTGTAGTAGCGCTTAAGGTCCTTATCGGATCCAAAGGACAGCAGCTTTGACATGAATCCCATGTGGTTTTCCTTTTTGGCCATCGCCCACGCCGTGCAGCTGCGGGCGAGTTAAACACAGATGATTGTACTTTAGCCAAACAAGGCGCGGCCTATACGGTCGACCTCGACCGCCACGTAATAACTACGACCAACCTGCCAAAAAAGGGACTGGTTTAATTTGACAGCTTTTATCTGGGAAAATGCTGTCTCTCTGCCATTTGGCGCAAACCAATCCGTCCCCTTCGTACCAATCTGGTGCCATGGAGACAGGTTCGTTTGCACCAATAAAGGAAAAGGGCCGCGCACCCAACCGGATGCGCGGCCCTCATGCCATGAATGCGAGTGTGTCCTCGGCGAGCTATTTACTCAGCAGCCTCGGTGGTCTCGGCCTCGGCAGCAGCCTCCTCGACGGGAGCCTCTGCGGGAGCCTCGGCGGCCTGCTTGGCAGCCTCCTCGGCAAACTTAGCGGCACGCTTAGCCTTCTCGGCAGCCTTAGCCTCAGCGGCGGCCTTGCGAGCGGCCTCGGCCTCAGCAGCCTTGGCGGCCTTGGCAGCCTTGGCCTCCTCGGCCTTCTTGAGCTGGGCGGCAGCGGCGCCACCGAACTTGTCGGCGAAGCGCTGGACGCGTCCACCGGTGTCGACGAACTTCTGCTGGCCGGTGTAGAACGGGTGGCACTCGTTGCAAAGCTCGACCTTCATCTCGGACACGGTAGCGTGCGTCTTGAAGGTGTTGCCGCAGGAGCACGTCACCGTGCACTCGACATACTGGGGATGGATACCCTGCTTCATGGTAGGACTCCTTATTAGTCAGGCGCTGGTTACCGATCAGCGCATAAGGCGTCTTGGTTTCCGACCAAGACAACAAACTCGGCTATGGTACCACGGCGCCGCACGTCCCACAAAAGGTTCACGGTCTTTGCGCAATGCGGCGTGGCCAACCGCAGCGAGCACGCACCCCATCGAGCCTTCACCCATGTTGCAGACGTGTAACGCCGCAGTAAGCACACCCCTTTTGGCGCTAGACAGGTACAATGATGAACACTGTACCGTAGCGGAGCGCCCCGCGCGCCGCAACCACGCGAAAGGGTTTCCCATGGCCGAGATCTCGTCCTCCCGCATCGTCATCACCGTCCTTGGCAAGAACCGCCCCGGTATCGTCGCCGGCGTCACCCGTGTTCTGGGCGAGGCCAACGTCGACATCCGCGACATTACGCAGTCCATTATCGAGGACATCTTCACCATGACCATGCTGGCCGACACCGCCGAGTCCAAGCTCGACTTCGCCGAGCTGCAGAAGGCCCTGGCCGAGGCCGGCGAGCTTTCGGGCGTCAATGTGTCCATCCAGCGCGAGGATGTCTTTAACTTTATGTACCGCCTGTAGCGAACAATCCGCCCGGGGCAGCTTGACGTCATATCGTCCAAGCGCGCGGCCCCCAAGCGGACCGGAGAGGAGCGCGCATGGCTTACGACGCCAAGAAAATCTACTACCGCTTTGACGATCACCTGAGCCGCCTGGTTCTGGACTATGAAGCGAGCCGCCAGATTTCGCCCGAAAGCGAAAATCTCTACTATGGCCTGCCGACCGACCCTTACGACGAGGATCTGTTCGTCGAGCATAACGTCAAGCGCGGCCTGCGCAATGCCGACGGCTCGGGCGTGGTCGCGGGCCTTACCCGCATCTCGGACGTGCACGGCTACAACAAGGTCGACGGCAAGGTCGTGCCCGACCAGGGCAAGCTCACGCTGCGCGGCTATAGCATCGAGGACCTGGTCAACAGCGCCCAGGCCGAGAATCGTTATGGCTACGAAGAGGTCGCCTACCTGCTCATCACGGGCTCGCTGCCCAACAAGGAGGAACTCGACGGCTTTTGCGGACGCCTGGGCGCCTTTAGGCACTTGAGCGACGAGTACGTCAAAGAGTTCCCCATGACCACGGTGTCGTCGAGCATCATGAATGTGCTTCAGCGCGCCGTGTTGCTGCTCTACGCCTTCGACGCCGAGCCCGACGTGATTACGCCCGAGCACGAGATCGACGTCGCCATTTCCATGCTCGCCCGTCTCCCCCGCATCGCCGCCTTCGCGCATATGGCATCGGTCGCCAAGCGTCGCGGCTCCGAGGTGCACGTGCCGCACCCGACGCCCGGCCTTTCCACCGCCGAGACCATCCTGCAGGTCCTGCGCGGCGGCATGGCGTTCACTCGCGACGAGGCCATGCTGCTCGACGTGATGCTCATGCTGCACGCCGAACACGGCGGCGGTAACAACTCCACCTTCGCCTGCCGCGTGCTGTCGTCTTCGGCTACCGACCCGTACTCCGCCTACGCCGCGGCTATCGGCTCGCTCAAGGGCCCGCGCCACGGCGGTGCCAATGCCAAGGTCGTGTCCATGCACGAGGACATCCGCGCGCATGTTTCCAACTGGGAAAACGAGGACGAGGTCGCAGCCTATCTGGGCAAGATCCTCGACAAGCAGGCCTTCGACGGCACGGGCCTCATCTACGGCATGGGCCACGC
>CATVTM010000133.1 GCA_958346935.1 uncultured Collinsella sp.
CGGGCGCCGACTTTACCAGCCTGAATCCCGGCGCGATCATCATGCTGCTCTCGGCTTTTATCTATGCCAGCCACATTATCGTGGCCAAGCGCTTTGTCGAGGAAGTCGATCCGCTTGCTCTGGGCGTTTGGCAGCTGGGCTTCGGCGGCTTATTCTCGGGTATCGCCGCATTCACCTTTGGCGGTTTCACGCTTCCCGGCACGCCTAGCGAGATTGTCGTTGTCGTCGCGCTCGCACTCATCTGCTCTGCCTATGGCTTTATCACCCAAACGCTCGTGCAGCCCCACGTGCCTGCCGAGACCACCGGCTTCGCCTTCTCGCTCGAGCCGGTATGCTCCGCCGTCTTCTCGTTCTTCCTGGTCGGCGAGGTCCTCAGCCCCATCGCCTTCTTTGGCGCCGCCCTCATCCTCACCGGCGTCATGGTGGCAACCGTCGAGCTTCCGCGCCTCCGCGCACATGGACAGGCTCGCATGGCAGGAGCGCCCGAGCACGTCTCGTAGATCCTACTCTTCATACAGCCGTGGCATAAAGGCAACCGGTGCGCCTTTACAATAGATGCCAACAAAGCATCTGACGTAAAGGAGCCCCATGGACGCCGCGACCCGCGACCGCAACATAGCAACTTGGTTGGGCGATGCGCCGCAGCCGGTACGTGACACTACGAACCAGCTGCTCGAGCGCATCGCCCTTTTGCGTACCGAGCAGACTATCTACCCGGCACAAGACGACATCCTCAATGCCCTCGCTTACACGCCGGCCGACCAGGTCAAAGTTGTCATCTTGGGTCAAGACCCCTATCACGGGCCCAACCAGGCCATGGGACTGTCGTTCTCGGTCCCCGCGACGCAAACCAAGTTGCCGCCGAGCCTGCGCAACATCTATAAGGAGCTCAAAGCCGATCTGGGCTGCCCCATTCCCGCCACGGGAGACCTAACCCCATGGGCACAACAGGGCGTCCTGCTCCTCAACACTACGCTCACCGTGCGCGAGCATGCCGCCAACTCGCACGCCAAACTGGGCTGGAGCACGCTCACCGACTACGTTATCGAACGCTGCTGTCAGCTGCCCCAGTCGGTAGTCTTTTTGGCATGGGGCCGCTTTGCCCAGCAGATGGTCGAAGGTAAGCTCGTCGCAACTGGCGCGGGCAAGGCAACCGACAAGTTCTGTCTGGCCTCCACGCACCCCTCGCCGCTTTCGGCCAACCGTGCCACGGCAGAACTCCCCGCCTTTATGGGATCGCGCCCCTTCTCGGCAGCCAATCGGCTACTCGAACAGCACGGCTCGACCCCAGTCAACTGGACTTGCCTCGGCTAAAAACCGATACATCAAAAAAGCGCCCGACGGCTTCCCATCGGGCGCTTTTCCTATTCGGGCCAAATAAATTGCGTGCGGCCGGCCTCGCCGCCATCGATCAGCAGGCTCTGCCCGGTCATAAACCGGTTGGTCACGCCCACAAAGTAGATCCACTCGGCAATCTCTTGGGCGGTGGCCCAGCGCTTAAGCGGCGTGAGCTCCATAATCTGGTTCCACAGGTGTTCGTCTTCCATCACGCAACGGTTGAGCGGCGTGATAACGCCGCCCGGGTCCACACTGTTGGCGATGGCCTGCGGTGCCAGGCGGTTTGCAAGGTTCTTGGTGTAGGCGATAATGCCGCCCTTGCTGGCCGCATAGGCAGGAAACTCCGACCCCGTGTGACCACTCGCCGAGCCCACGTTGACCACAGACTGGATTGCCGGCGCCGGCTTGGCGGCAAGGCCCTCCCCCACAAAGGCATACCGCTCGGTCACGTTGATGGTGCCCGTCAGGTTGGCAGCAATGTCGTCGGCCGAGTCCTGTGTGCCGGCGACGTTCACGATTACCTGGGGCTCCAGGTCTTCCAGAAACGTGTCAGGTTCACGGACGTCCACAATCAGATGGCGGTAGCGCTCATGCTCGACAGCCGCCGGCAGCAAGTCGAAGCCCACGACCTCGTGGCCCTCGTCCAAAAAGCGCTGCACGCACGCGGCTCCAATGCCGCCCGAAGCGCCCGTGATCAACACCCGCATATTGGCTCCTTAAGCAGTTGCGTGACGCTCGAGATATTCAGCACCCACGTTCTCGCGCTCCCAGCTGCGCACGACCTTGTAGCCCACGGGGCTCAGGAAGACCTCGCATAGCAGCTCGGCAATGGCGCCGGTCAGCGAGCACATAAGCACCTGCACCCAGGTCCAGCCAAAGAATGTATGGCTCACCACAATGGCGAAGACCAAGTTGTCGATAAACTGACCGATGCCCGTGGACACATAGGAGCGGAAGGCAAAGCTCGCAAAGTTATTCTTTTTGAGCATACGACCGAGCGACTGGTTGAGCGTGGAGTTAACCACGGCAGAAACGAGCATTGCCAGCGAAGAGCCCAGCACCACGTACCAGGTGCCACCGATGGTGGCGTTAAGGGCAGTGTTGACCTCGATCATGCCCGTGTCGTAGTAGGCGCCCCACATGCCGGGCGTGAGCGAGCACAGCCAAAAACACAGGCTCACGGCCAGGTTAACCAGCAGCGCGAGGATAGAGATTTTGATGGATGCCTTGGCGCCAAAGCGCTTGCAGATCATGTCCTGGCACAAAAACGAAACCCAGCTCACGACAAAGCCGCAGTCGAGCGCCAGATACGGCAGGCTGATGAGCTCTTTGTTGGCCAGCAGGTTCATCATGATGACGCTCACGATAAACAGCGAAACCGTTGCCGCGGGAATGCTCCGCAACAGGACCTTGTAGTCCTCCATGACCTTCTTGATCATTATGTACTCCTTTGGTTTTAGGTTTAACGAGCAGGATATCGGACCCGAACTGCTCGGCCGCCCCGGTCTTGAGGCGACGGTGGGTATGATAGCCGCTC
>CATVTM010000134.1 GCA_958346935.1 uncultured Collinsella sp.
GGCCCGTGGGTTATACCCTAAGAGCAAACCACCCTTTTTAAGGGTGGTTCTGATTTCACGTCACCTTGCTCGCGTGTGCGGGTTTTCGCTGACTTATGCTCAACAAGGGCGGTTGCAGCAAAAAGCGCTCATTGGGGACAGACTTAAATGAGTGCCCAATGAGCGGGCACTCATTTAAGTCTGTCCCCAATGAGTGGGTGAAAGGTTGCGGGTTCTTTACGGGGATGCAGTGTGGGCTGCGGAAACGTGGTTCTTTCCGTACAATAGTGCAATTCGTATAAACGCAGGGAAGGGACATTCATGGCAGACATGATCGAGATCAAGCATCTCAACAAGTACTTTGGCGACCTGCATGTGCTCAAAGATATCAACCTCACCGTCAAGCGCGGCGAGAAGCTCGTAATGATCGGGCCTTCCGGCTCGGGTAAGTCGACGCTCATCCGTTGCGTCGATTATCTGGAGGAGCCCACGTCGGGCGAGGTCGTCATCGACGGTACGCCGCTCACCAAAAAGAACCACCTGGAGATGGCTCGCAAGTATAGTTCCATGGTGTTTCAGCAGTTCAACCTGTATCCCAACATGACGGTGCTGGGCAACCTGACGCTCGCGCCCATCAAGCTGCAAAAGAAGAGCAAGGAGGAGGCGACCGAGATCGCCATCGCCGCGCTCAAGCGCGTCGGCATGGCGCATAAGGCCGGCGAGTATCCGCAGAACCTCTCGGGCGGTCAGCAGCAGCGCATCGCCATCGCCCGTGCCCTGTGCACCAAGCAGCCCATCATCCTGTTTGATGAGCCGACCTCGGCGCTCGACCCCGAGATGGTCCAGGAAGTCCTGGACGTTATGATTGAGCTCGCGCAGGAGGATATCACCATGATCTGCGTGACGCATGAGATGGGCTTTGCGCGCCAGGTGGCCGACCGCGTCATCTTTATGGAGGACGGCCGCATCCTGGAGGAGGGCACGCCCGAGCATTTCTTCGATAACCCCGAGAACCCGCGTTGCCGCGAGTTCCTGTCCAAGATTCTGCACTAGGCGCGGTGATGGACATGACGGATATGACGAGGGCGGCCGTGTCGCGTCGTCACTTTTTGCAGCTGGCTGGCGCCGGCATGCTTGCGCTGACGGGGACCGCACTTACCGGTTGCGGCAACTCCACCAGCGGTGAGGGCTCCGACAAGGGGTCCAAGCTTGCGGCCATCAAGTCGCGTGGCCATCTGAATGCCGGCGTTAAGAAGGACGTTCCCGGCTATGGCTATTACGACACCGCCAAGGGCCGCTTTGAGGGCATGGAAGTCGATTTGTGCTACCAGATCGCCGCTGCCGTCTTTGGCGTCAGCTACAAGGATGCCCGCGCCCAGGAGCTTGTCGAGTTTACCGACGTAACGCCCAAGACGCGCGGCCCGCTGATCGATAACGGCCAGCTTGACGTGGTCGCGGCGACCTACACCATTACCGACGAGCGCAAGAAGAGCTGGGATTTCTCGACGCCGTACCGCACCGACTACGTGGGACTCATGGTCAAGAAGCGTTCGGGCTTTACCTCGATTGAGGACCTGGACGGCAAGGTCATTGGCGTGAGCCAGGGTGCTACCACGCAGGGCCTGATCGAGCAGATGATCAAGGACAACGGCTTTAGCTGTAAGCCCGAGTTTAGGGCCTTTAGCGGCTACCCCATCATCAAGAGCTCGCTCGACGCCGGCAATATCGACGTCTTTGCCATGGACCGCTCCACGCTGGCCGGTTACATGAACGAGACCGTCGAGCTGCTGCAGCCCGAGGTCAAGTTTGGCGAGCAAGGCTACGGCGTGGCGACCAAGAAGGGTTGCGATCTTTCGGCCGTGGTCGATCAGGTGATTTGCGATCGCCTGGCCGATGGTTGGCTCGATCAAGAGGTCAAGACCTGGGGTCTTGTGTAAGCGTTCGTCCAAGGAAGGAATCAAATGCTCGAAGGATTGTTTGACGCCGACCGCTGGTCGACGACATTTCAAAACATGGGGCCCTTCTGGGAGGGCTTTGGCGTGACGTTGCAGGTGGTTGTTGCCGGCCTGCTGCTGTCGCTGGTGCTGGGCACGCTGCTGGGCGTGTTCTCGACCACCCGTTCGCGCGTGCTGCGCGCCATCAGTCGCGTGTACGTGGAGTTTTACCAGAACACCCCGCTGCCCGTGCAGGTGCTTTTTATGTACATGGCCGGCCCGCAGTTTTTGCAGGCCATAACCGGTGCTGACCAGCCGGTGCGTATCGCGCCGTTCGTGCTGGGCTTTCTGGGCGTGGGCCTGTATCACGCGGCCTACATCTCTGAGGTCATCCGCACCGGCATCGAGGCCGTTCCGCGCGGTCAGATGGAGGCGGCTCAGAGCCAGGGCTTCACCCGCGCGCAGGCCTACTGGTACATCGTGCTACCCCAGACGTTCAAGATCATCCTGCCGCCGCTGTGCAACCAGGCGCTCAACCTGGTCAAGAACACGTCGGTGCTGGCGCTCGTCGCCGGCGGCGACCTTATGTATCGCTCCGACAACTTCGTAAGCCTGTATGGCTACCTGCAGGGGTACATCGTCTGCTGCCTTATGTACTTCATCATCTGCTTTCCGCTCGCCATGCTGGTGCAGTGGCTCGAGCGCCGCTCCAAGGAGCGTCCGCGCGGTGTGAGCCTGGCCGAGCTGGGGCTCGACAACGTAGAGGAGGCCTAGCGCATGGAAATCTTCAACGCGACCTGCCGCCGCTGTGCAACCAGGCGCTCAACCTGGTCAAGAACACGTCGGTGCTG
>CATVTM010000135.1 GCA_958346935.1 uncultured Collinsella sp.
TGCGCGAGAGCGGCCACCCCGAGATCCCGGTGATCTCGCTTTCGGCCGTGGCGCTCGGTGAGGACAACCCCGGCTTTAAGATTACGCCGGCACTGCTTAAGCAGGCAGTCTACGCAGTGCTCTTTGGTGACGTCATGATGCAGATGCTCTATCGTTGCCGCCCGTACGAGGCCACGCCCGGTGCCGCCAACGCACTCTACGAGGAGTACATGGCGCGCGCCCGCAAGTTGGCGCCCAAGTTCAACCGCCACAACTACACCAAGCTGTGCCGCGAGGCCATCCGCGCGTTCGACACCATGCCGCTTGCGGGCGAGGGCACCAAGCCGCGCGTGGGCGTGGTCGGCGAGATCCTTGTCAAGTTCCATCCCACGGCCAACAACCACGTGGTCGACGTTATCGAGCGCGAGGGCTGCGAGGCCGTGGTGCCGGGCCTGCTCGACTTCTTCCTGTACTCCATGAGCAACGCCGAGCTGCAGAAGGACGAGCTGGGAAGCTCTGCCACTACGCGCGCTGGTATGCAGGCGCTCATCAAGCTCGTGGACTGGATGCGCACGCCGGTGGAGGAGATGCTCGAGAAGTCCCGCCGCTTTGAGGCACCCGAGCGCATCGGCACCATGGCCGACAAGGCCCGTACGGTGCTTTCGGTGTGCAACAACATGGGCGAGGGGTGGCTGCTCACGGCCGAGATGCTCGACCTGATCGATCACGGTGCGCCCAACATCATCTGCACGCAGCCCTTCGCGTGCCTGCCCAACCACGTGGTGGGCAAGGCCGTGATTAAGGAGCTGCGCCGTCAACATCCCGAGAGCAACATCGTTGCGGTGGACTACGACCCCGGTGCGTCCGAGGTCAACCAGCTCAACCGCATTAAGCTCATGATCAGTGTGGCCAAGGAAAACATGCGCGCCGGCAAGGGCTTTAAGCTCGAGAAGGTGGCGCCGCTCGCGATGGACGAGGTCACCGGCCAGATGCGTGCCCACGATGGCTGCATGAGCTGCGGCTCGGTCGACGAGAGTGCCGTGGCGTCGGTCGCTGAGCGCCTGGGACGCGGCATTAAGAAGTAGTCGGCCTGCTTCGAGCCGGATATAAGACAAACGGGTGGTAGCCGTACCGGTTACCACCCGTTTTTGCTGGACACATGTTGCGCAAATGACCTTGCTACAGCCTTCCGTGGGCTTGCCCGATTTTTGGACCGGTTCGGGCTTTGAGGAAAAGCTGCTGCAAGCTCAGGGCGATTTTTCGCTCAACGCGGGCCAGCACAGCGTGACCTATCTGCCAAACGACGAGATGATCGCTGCGGACTGCCCATCACCACCTACGAGATGGAAGCCGAAAAGTACATCTACCGCGTGTACAAGTACGAGCTGTAGAGCCGCGCTTAGGTTTGACCAATGGAGTATGAAAACACGCCGCTTGCCGATGCCTCCTCCGCGAGTGGCAGCCATATGGTTTAATGTCAGAAACATATAGTTGTCGCCAGCCTGCTGGCGACGTCCCCCCTGATATCGGAGGTTCCGGGTATGTTTCGCGCTCCGTTAAACAACTATCGGTTGGGCTAACATGGGTCGCAGTGCTATTTCGATAACCCTTGCAGTGGTCTGTCTGGCTGTGCTCCTGGGCGCTACAGGGCTGTTTGCTATAAGCCGAGAAACGTCCTATATGCAGGAATGCGCTTCCGAAGGGTTTGCCATTGATGGTTACTATCGGGATGACAAAACGAGTCGGGAAACCCTGGCTTTTCTTGAGGAGGACAACTGTCGATGGCAGCTGGTCGACCAAGACGGAATCTGCACAGATGGGCAGTTTAAGCGTACGGATGACCCCAACATCCTGATATTAAAGAAGGAAAACGGCGAAGAATTCGGTACGGTCCACGTGGCGTATATGTCACGCCGACGCGAGCAGGGCCAGCTCTATCTATTTAGAGATAGCGAAGTGACCCGATTTTATCTGGTGAGCACCAAACCTGCGTTTATGGTGGAGTCTGGCGATGTCGATCCGGACAGTTGATCCACGGCAATAAAACGGCGAGCGGGGCGCGGGTGTGAACTGCATCCCGCCCCGCATCACTTCACGTCAAACTCCACGCGATCGAGTTCGGGCACGTTGAGGTCGATGAGCTTGCGAGCGACGTGGCGGTCGTGTGCCCCGAGCGCCTCGCTTGTCGTCACATGGGCGACAATCTCGCGCTCGACGATGCCCCTCTCGTCGCCTTCGGTGGCCGAGGTCTCGACGGCGACGGTGTAATCCTTAAAGCTTGGCAGCACCGCCGCAAGCTCGCGCGTGGTTTCGGTGACGCCGTAGCCGTCCTGCACGCCGGCCTGCGCCGAGCCAATAGACCCCGCCGTCATAACGATGCAGGGGATGGCAAAGACTACCGTGCCCACAATGATGCGGCGGCGCACCTTGCGCGATAGCTCGTCGACCTCGGCTTTTTCCTCGGCGGTCACAATGCCGTCGCCGTTGAGGTCGCGCTTGAGCGGTACACGTAAAAGAAGCAATACGGCTTCGGCAGCCAGTGCGATAAAGACCACGTTGATGCCAAATTCGTAGAGCGCCGAGAGAAACAGTGACCCGCTTGCGATGGCGATGCCGTAGCCAGCTGCGCACAGAGGCGGCATGAGCGCGGTCGCCACGGCCACGCCGGCGATGAGCGTGGCGGGTTCCTGGTCGCGCGAGTTGCCCAGACCACCCGCAAAGCCGC
>CATVTM010000136.1 GCA_958346935.1 uncultured Collinsella sp.
GGGCGATGAGCTCGGTCGGGGGATAGGGCCCGCTTCGCCCGCCGGCCCGTAAATTGTATCATCCAGTGTGGAGCGTGAGTGCCCGTTGCCGCGTGCGATGGGCTTGCAATAAGAGGAGAGCCATGTCGAAGCAAGCGGTCGTTGGAATCTTGGCGCATGTCGATGCCGGCAAGACCACGCTGGCCGAGGCCATGCTGTTCAACGCGGGTCGCATTCGCAAGCGCGGCCGCGTGGACGATGGCGATTCGCATCTGGATACGAACGCGATCGAGCGCGAGCGCGGCATTACGATCTTCTCGTCGCAGGCCATGCTCGACCATGGCGATATCCACGTCATGCTCGTGGATGCGCCGGGACATGTCGATTTTTCTGCCGAGGCGGAGCGCACGCTGCGCGCACTCGACTACGCGATTTTGGTTGTGGGCGCCAACGACGGCGTGCAAGGGCACACCGAAACCCTGTGGCGCCTGCTTGCGCGCTATGACATTCCGACGTTCATCTATATCAACAAAATCGATTTGGAGAATCCCGGCCGCGATGTTTTGCTGGCACAACTTGGGCAACGTCTTTCCGAGGGCTGCCTGGATGCCAGCGAACTGTTGGCGGGCGGCGCCGTTCAGGAGGACGCTGCTGCGTTGGACGAGGCGGCACTCGAGGAGTTTCTTGAGGCTGGTGAGCTTTCCGTCGCAACGCTGTCGCGCATGGTTGCCGAGCGCAAGCTCTTTCCCTGTTTTACCGGCTCGGCGCTCAGGGACCAGGGCGTGGACGAGCTGCTGGATGGCATATGCGCGCTGATGCGTGAACAGGCGTGGCTCTCGGAGTTTGCCGCGCGCGTCTATCGTGTCAGCCGCGGGGATCGCGGCGAGCGCTTGGCTTGGGTTAAAGTGACCGGCGGCACGCTGCGCGCAAAACAGATGATCAGCGGGCGTTCCAGTGCCGAGGCGTGGGAACAGAAGGTCGATCAGGTGCGCATCTATAACGGCGAGAAGTATGAGCTTGCCCAAGAAGTTGCTGCTGGCGGTATTTGCGCCGTGACGGGTCTTGCGCACGTTCGCCCAGGGGACGCCCTGGGCGCGGAGCCCGCGGGCGATGCACCCGTCATCGCTCCGGTCCTCACCTATACGGTGCTTCCGGGCGAACACGATGTCCATGTGGTGTTCAAAGCACTGACTGAGTTGGCGGACGAAGATCCTATGCTCGGCGTAAGCTGGAATACGCATCTTGAGCAGATTCATTTGCAGTTGATGGGCGCTGTGCAACTCGAGGTCGTGCAGCGGGTGTTGGCCGATCGCTTTGGCCTTTCGATTGCGTTTGAGCCCGGCGGCATTCTCTATAAGGAGACTATTTCGCAGCCGGTCGAGGGCGTGGGCCACTTTGAGCCGTTGCGTCACTATGCCGAGGTACATCTGCGCCTGGAGCCGTTACCAGCGGGTTCGGGCGTGCAGTTTGGCACCGTGACCTCGACCGACGAGCTCGATCTTAACTGGCAGCGTTTGGCACTCACCAACGCCATGGAGCGCGATCACCTGGGCGTGCTGACCGGCTCGCCCATCACCGATGTGCGCATTACGCTCACGGGCGGCCGCGCGCATGCCAAACACACCGAGGGCGGCGATTTTCGCCAGGCCACGTACCGCGCGATTCGCCAGGGTTTGATGCAGGCGCGCGAGGTCGGCGCAGACGTGCTGTTGGAGCCGTGGTACCACTTTGAGCTCGAGGTGCCGGGGGAGTGCGTGGGCCGGGCGCTCTCAGATGCCACGCGCATGGGTGCCGAGTACGAGCCGCCGACGATGGCGGGAGACCGGGCGAAGCTTGTGGGTCGCGTGCCGGCATCCGAGGTGCAGGATTACGCGCTGGAGGTGGCTGCCTACACGAGCGGTCGCGGGCATCTGTACCTGGAGTTCGCCGGCTATGCGCCTTGTCATGATGCCGAGCGCGTCATCGAGGCGGTGGCCTATGAGCCCGAGGCCGATCTGCCCAACACGCCCGATTCGGTCTTTTGCTCTCACGGCGCCGGTTACACGGTCAAATGGTACGACGTACCCGCCGCGGCCCACGTAAAGGTCGATCCCGCCACCTTCCGCTCCTGGCGAGCGGCGGACGCCGAGTTTTTCGGCCATAGCTGATAGAGAGTCAGTTTCTTTGTCGCATCCTGTTGGTATAACTCGGTACAAGTTGGTATAACTATTGCCAGGATTTGCCAATCCGAGGAGTCCGACATGAATCCAAATCCCTTTAAGCCCACTGCCGGCAAGCGGCCCCCGATACTCATCGGCCGCGAGTCGGTCATCGAAGATTTTGAGGAAGGACTCGACAACGGCGCTGGAGCGCCGGGCAGGCTCATGCTCATTACGGGAAACCGCGGCTGTGGCAAAACGGTTCTCCTGCGGGAGCTGCAGCGTTTGGCTAGTGAGCGCGGATGGGCGGTTGTCTCCGATTCCGCTTCGCTTGGCTTATGCGGCCGCTTGGCCGACGCGCTTCGCTCGAATAAACCCGTTGTGACGTCAATGGAGTTCGGTCCGTCGTTTGGCCGGATGTCGGTCGAGGCGGCGCGAGCAAAGGGCGAGACGTTGCGAGGGCTGGTCAACGAGCGCCTCAAGAAGCTCGGTCCAGGCAAGGGCATACTGTTTGCGAT
>CATVTM010000137.1 GCA_958346935.1 uncultured Collinsella sp.
CCCTTGCGGCGTAGTCGCTATTTATTCAGTCCAAGTTTCGGGGCGCAGTTCACAGTTACCTTTGTGGTGGTTTTGCTCGAGCGGATGACTCGGGTTACAATACGCCTGACATATCGCCCCCTTCTCCGGATGGGGGCAGCGTAAGCGCTCTTGTGGCGGCACCGTAGGACTTTGAAGGTGGCCGTCGTAAGGGCGCTTTTTGTTTAGGCGCCCGCACTCGGGTGCACGCTATGAAGGGAGAGCACATGAAGAGCTTTGTTGCCGAGGATTCGTTTTGGGAGTTGTTCCCGCAGGCGGCTATCGGTGTTGTGGTCGTAAAGGGCATGAAGCCCGCGGCACAGATTCCCCAGGAAGACGTGGATGCGATCGCCGCGTTGCTCGACCGCGCCAACATTGATGCGGAGCGTCACCTGACGAGCGACACCATCAGCGAGAACGCGCCGGTCAAGGCGTGGCGTGAGGCGTATCGTCAGTTTAAGACCAAGAAGGGTGCGCGGTGCTCCATCGAGAACCTGCTCAAGCGCGTGCTCAAAGGCAAGCCGGTCGGCCACATCACGCCGGCGGTGGACATCTACAATACGGTTTCGCTGACCTACGCGCTGCCCGTGGGCGGTGAGGATCTGCATGCTATTGAGGGTAATTTGCGCCTGACGGTGACCGACGGCGGCGACGCGTTCCTGCCGCTTGGTGAGGAGACGGACGATCCAACGCTGCCCGGTGAGCTTGCCTATATCGATGACGCGGGTGCTGTGTGCCGTTGCTGGAACTGGCGCGACGGCGTTCGCACGGCGCTGTCCGACGATTCGGCGGACGCTTTCCTGGCGATTGAGTGCGTGGAGCCCGAGCGGATGGGGGATTGCCAGGCTGCCGTTGATCGTCTCGCCGAGTTGCTCGAGCGCTATCTGGGAGCGACGGTTGTCGTTAAGACGCTTGTGACTCGCGACAATCCCTGCGTGGAGCTGTAGCGGCGCCTGCGGATCATGTTCGCCGGTCAAAACCACCACAAAGGTGCCTGTCTCCTTTGTGGTGGTTTTTATGTTGATGGGTTAACAAATGGGATATCTGGGTATGGAGGACTCCTCGGTACGGCTAAGATGTTTACCCGTTAGCATCATGCAAGCGAAAGGCGGTCGTCTCACATGCAGCAGAACGACGAGACACGTTTCGAGGACTTTGTCGGACTGATCAGCGGGCTCTACAAGGAGATCCAGCGCATTAAGACATCCGAGGGCGCAAGGCTGGGCCTCAAGGGCTCCGACGTTATGTGCCTGTACTATCTTGAGCGCAGCAAGGACGGCCTGACTGGCGCTGACCTGGCTCGCATGGCAGGCGTGACCCGTGCCGCCGTCTCGCGCACGCTCGCGCATCTGGAGGAGGGCGGCTACGTCGAGGTCGACGACTCAGGTGATGCGGCCGTTAAGTATCGTGCCCCGGTGCGCCTGACCGCTCTGGGCGGCGAGAGCATGAGCGAGGCGGACCGCATCATTCGCGAGGTGCTCGACACCACCGGTAAGGCTATGGGTGTGGAGCAGCGCGAGCAGATGTATGCGTCGCTGCGTACGATTCTCAACACCCTGCGTGAGATCTAAGGCCGCCAAGGCATTTGCTTCCCATTAAAAACTGCATAGTCCCGTTTGAGCGCGTATGCCGTGCCGGGGCATTGCTGTCAAAATTCCCCGCGCGGGACCTGCGCAAGAAAGGATTCGTTATGTCCGTCCGCATTATTACCGATTCCGCAAGCGATATGTCGCCGGCGGAGCACCCCGCTCTGCGTGTTCTGCCGCTGTCCGTCACCTTTGGCACCGATGTGTATATGGATGGCGTCGACATCGATCACCAGCGCTTTTACGAGATGCTTGTGGAGCGCGATGAGCTGCCCAAGACCGGTCAGGTCAACCCGTACGCCTTTTCGCAGGCGATTGCCGAAGCGCGTGAGGCCGGCGATGAGGCCGTGATTATTACCGTGGGTGCCAAGCTCTCGGGCACCAACCAGAGTGCTCGTACGGCACTTGCCGAGGCGCCGGGCGGCGACATGTTCGTCGTGGACAGCAATAACGTGACCTTGGGCGAGCGCGTGCTGGTCGAGTATGCGCTGCGCCTGGTGGACGAGGGCCAGGGCGCGGCTCAGGTTGCGGCGGCTGTCGAGGCCGTGCGCGACCGCGTGGTCGTCATCGGCCTGCTCGAGACGTTGGAGTACCTGGTGCGCGGCGGTCGCCTGTCTGCTGCGGCCGGTGCCGTGGGTACGCTGCTCAACGTAAAGCCCGTGGTGGCTGCCGAGGACGGTCTGATCGTGCAGCTGGGCAAGGCGCGCGGTTCCAAGAACGGACGTAACCTGCTCAACCAGAAGGTCGAAAAGGCGGGCGGCATCGACTTTTCCATGCCGCTGGCGCTCGGCTATACGGGCCTTTCGGATGCGGTGCTCAAGAAGTATATCGAGGACAGCGCGGCACTGTGGGCTGGCCACACCGAGGGCGAACTGCCTGTCCACACCATTGGCGCCACCATCGGCACCCACGTAGGTCCCGGCGCCGTAGCCGTAGCCTTCTTCCAGCCCGTCAACTAACCGACTTGCTATAAACCACCACAAAGGGGACAGTGAACTGCCTCCCATTTCTTGGACATCGGGAAAT